>JAFYGX010000140.1 GCA_017543025.1 Solobacterium sp.
CCGAAAGGGCACGGAAAAACAGCTCTACCGTTTCCTCTTCGTTATAGCAGGGCACAACAACTGAAAGAAGCGCCATAAAAGAACCTCCGAAAACATCCCCATTATATAACAGCCTGCTTCTGCACACAAAGTGCCGATTTTCACCGTAAACTGTACCTTATCGGAAAACGGCAGTGCAAAAAGAAAAAGAGATCCGAAGACCTCTTGTTTACAGCTGCCGCTTACTTTGTTTTAGCAACCAGCGCACTGATCTGTGCTTCCGGCACAAAGCCGAGAATCTCGCCGACCTTCTCGCCATCTCTGAACGCCAGCAGCGTCGGGATGGACATGATGCCGAAGCGGCTTGCCAGCTCACTGACCTGATCGACATCGATCTTGATGAATTTTACATCCTTCTCAACGTCCGACACCTTTTCAACGACCGGTCCGACCATTTTGCACGGGCCGCACCAGGTTGCGAAAAAATCTGCGAATACGGATCTGTTTGTTTTGAGAATCGCATCAAACTCTTCAACGGAACTGATCTGTTCTACCATTATGTATTTCCTCCTGTTCTTACAGTTCGATTATTTCATTGAACAACCGGAAAGGCAATCCTTTTGCCCGCGGAGAAGCGGGAAATGATGATACTATTATGAAAGGAACTGCAGCGATACGAAAGGATCATACACAATATGAGCAGCTATACGATAACCAGCGGCATTCTCACAGCCGTCATTGATGAACACGCAGCCGAAATGCACAGCCTGAAGCGGCTGGACAATAACGATGAAATGCTCTGGCAGGGAGACCCTGCCTACTGGACCGGCCGGAACCCGACATTGTTTCCGATGGTCGGCAGCACCTGGGACAATGAGATTCATATCGGCGGGCAGACCTATCATATGGGCAACCACGGGTTTGCCAGACACAGCGATTTTACCTGCACGGAGCACGATGACACCCATGTCGTCATGGAACTGCGCGACAGTGAAGACACGCTTGCCCAGTATCCGTTTCATTTCATTCTGCGAAATACCTATTCGATCAAAGATAATATTCTGAGTGTCTCGTGCACCGTCACAAATACAAATGAAGTGACGATGCCGTTCAACTTCGGTTTCCACCCGGCCTTCAATGTGCCGCTCTCCAAAAACGCAAAGGCAGAAGACACCCGCATTCTGTTCAACCAGCCGCAGAAGATCAAAGGCGCCATGACTACCTCCATGCCGCTGTACAGAGATCTGCTTGCGGCAACGATCATACTCGAACGTCCCCGCAGCACGGAATTCACACTGACAGACGGCATCCGCTCGCTTACCGTAACCGCCCCGGATTTCCCCTGGGTTGCCTTCTGGAGCCCGAAAGCTCCATTTGTATGCATTGAGCCTTGGCACAGCCATACCGATTTCGGTCCGGTATCCTTCCCCTTCGAACAGCGGGAGGGAACACTGCTTCTGGAACCCGGAAAAACATTCACAACAGGCTATACAATTACAGTCGATTGATTTTCTCATGTGCATGCTATAATAACGCAGAGCCTCAGCGCTCTGTGTTTTAATTACGTAACTATGGAAGAAATGAAACCGGTCCGTACAGCTGCGGACCCTGCAAGACCGAAAAAAAAGAAAAAGAAAAAAGGCAGGGGAAAGCTCCGCGTCAAGGCCAGCATCCGCCGGAACTTCCGGCAGACGCTGATTATGATTCTGACGGTGCTCTTCACCGGCGGCATTTTCGCATATATCGCGTTGCTGATTGTGCTGAAGGGCCCTTCTCCCACCTTTTCAAATATGGTCGTTTCCACCATGTGGGAAACAAGACGGGGAAAAGCGATTGTCAGCGCTTTATTCACCGACGAGGAAATCGAAGCGATTCTTTCAAAGAACTCCGTCGAAAACTCCAGCACGATGGCCAATGTCACAGACGATGACTACAGTGAGTTCCATGTTTCAGAAGATAAGAAGGACAAGGTCGATATCATCGATATCAGCGGCGGTACCTTCAAGGGGAAGATGATGATCATCTATGACCCTTCTCGGATTCATCTTGGCGTCAACTCGCTGATGCCGGGCGGTGCCACCGGATATTCCGTTCAGGACTATATCAGTGAGCTCGGCGGAATCGGCGGGATCAACGGCGGCGGCTTTGACGACCCCAACGGCAAAGGAGACGGATCGATTCCGCAGGGAATTGTCATTCATGACTCGCAGATCGTCTTCGGCTCGCCGGAGGATTACGAATGTCTGATCGGCTTCAATAACGCCGATCACCTGATTGTCGGTTATATGACCGGCCAGGACGCCATTGACTGGGGCATGCGCGATGCGGTCACCTTTCTGCCGGTACTGGTCTATGACGGCCATGCAGTGCCGATCACCGGAAACGGCGGCGGTCTGAACCCGCGTACGATCATCGGCCAGCGGGCAGACGGAGCCGTATTACTGCTGGTCATCGACGGCCGGCAGACCTCGTCGCTCGGTGCATCCTTTGAAGACTGCATCAACATCATGCTGGAACACAACGCTGTTGTCGCCGCAAATCTCGACGGCGGCTCCAGTTCGGTCATGTATTATAACGGAGAAATCATTAACAACGTCGTATCAATGAATGGAGAACGGTTGGTGCCTACCGCATGGGTCGTGAAGTAGAAGTGAAATTAAAACCGAAAAAAGCCTACAGCGAACAGCTGAAAAGCGGTGCGCGGTTTTACTCTGCACTGCTCAGACTGTTCATCGCAGTTCTGATCATCGGATCGATCTCCTGCGGTTACCTGTACTGGTGGCTATACCGGTATGAGAAGCAGTCGATCAATGGAGCCCTTTCGCAATACGTCAAGGACGTTACCGACCGCAACTGGGACAAGGTTTATTACGAAGACTCCCGCTACTTTACCGAACTGAACTCCAAAGAAAGCGTGATCGACTTTCTGCTGTATGTCTATGGCGACAAGAAACCCGGCGGAATGACCTTCTCCTGGATGGAGACCAACGGAGACAAGCAGTATTACGACTGCTACTACCGGCAATCCTATATCTCCACCCTGGAAGTCACAAAGCCGAAAGGCAGCCGGGTATGGAAAGTGCGCACGCTGATCGGTTCTTCCAATTATGACTTCGACTGTATTGACGGAGCGACCTTCCGGATCAACGATATTCCGATCACCCAGGACTATGAACATGAAGAAGGACATATTCCGGGGGCGTTCGAAGGATATGAACTTGACGAAAAATTACCGGCAGTCACCCGGTACAAAATCACCAACCTCGCCGGCACACCGGCAGTCGAAGCTGAACGCAGTATTGATATTGTGGTTCGCGATGAAAGCGCCCTCCGCTATTACATCGGTCTCAAACCGACCCCGGAAGAATACAGCGACTTTGCCAATAAGATCAACGATACTGCAATGGCATACTGTGAATTCATCACGGAAGACGGCACGCTGTATGATTTGACCCGTCATCTTCTGCCGGGAACGGTCTTCTATGATGCCGTACGTTCCTTCGACAACCAGTACTTCACCACACATGAATCCATTGAATATCAGAATATCCGGATTTATGATGTGATGCCGCTGGGAGAAAATGCCTTTGTCGGATCCATCAGCTTCGACTATGTCGTTACCGCAACAAATGTATCGCAGACCTACTCCAACACCTATCAGATGTTCTTTGTCAGAGATGATGCGGGGGAATGGAAATGTGTCAACATCTATACCGTTTCTTCTGATACGGATACCCCGGAGGTACCGCAGGCAGAAGAGCCTCAGACAGAAGAAACGGAAGCTTCCGCAGCTCCGCAGGGATGATCCTTCCGATCATCGCACTCCGTAGCCCCAGAAGCTTCCGTCGTTTCGCTCTAACAGCTCGCAGGCTTCTTCGCCGTTTGCGGCTTCACATTGTTCCCTGCCCTCTTCGCCTTCGTAGAGGGTTTTATATTGGCTAGCTGCCCGATTCAGCAGCACATTGCACGGCTGGTTCGGATCGGTTCCGTTTTCACAGTACGAAGGTGTCGGCACCGGCGTTTCACTGATCGTTTCATGCGGCAGCGTTCCGCTTTTCACCACATGAACCGTAATGACCTGTTCGCTTTCATTTCCCGAAAGATCGGTGCAGACAATGGAAGGATAATACTCCCCTTCCCGGTCATAGTCGACATATCCTCTCACTCTCGTCGGCAGCATCCCGTCCACATCGTCATATCCGCCGATGTTCGAAAAATCCAGCGGCTGACCGACTTCGGTATAGAACTCATACTGCCGCATATTGATATATGGCGGCATCGTATCATTGGATGCGGACTGCCGCTGTCCGAAGATACTGCATGCGCCAAGCAATACCGCACTGAGAACGGGAAGAGATCGCCTGATCATGTCTCTGTTCATACAGCGTCTCCTCCTTCCTTTCTGCCGGCCCGCTTCGCCGCGAATTTCTCCTGCAGAATCCCTGCAAGCCTTGTATAAAGATGCCGGAAGCTGCGGTAGCTGAACCAGTAGATTACCGTGGTAACAAGCACGATCACAGCACCCAGCAGGATGATCGAAAGAATGAGCGCCATCCTCCCGCTTGCCGCATACGAGGCAAACAGCGCATTCCAGAACCAGAACCCGAACAGCCCGATCACAAGCGCAAGCGTGAGTCTTGTCACTACCATGAAGTAATAATCCCGCACCGGTTTATGAAATACCCGCTCATAGACCAGCTTCGGGTTATAGAGAAAATCAATGACCCAGTAGGCAATTGTTGTCGCAAGCACGACGCCAAGCAGCCCCAGCTGCTGCACCAGCACAATCGAAAGAATGATTTTCACAATGGCCAGCAGCCATGCATTGTTCTTGGCGTTTACATAAAGACCGTTGGCATCCCGGGCAATGATCACCGGCTGGCGCATCGTCATATAGAAGATGTTGAGGCCGAAGAAGAAACAGATCGGAATGCTTGCGGTATACAGCGGATCGCCCATCCATACCGGCACAAACTGCGGCATGACAATCACAATCGTATCTGCGACGATCGTTGAGATATAGGTTGCGAAATTGAAGAATTCCGTGAACACTCCGTAGCGGTCTGCCTGCCGGTCATTGAACAGGTTGCCGAAGGAATTCATCGGCGACTGCACCATAGTCTGCGTGATCTTGCCGATATTGTCGGTCAGATAGCTGTAGGTGCCGTATACGCTCGACATGACATAGCCCATAAAGGCAGAGACAACGATATTGTCGGTCTGCGTCGTCGCAAGCTCCGATAACCGCTGCACCATTGCATAGCCCGCTTTTTTCTGAAACGACCGGTCATCCGGATCGAGCGGCGGTTCTTTCAGCCACGGGTATTCCTTCAGTGCGATCTTTCTTGACAGCGTATTGGCGCACAGAATATTCGCCCCTTCAATCACCAGCATGGAAACAAACGGCATCTTCAGCAGAATCGCGATGACCATGAACCCCATGCGTAAGACCGAGATCATCTGAATCCAGAAATTGATCTTGTATTCCTTCTGATCGGCCATGATCACAAAATTCGCCCCCATCAGGAAATAGGAGATGCCATACGGCAGTGCCAGCAGCAGAAACGTGCCGACCGTTTCCGCATAGCTGAACGGACTTTCGGCAAGAAACGGAAAAATCAGCGCGACAGTCACGGAGGCAAGGATACAGACAACGCCGGTCATACGGAAGACTTTGCAGGCGCCGTGGTAAACCGACTTCACGGTTTCGTTATCCCCTTCTGCCAGCGGTTTGTACAGCAGCTGCCGGAAGGCAAGCGAATAGGCAAGCTCGCAGATATTCAGAAAGGTGATCACCTGGGCAATCGTCAGCTGCAGTCCGTTGACCGCGCTTCCGTAAAGCGCAACAAAAAGCCGGACTTTGATAAAGCCCACAATCGGCAGGATCAGCGCGGAAATCGTGCTGACCAGAAAGTTGTAAAAACTGTGTTTGGTTCTCGTATTCGTACTCCCTGTTCCGGACTCTTCCGGAACTATTTTCTGATTTTTCTGTCCGTTTTCAGCGGATCAGCGTATGAAACAGTCCGGAGGTCAGCGGACTGTAGACCTGCAGAAACATCCGGTTTTTCCACCCGAGATTCTTAAGATACGGGTTGTGCTTCCAGTCCGGAAAATTCTCCCGCATGACGGCTTCGCTTCGTTCATAGCAGGTCTTCCATTGACTGCTGCGGATAAACCGGAACATGCCGTACAGCCGAAGATGCTCGATATGCAGATATTCCAGCTCCGTGCGGTACGTTTCAAAGAGACCTGCATCCGTAAAGTTCTTCCGTACCATAGCCAGTACATCGAAGATCTGCAGAATGCGCGGATCATCGGTTGCCGCCATGATCGACCCCTCCCGCTGCCGGTAGCGGAACCCACAGTACGGAAGATAGGCGATCTTCTTCGCCTTCGCAAAGATCATTGTTGTGACCGGATGATCCTCATACCATGTATGCAGGGGATAGCGATAGCCGCCTTCTCCCTTGAACAGTTCTGCTTTATAGATCTTATTCCAGGCAAATAACGGCGACAGCAATGCCTTCTGATTGACCGTATCCGTCTTCCAGTCCGTCAGTCCCTTCATCACAAAGTTACGGGAGGAATCCTGCCAGACATATTCAAGATCGGCAATACATACATCCGCATCCCGGATCTCGCTGACCATCCGTTCATAGAGGTCCTCTTCCACCCAGTCATCACTGTCGAGAAAGGCAATATAATCCCCTTCCGCATACGGAAGACCGAAATTGCGGGCATCGGAAAGCCCGCCGTTTTCTTTCCGGAAGTAACGGAACCGCGGGTCGGATTCTGCAAAGCGCTCAGCGATCACAGAGGAACCGTCTGTCGATCCGTCATCTACCAGAATGACTTCCATGTCCTTCAGCGTCTGTTTCTGCAATGACTGCAGACAGCAGGGCAGATAGGCTTCCACGTTGTAGACCGGTACGATCACACTCAGGCGCATAACAAAAAACACCTCCGAAAACAGTGACATTATACCATCTCAGAGGAAAACAATTGTGAAGAACATGTGAGGCCTGTTCTGCTTCCGGACCGGAAACAGAAGTACAGAAATCCCTGTGCTCTTACTGGTGAATCCTCTCCACCTGATCCAAAGAATCAGATGGAGCTTCCAAAGCTTGTGTGCTTCGGACTACCCGACAGCCGATACAGCAAAATGTACAGACA
>JAFYGX010000141.1 GCA_017543025.1 Solobacterium sp.
ATACCCGTATTCCGTCCGGATCGCAATGCCGAATCCGTCTGCGATGGACTGAGTTGTGCCGAACGTACGGATCTTTGTGCCGTCGATCGTAAATGTCATACTGCGCCGGATCCGGTGAATCTCAACATCACGGACGCCTTCTTTTTTCATGATGCGTTCAAACATCCGGGCGGTAAGCGGCGCCATATAGACCGGCACATTCACCTGTCTGACGAGACGAATGAGCGCTCCCATGACATCGTCATGCCCATGCGTCACAAACACCGCCTTGACGCGCTTCTGGTTGTCGATCACATACTGGAAATCCGCGGTGATCATTTCAACGCCAAGCTGTTCATCACTGGTCGGGTAGCGCATACCGCACTCAATGATGAAAATATCCTTATCATTCTCAATCACATACATGTTTTTGCCGTCTTCATTCAGACCGCCAAGGGCAAAAATACGTACTTTGCTCATATGATTTTTTCCTCCACAAAGAAAAGTTACCGGTTCCGCATTCACTGCGGTTTTCTGAATCCTGATCAGAGCGATCAGATGATGTGCAGCGAAAACACATGCTCAAAAATCTGTTTCCGCAGTTAATTTGCATTTTTATTATATATAGTTTAGTTCCGTTTCCGGAAACAAAATTCATCTGAATCTCACCAAGCTGTTTCTGATGTACAGATGGATCAGACCGCTTCTCCGATCAGGCTGAAACTGCGGGCTTCCGTAATCCGCACATCGGCGAGATCGCCTTCCTTCACATTTTCCCCGCGGAAATTCACCAGCCGGTTTTCTGCACTATAGCCGCACAGCACGGATGGATCCTTCCGGCTGGGCCCGTCACAGAGCACCTTCAGAACCGTATTGACCGTCGCTTCATTCGCCTGTCTTGCATAAGCGCCGACCTTCTCATTCAGAATTGCAAGCCGCTCCTTCTTCGCTTCCGCTGAAACCGTATCTTCCAGTGCTGCCGCTGGCGTACCTTCCCGCGGGCTGTAGACAAATGTAAATGCACTGTCAAAGCGGCAATGATCAACCAGCTCAAGCGTCTTTTTGAACTGCGCTTCGGTTTCGGAAGGAAAACCGACAATCAGATCTGTGGTAAATGTGATGCCGGGAATCTTTTCCTTCATCCGGTCATACAGTTCCATATACTGTCCTGCCGTATAACCCCGGTTCATCCTTCTCAGTATTTCGTCCGATCCGGACTGAACCGGAAGATGAAGCGAAGGCATTACATTCGGGCATTCCTTCATGACGTCGATCGTACTCTCCCGATAGTCCCGCGGATGGCTGGTATAAAACCGGATCCGCTCGATCCCGGTACCGGCTGCCGCCCTCAGCAGATCACTGAATCCGTCTTCCATCCCCAGATCACGGCCATAGGCATTCACATTCTGCCCAAGCAGCGTCACTTCCTTTGCGCCTTCTGCTTTTGCGCGTTCAATCTCCTTCAGGATATCGGACGCCCTGCGGCTGCGCTCTTTTCCTCTTGTATACGGTACGATGCAGTAAGTGCAGAACTTATCGCATCCGTACATGATATTGACGAACGCCTTGTATTTTCTGCCGCGCTTTACCGGTAGGCCTTCAACCACCGAACCGGTTCCTTCTGATTCCACTTCCACAACACGTTCCCCGTTCAGCGTCCGGGAAAGAAGGCCGGGAAACTGTTCGAGATTATGCGTCCCGAAAATCAGATCAACCTGCGGATAACGCCGGATCAGATCTTCCACGACTCCCGCTTCCTGCGCCATACAGCCGCACAGAATCAGTTTCTTTTCGGGATGTTCTTTCTTCAGCGTCTTCAGACTTCCGATCTCGCCAAGCGCATGTTCTTCCGCTGCCCGGCGAACCGCACAGGTATTGAAGATTGAAATATCTGCTTCCTGCGGACTGTTTACCGGGACAAACCCCATCATGCCCAGCATTCCTTCCAGTGTTTCGGAGTCACGTACATTCGCCTGACATCCATACGTACGGATATAGTACGTTCTGCCGGCGCCCAGCGCATGAAGTTCATCGTCCATCTGAAAGACGATCCGTTTTGCCTCGCCGATCCGGCGCCGCTCCGCGCCCTGATCCGGCATCTGATAGTTGTTTTTCATTAGCTGCCTCATTTTCTGTCATCCAGGTTTCTTCGGGTATTATACCGGGAAGAATAAAAACCGGCAATCCGCCGGCACTGCATATACGATCCAGAGTGTAACAGCATCACAATACAGAATCAGAAAAAAAAGCACAGATCACAGAGATCCATGCTTCTGAAGATTACTCGCCTTCTTTGATTGCGGAAACGGGGCAGGTTCCCACACAGGTATAGCAGGAAATGCACTTATCTTCTTCGCATCCAGACTTTCCTTCATTGTCAATTGCAAGCGCGCCTACCGGGCAAACACCTACGCATGCACCGCAACCAACGCAAGCGTCCTTATCAATAATAACTGCCATGTTCTTTCTCCTCCTCTACAATGTGGATTATACCATCAGTATTTTCCGGGTTCAATGCACGAATGACGCAATTCTGTGTGATTTTTGACAAAATTCTGTGCAGACGAACCGCAGTATCAGCCGCTTCTGTCCGCGCTCCGCAAGAAAAGACCCCTGAGGTTTATTCAGGAGTCTTTCACTTCTTCTGTTATGGGCGTTCCTGAATCCGGCGGATCCCGACTGCCCGGTTTGTTGAATCATCGATCTCAATTATCACACCGGAGATTACTGCCGGCGATGAAGCCGGCGTATACCGGGTGATGTTCCCGTAACGCCGGGCGATCAGCTCACTGCTGTCTCTGCCGAGGATGGAATCAAACGGCCCGCACATCCCGGCATCGCTGATATATGCACATCCGTGTTCCACCCGCTCATCTGCGGTCTGAACATGCGTATGGGTTCCGATCACCGCCGTAACGCGATCCCGGAACAGATGCCAGAAAAGCTCTTTCTCACCGGTAGCTTCCGCATGCAGATCGACCAGAATCATATCTGCCCGGATCTCTTTCAGAAGCTTTTCCATCGCCGGATAGGATTCGCCCGCAGCGTTTTCCATGAATACGCTGCCAAGCACATTGACAACAGCGATGCGTTTCCCCTGACACTCCCGGATGACATAACTGTTCCCGGCATCCGGCAGCAGATTTGCCGGCCGGACAAGCCAGGGACATTCCGTCAGCTTCAGGAGTATTTCAGATTTTGAGAACGCGTGATTCCCAAGAGTAATCACATCAGCACCGGCATTTATCAGCTCGTGATAAATCGAACTGGTAATTCCCTTTCCATGTGCCGAATTTTCCCCGTTGATGACTGTAAAACTGATCTGATTTTCCTGTTTCAGACCATTCAGACGGCGGATGACCGCCGTTCGGCCGGTTCTGGCAACCACATCTCCGAGGAAGAGAATATTCATAGGTTACTGCGCCAGTTCCTGCACGCGCACTTCCCGGATCAATGTGACTTTGATCTGGCCCGGATAGGTCATCTCATTTTCAATCCGGTCTTTGATATCATGCGCAACCTTATACATCGTCTCATCGTTGATCTTTTCCGGCTGTACCATGACGCGGATTTCGCGTCCGGCCTGAATAGCGAATGCCTTGTCTACGCCGTCGTAGGATTTTGCAATCTTCTCCAGCTGCTCCAGCCGCTCGATATAATTTTCCATCGATTCATAACGCGCGCCTGGTCTTGCGGCGCTGAGCGTATCTGCGGCAGCCACCAGCACAGCAATAATATCGTCTGCCGGCTTGTCACCGTGGTGGCTTTCAATCGCATTGACCACGATGTTGTTTTCGCCGTATTTCTTCGCAGCCTTCGCACCAAGCTCCACATGGGAGCCTTCCTGTTCAAAATCAATCGCTTTGCCGATATCGTGAAGCAGTCCGGCACGTTTGGCAAGCTGCTGATTCAGTCCGAGTTCCGCTGCCATGATTCCCGCAAAAGACGCAACCTCCATCGAATGTTCGAGCACATTCTGACCATAGCTGTACCGGTAGCGCAGTCTTCCGACCAGTTTTGTAAGCTCACGGTTCAGACGGTTGATGCCGAGCTTGAATACCGCTTCATCACCGATCTTGGCAATGGTATCATCCAGCTCACGGGTCACCTTGTTTACAACTTCTTCAATCCGTCCGGGCTGAATCCGTCCGTCCTTCATCAGCTGTTCCAGCGACTGACGGGCAATTTCCCGCCGGATCGGATCAAAGCAGGAAACGGTAATCACATCCGGTGTATCATCGATGATCAGATCAACGCCGGTTGCCTGTTCAATCGCCTTGATATTACGGCCTTCCCGTCCGATGATCCGGCCTTTCATATCCTCATTCGGAAGTGTTACGACAGATACTGTCCGGTCAATCGTCTCTTCCTGGGAATAGCGCTGAATCGCTGTTGCGATAATATTGCGCGCATTGTCCGCAGCCTTTTCCTGCGCAAGCTCATCCTGTTCATACAGGAAGGCGGCAATATCCTTTTCGCTCTTCTTCGCCACCGCATCCATGAGTTCTGCCTTGGCTTCCTCACGGGAAAGATTCGCAGCTTTTTCCAGCACTTCCATCTGACTGTCGATCTTTTCCTTCAGCTCTTCTTCCATTCTGCTGAGATGTGTCAGTTTTTCTTCGGTGAGTTTTGTCTTCTCATCCAGTTTCTTTTCCTTTGCGCTCAGGTTTTCTTCACGGAATCCGATATTGTCTTCCCTGCGTGCCAGCTTGTTTTCCTGCGACTGCAGACGGTCACGCTGACTCTTGATCTCTTTTTCCGCATGGCGTTTGAGATCATCTGCCTGCTGCTTTCCGTCGAGAGTCGCCTGCTGTACAATCAGTTCCGCTTTTGCATGCGTTTCTTCAAGCAGGGCTTCGGCTTCTTTCTTCATCGCATCCGCCTCGAGTTTGGTTTTGTCATATCCTGCCTGACTGGAAACCTTCATAATCCCGATTCCGACCGCAATACCAACAATCCCAGTCAGAATGGAGATCAAAAACACATTCATATTTTTCCTCCATTCTACTGTAACTATGTAAGCATTAGGATTTCTCCCATCGTGTATTATATACTGAACATCTCGCTTTTCACAACCGCATGCGCAGGCTGTTTCCGCATCCTCTGTTCCATAAGAAAAAGACGGAACATCGTCCGTCCTGTTTGCCTGACCGGTACCGTTTTTACGCTGCGGATGCCGGGCTTCCTTCCTTCGCTTCCGGCGAAGCCGCTTCCGCCGGGAAGAGTTTTTCCTTTACAGCAGCGGTCACTTCCGCATCAATCTCCGAATGGTTTTTCAGATATTCACGGACAGCCTGGAACCCCTGACCGATTTTGTCGCCCTTATAGGAGAACCATGCGCCGGATTTATCAATGATGTCGTTTTCAACCGCCATGTTGATGATCTCATCGAGATGAGAGATCCCCTCACCGTAGATCATATTGACCGTAGCTGTCTTGAACGGAGGTGCCACCTTGTTCTTGACAACCTTGATCTTCACCACATTTCCGTAGACTTCCTGTCCGTTTTTCAGTGCTTCCCCTTTGCGGACATCCAGCCGGACGCTGGAATAGAATTTCAGCGCACGTCCGCCCGGTGTGGTTTCCGGATTGCCGAACATGATGCCGACCTTTTCACGCAGCTGATTGATGAAAATCGCCGTGCAGCTGGAACGGTTCATCACACCGGCAAGCTTGCGCATCGCTTTGGACATCAGTCTTGCCTGAAGGCCGACACTCGCATCCCCCATTTCGCCGTCCAGCTCCGCCTGCGGAACCAGCGCGGCAACGGAGTCGATCACAATGAGATCAATTGCGCCGGAACGGATCAGAACCTCGGTAATCTCCAGTGCCTGTTCACCGGAATCCGGCTGGGACAGAATCAGTTCGTCAATATCAACGCCAAGATTTTTCGCATAGAGCGGATCAATCGCATTCTCCGCATCGATAAATGCACATCTGCCTCCCTCTTTCTGACATTCCGCAATCGCATGCAGCGCCAGTGTGGTCTTGCCGGAAGATTCCGGACCATAGATTTCAATGATCCTTCCCTTCGGATAACCGCCGATCCCGAGCGCCGCATCCAGCGTGATGGACCCGGAAGGAATTGCATCTACCGATACATCTGCCCGGTCGCCAAGCCGCATAATGGACCCTTTTCCGTATTCCTTTTCAATCGCACGCAGCGCTTCCTGAAGAAGCTGATCCTTCCTGTTTTCTGCCGCCGGTGCAGTTTTCGGTTCTTTTGAAGCCATATTTTCGAATCTCCTTATTTACTTTCTATATAAACCCGGAATTCACAGATCACCCGGATATTTTATTTTGATTCAAGAATATCTTCCTTCAGCTGATTGAAGATTGCGATTCCGCCTGCCACAGAGACAAATGCGCTGAACCACAGCACAATATCGCTGAGCGGAAGCTGCCAGAGTTCAAACGGCAGATTGTTGAGCAGAATCAGAATGATGCTCACCTTCTGGGAAACGCCCATCACGGTATCCAGCATCTGCGTCTGCACTTCATTGCCGTTGAACGCCCCGATGATGCGGCATCCGTCCGTCACAAATTCCCGGCACACCATGATGATCACCGGCACCGCATTGATGATGCCCTTGGAGGCAAACATGATGAGCAGCGCTCCGGCAAGCATCTTGTTGGCGATCGGATCAGCGAACTTGCCGAATGTTGTCTGCAGACGCTGTGCTCTTGCGATCCGCCCATCCAGAAAATCCGTCAGACAGGCAATCAGATACAGCACAAGACATAAAAGGTTCGCCGCAGACAGCCGTACAGCCCCGAAGGAATAGTTCAGCAGCTCGATATTGAACTGGGCATACGGAAACAGATATATGAGTACGATCAGCGGGATCAGTACCATTCGGAATAATGTAAGCCGGTTGGGAAGATTCATAGACTATTACCTCACTTCGCAGCATTAAACAGTATATCACGCACGAAAGAGAAAGGAGAGGTTTCCCTCTCCCTTATGAGCACACTCTGTAAGCCATGTTCTGTCTCCGGTAAACCGGATGGCAGCCATTTATCTCTGCCCGAAGGCACCTCCCCTCTGACTTCAGTTCGCCTCAGGGAATTCTCCTACCAAATTTGGATTTCTCGCTTGTGGGGTTTACCTCGTTCCACCCGGAACGTTTCCGCTCCGGCTTCGTCACTGTGGCACATTACGGGTCCGCCTCATGGGATCGCTCCTTTAGAATTGGACTCCGCCGTCAGCTTTCGCTGCCCGGTCTTATTGATTCGGCCGGCACAAACACTACAGGCATCGCAGCCTGTGCGAGCATGGACTTTCCTCTAACGGTCGTAAAACCGCCAGCGACTGCCTGAATGTACTCAATTTGATCCGCTCGATCCGTGTTTCCCGTTTGTCTGTTCGAACACCTGTTCTTCAAGCCGGGAGAGCCGTTTCAGAATATCGACATTGGCCGCTCCTTTGGCAGCCGGCGTCACATTCTGTTCCAGAGCGCGCGTTCTTCCTTCTTCTTCGATCAGCTTGGCGCGAAGCGATGCATTTGTTCTCTCGAGCCCTGCGATCTTCTGATTCAGTTCCGTCGTGATCTCCTGATACGTCTGATAGTCTTCCATGACAAGATCCAGGAACGCATCAACCTGAGAAGCGCTGTAGCCCTTGAAATCGATATCGAATTGTTTATCCAGTATGGACTGGATATCCAGGTTTACCTTTCCTGCCATTCTTTAACGTTCCCCCATGCCCCATATTCTCGCACGAAATTTCTGATTTGTGAACATGCCGGAACGGTTTTGATTCCCCTTTTCTCCATCCGCCGGCTGATTTCTGCCGGGTTTTCATTTCTATTATTAAGGTTATAATAGACATCTGTATGGAGAAAACGAATGGTTAATTACCCGAATGGCAAACAGGCAGTCGTAACACATACAAAAGCTTCGTTCGCAGACCGCGGCATGGGGCTCGAAAAAGACATCAACATCACGAATCAGTTTTATCTTTCCTGCGACCGGGCGGTCATTCACAAGAAACCGACCCCCGTTACGATCGTGAAAGTCGATTATCCGCAGCGTTCTGCTGCCCGGATCACGGAAGCGTATTTCAAGCTTCCGAGCACGACCGACTACAACGGCATCTACCGGCAGAAATATATCGATTTTGAAGCCAAGGAGTGCGCTCTGCTCACTTCCTTCCCGCTCAAATCAATTCACGCCCACCAGATCGAACACCTTTCATCGGTATGCAGGCATGGAGCCATTGCATTTCTGATTGTCCGTTTCACAAAACTCAATGAAACGTATCTGTCTGATGCGATGACTACCATAAACTATATACGGACATGCGGACGGCGTTCCATTCCCTATGAATGGTTTCAGAAAAACGCTTATCTCATTCCGCAGAACTATGTCAAACCCGTCGACTATCTTTCCGTTGTCGACCGACTTTATTTCAAGGAGGCGCAATGACTTCACAGCGCCGTACGGCTTCCGCAAAAAAACGAACGGTTTCTTCTCAGAATACGCACCGCGACAGCAGGAATTCCCAGCAGACGGTGCGCACAAGGAGATCCTCCGCAAAACCGGCTCAGAGAAAAACGCATAACCAGGCAGCTTCGCCGAAACCGAAACCTTCAGCTTCCCGCCCGTCCCAGCCAAAACGCAGACGGCATTCCCGGACGGTCAACATGGCTGCGGTATGGACGCTGGTGCTGGTGTTTTGCATATGCTTTGAGCTGTTTGCCACTCTGATCGGAACCTTCTCACTCAACCGGATGGTAAAGAAGGAGCCGGATCTCAATATCAGCGACTTCTTTTCGCAGGAAAGCTCCCATATCTATGACCGCAACGGCACCCTGATCGCAGACGTCGGCACACAGCTCAGAGAAAACGTCACCTATGACGAGATTTCCGAATCCGTGATCGATGCATTTCTGGCAGTGGAAGACAGCCGGTACTTCGAACATAACGGCTTTGATCTGCCCCGCTTTACGAAATCAGCGATTGATAACGTGCTGAACAAGCTCCGCGGCCGCAGCGGCCTGTCCGGCGGATCTACATTCACAATGCAGCTGGTAAAGCTCACGTACTTTCAGAACGATGAAACCGGCGTAACGGCGTCCCGGAATCTGGAATACAAGGTTCAGCAGATTGATCTGGCCAAAAAACTGGAAAAGCAGGCCGATAAGAAATCCATCTTTGAAATGTATCTCAACAAGATGAACTTCGGCGGCACCGGCAATATCAGAGGCATACAGAAAGCAGCGGAATACTACTACGGCAAAACCGCAGGTGAGCTGAATCTCTCGGAAGCCGCAATGCTGGCGGGCGTCATCAATGCGCCCTATTCCTATGACCCGCACAACTTTCTTGACAACGCCACATCACGGCGGAATACCGTGCTCAACCTGATGGTGCGCCATGGCTATATCACCGAAAAGGAATGCAGGCTGGCGAAAATGATCCGGGTAGAAGATACGCTGATCGACCCGGTACGGGGCGGCGGGGAATCCTTTGCCTATCAGTCCTATATCGATACCGTGATTGAAGAAGCCTCGGCCGTGACCGGACTTGACCCGCTTTCCGTTGCAATGGATATCTATACCTGCATGGATCCGGAAGTGCAGTCCGTTATGGACGATATTCAGGCCGGCCGGACTGAAACGGTCGTATTCCCGGATGAGCTGATGGAAACCGGAATGATTGCCGAAAACAACCAGACCGGTGAGATCGTCGCGATCGGCGGCGGCAGAAACTACGGACGCGGCGGATCGATGCTGCTGAATCATGCGACAGCCCAGTTCAAACAGCCGGGCTCCAGTGTCAAACCCTTCCTCGATTACGCACTTGCCTTTGAATATCTCGGCTGGTCCACCAGTCATGTGGTGACCGATAAACCGATTGCCTACGAAGGCACCAACATGATCATCAAAAACGCCAACGGCGTCTATAACGGCCAGGTCACTCTGGCATATGCGATCTCCGCATCCCTTAACACCCCTGCGATCACCGCTCTGCAGGATGTCATCAACAAAGCCGGCTGGAATACAGTCGTTCAGTATATCAACAGTCTCGGTTTCTCCAAGGTTACGCCGGACAACTTCGATATCGGCTTTGCGATCGGCGGCTCCAATTTCACCGCTTCCTGTGAAGAAGTGATGGCAGCCCATGCAATTCTGATGAACGGCGGAAACTATATCCGGCCGCATACGATCCGGAAGATAGAATTCCGTTCCGGCCAGAATCCGCCGCTCGAACCGGATTATTCTCCTTCTCCTGTCCTTTCGCCGCAAGCGGCTTACCTTGCGGCGCAGCTGATGTATACCGCAGTTCACGGAGGCGTATTCAACTACCTCGATATTCTTTCAAGAGATTACGCAACCTATGGCAAGACAGGCACATCCGACTGGGGCGATGAAGGCCTGCAATACAACATTCCCCAAGGTGCGTCCAAGGATAAATGGATGGTCTGCGATACGAGTGAGTATACGATCTGTACCTGGGTCGGCTATGAAAAAGGCGTCAAGGACAAAGATACCTATTTCTCGAAGGAGAAATCTTCTCTGAATATTCCGGGCAATATCTGTTCTCTGATCCTTGATTCGCTTCACCGTGACCACGTCCCTGCCGCACTCGAGAGACCGGACGGCATTTCGGATATCACGCACATTCTCGGCACCTGGCCTTATGCGCAGCCATTGGAAGGCATGGACCCGTCGCTCATCACTACCGGAATGGTCAAGAGTGATTTCTATGCGCTTGACAGTTCGCATTCCGTACAGAAACCGGCAGATCTTTCCGGCTTCAGTGCGGAACCCGCCGCTGATGGTTCGGTTCATCTCGAATGGACCGCGTATCCGGATCCTTCCCTGCTTCAAAGAGCAGACGGCACGATGGATATCTCGCTGTATGACGGTGCCGGCAATGTGCTGGTCAGCGCTTACGGCAAGCGGCTGTTTGACTGGTCGTGGGTCTATGGCCCGATCCGCTACAAAGCGCGTATTTCCCAGAAAGGATCTGTCGTGGCAGAGATTTCTTCCGATGAAGAAGAAACAGATGTCTCCGCCGATCTTGCCCCGGATACCGATACCGAGGCCTGCGGCTTCTACGGCTACGAAGATTCTTCGATCCAGTCCAACGAAGTCTGTGTCCGCTTCCGGACGTCAAAAGATCCTTCGGCCCCGCCGGTACCGTCTCCTTCTGCCGAACCTTCCGCTTCTCCTTCTCCCGGCCCGTCCGAATCACCAGCTCCTTCTGCATCTCCTTCCCCAGAGCCTGCCTCAGACCCGGAAGAACCGCCTGCAGAACCCGGAACAGATCATCCGGACACTCCGGATCATTCCGATCCGCAGGATAATCCTGTACATACTCCAGAGCACTGATCGCATGGTCAGTGCTTCTTTACACAGAAAAGCCGGTTTCCACGAGACCGGCTTCCATCAGATCAATTCAGTAACTGCCCGTGCCTAATGACGGACCGTTTTTTCATCATATCGGCCATACCTGCATTTCCCCTGAAACGGACAGCGTCCGCATTCCGGATTCCGGGCATGACAGAGATACCTTCCGAAGAAGATCAGCTGGTGATGGGCATGAATCCAGCGTTCTTTCGGAAT
>JAFYGX010000142.1 GCA_017543025.1 Solobacterium sp.
GCGTCGCAATGAAGCGTTTGAAGTTGAGAATCAGAAGGAGCTCAATCGCCTGTTAGACACTGTCCACGGTCGAAAGAAAAGGAACTTGTGAAAATGGCGAGAATCTTAACAAAAGGTGACATTTTCAAAAAACTTTAACAAAATTTAAAAATTTCAGCGAAAATTTCAGCGGGATATCCGGGGCTGCGGAATCCGGCGATTTTACCTGTTCGGTGCGTTTCTGAAACCGCAGATTCCGACTGCGGAACGGGAGACAGCTGCATAGGAACACGAAGAAAAAACATGAAAGATAAAAAGCGCTTCCGGATACTGGAGAGAATTTTCTTACGTGGTAGAATGGGATGACGAAATGGAGATGGACGAAATGGAGAATTTTATTGCCTGGTTTATGAATACGATCGGCAGATATGTATCGCCGGAGATTGCAGTGTTTCTTGTCAGCATGGTTCCGCTGGTAGAAGAACGAGGCGGCCTTCTGCTTGCCAGTATGCTGGGAATCCCGATGTGGCGCGCGATTTTTTTCTGTGTGACCGGAAACATTCTGCCGATTCCGTTTATTCTGCTGTTTATCAAAAAGATCTTTCACTGGATGGATGATCATCATATGTCGAAGATTGTCACGAAGATGGAAGAGAAAGCAAGAAAGAACAAACCGAAGATTGATAAATACGGTCAGCTCGGACTGACGCTGTTTGTAGGAATTCCGCTTCCGGGAACCGGGGCATGGACCGGAGCACTGGTTGCGTCCCTGTTTGATATGGATCTGAAGAAAGCGAGTATTTCGATTCTGTGCGGAATTTTCCTGGCTGCGGTGATCATGACGGCTGTTTCCTATGGAGCACTTGGCCGGCTGTTCTGATGATTTGTTCTGAAATCAGTGAAAAATAGAACAAATTGATTGTAGGATGAATTCTGTTGCAAACGATTCATAAAGGGATGACTTCTGATTATAAGCGGAAGATTCATCCTTTCTTTTTTGAAACAATTTACATCTATGGATGAATTTGTCCTGAATTATCGAAAAATCATTCTTTTCCGGCTGTTTATGTAAAACAGAAGGGGTATAGTTTAGACGTACCGGTCGAAGACAATAAGGTATTGCTTTCAGGGGATTTGTGCTGACCGGTGAATGTTCTGCTGTGAGTAAACCGATCTGGCAACAGTGCAGGTACGTATCACCTGTGCGGCGACCGGAATCTGTACCGCGCGGAACAGAAAACAATAATCTGTGCATTGAGAATAAGCTGCTTGTGGTAGGGCGGCTTTTTCTTATTTATAATCTGAGTATGTTGAACTATACAGCGCTGATTGTTGCGGCAGGTGCCGGAAGCCGCATGGGCCTTGGATACAACAAGGCATATTACCGGATGGAAGACGGCAGGACGATTCTGGAACATACGATGGATGTATTCCGGAAGGATCCGGATTGCCGCCAGCTGGTCGTTGTGACCGATTCGGGAGATTTCCGGCGGATAATCGGTACGGATTCGGAAGGAAAACTGGTGCTTGTGCAGGGAGGAGATTCAAGAGAAGACAGCGTCTGGCACGGCATGCAGGCAGTGATTTCGGATACGGTGCTGATTCATGACGGAGCCAGACCGTATCTTCCGGAAGAATGCCTTGAAGCAATAAAGGAAGCGATGAAAGAGGAACAGGCAGCCTGTCTGATGGTGCCGTGCAAAGATACCATCAAGGTTGTGACGGACGGTTATATCAGAGAAACCCTTCCGCGGACAGAACTGCGCGCTGCCCAGACACCGCAGGCGTTCCGTACAGAACTTCTGCTTTCCTGCATGAGGAGGGCAAGAGCGGACGGATTTGAAGCGACAGATGACTGTTCGATCGTGGAACGGTATGCGGATGTGCCGATCAGAGTCGTAGACGGAAGCTATGCAAATCTGAAGATTACAACGATTGAGGATCTTCATCTGCCGGAGCGCAGCGGAAACTGAATGAGAGCGGATTCGGATCAGGGTCCGCTTTTTTTCTGATGCGCAAATTCATCCCGGCGAGATGGTTTGACAGCACAGAGGAAGAAGATTATCATAAGAACAGAAGTTGCGCAAAATGCGCAAGAGAGTGGTGCGTTTATGGAGTTTTCAGAAAAGCTGAAGCATTTGCGTCTTTCAAACGGATGGTCACAGGAAGAACTGGCTGAGAAAAGCGGAATCTCCCGGCGGACGATTCAGAACTATGAGAGCGGAACTATGAAACCGAAAAAGCAAAGCTCCTATACTGCGCTTGCGGAAGTGTTCGGGGTTGAAGAACGCCTTCTGACGGATGATCAGATGGAGGTGACACTGAAAGCTGACCGGACAGTTGGCAGGCAGGCAGCAGACCTTGAAGCGGTGATTCATGCGTTATGGGCCGGCGGAGAGGTTGAGGAAGAAGATATGGATGAAATTGTGCGCTCGCTTCGGGAAGCTTATGCAGAGGCGAAGCAGAAGCAGGCAGGAAAGAGGAGGAATGAGGGGCATGCGCAGTAAAGCGGCAAAGCTGGCGGAAGAACTGATCCGGCTGTATGACACCCGGGATCCCTTCCGGCTTGCCTCTTATCTTGATATCGCCGTGAAATATATCAATACAAAGCGCCAGAAGGGCTTCTGCGTCATCTTTGAAGGCCTGCCGTTTATCTTTGTGAACCGGAATATGAGCGAACAGATGCAGCGGATGATCTGTGCGCATGAACTCGGACATATTCTGCTCCATAAGGATGTGCTGAGCGGAAACCGGCCGCTTCTGGAGTATGAGCTGTTCAATATTCAGAACAGTGCGGAATATGAGGCGAATGCATTTGCGGCAGATCTTCTTATCCGGAAAGCGGAGCTGCGGGAACTGCTGAACGAAGGAAACGATGTTGTTTCTGCGGCCTCCTGCCTGGATGTGAACGTCAATCTTCTGATGATCAGAATGATTGAAATGCAGAAAGAGGGAGAAACGATTGATCTTCCGTTTGTCCCGGAGCGTAAATTCCTCGGCAGGATCCGGGATGACGCCGGTGATCTCCGGTAGGAAACACTGTGCGTGATTTCTGAATTAACGATGATCCTGGCATACATTCCTGAAAAACAAAGGGATGCCAGGTGATGTTTTCAATGCGCAGTCAGGCAGGAAAGGGGGATGAGCAGTTGAGCGAGAATGACCGGTTTCACCGAATCTATATCTGTATTGATCTGAAATCATATTATGCGTCAGTGGAATGCGTATACCGCGGACTGGATCCGCTTCGTGCCAATCTGCTTGTGGCAGATGAAACGCGAAGCGATAAAACGATCTGTCTTGCGGTGTCGCCGTCCCTGAAAGCCATCGGTGTGCCGTCCCGGCCGCGGCTGTTTGAGGCAAAGCAGAAAATCCGGGAATATGAATGGAAGAATCACTGCAGAATCAGCTTCATTATTGCCATGCCGCGGATGGCGGAGTATGAGCGGATCTCTGCAGAGATCTATTCGATTTATCTGCGCTATGCAGCGCCGGAAGACATTCATGTTTACAGTATTGATGAATGCTTTATTGACGTGACGCCTTATCTGCATCTGTATGAAGCGGAGGCGAAGCGGCAGGGGATCTCTTCCCCGCATCTTCTGGCAGTAACAATGATTCGCGATGTGCTGGCGGCGACCGGAATCACGGCAACCGTCGGCATCGGAACCAATCTGTATCTTGCCAAGGTGGCAATGGATATCGTAGCGAAAAAGGCCCGCGCAGACAGGGATGGCGTGCGGATCGCAGAGCTGAACGAAGAAAGCTACAAATATCTGCTGTGGGATCATCAGCCGCTGACGGATTTCTGGCAGATCGGCAGCGGCAAATGCGGCCGGCTGAACCGGGCGGGAATGTATACGATGGGGCAGATCGCTGCAGTTTCACAGCGAAATGAAGAATGGTTTTATAAAACCTTCGGCATCGATGCGGAGATTCTGATCGATCACGCATGGGGAATCGAACCGGTGTGCATGAAGGATATCAAAAACTACCGGGCATCTTCGCACAGTCTGAATCTTGGCCAGGTACTGCCAAGACCGTATGCGTTTGAGGAGGCAAAAACCGTATTTAAGGAGATGGTTGATGATCTGTGCGCAGATCTGTACCGGAAACATCTGACAAGCAGGCAGTTTTCCTACTGGATCTGCTATGACGCAAAATCACTGGAACAGAACCCGTTTTATGACGGTCCTCTGTGTACGGATTTCTATGGCAGAATCTTTCCGAAATACAGCGCGGGGGTGGTTCGGTTTCACAACCGTACCTGCAGCCCGGCTGCAGTCAGGGAAGCGATGCTGAAAGAATTTGACCGGAAAGTCCGAAAGGAATTTTATATCCGGCGGTTTGGCGTTGCGGCAGAAGATACGCTGTATGGTGAGCGGATTGTACAGCTGGATCTGTTTACAGACTATGAAGCGCTGGAAAGGGAACAGCAGATTCAGGATGCGATGCAGGAGATCAGAAACCGGTTCGGGGCCAATGCGGTTCTGAAAGGAACCAATTATATGGAAGGCGGTACTGCCCGTCAGCGGAATATGCAGATCGGCGGGCACCGCGCATAAGGAAAGCAGAGAACAGAAAGAAGGCTGGAAAGAAGAGTGGGGTATGTCAGAATTGCCGGAAATCGGGGTGGTTTCCTGTCCGGAAGGGTTTCGATATGCCAGAGTGATGGAAGAAGGAAAGCAGGTTCATGAAGGAGACCGGTTTTCTGCCAGGCATCCGAAGATGGATTACGGCAGACGGGCAAAGATCTTTGCGCCGTTTGCGGCACTGAAGGGATTTGAGGAAGAAGTGCAGGCAAAAAGAGTCCGTTATGAAACGGAACGGGAGAAAGATGAAGATGCGCTTCGGGAACTGAATGAACAGCTTCAGCGTCTGCAGAAGCTGACGGAACGAAGATGGTCATCCGGAATGGATGCAGTGCAGGCGTCAGCGGAATATTTTGTGCCGTGTGAAGATGCGCACCATGAAGATTATCACTGCAAAGGCAGGTATGTGACGGCTGCCGGGCCGGTGAGACGTGTGGATGTGCCGGGACAGATGCTCTGGATCGGGATGGAGAAGATACCGTTTGCCCGGATTTATTCCCTGCAGATCAAAGAGCCGCAGGTGCAGCAGTAAAAAAATCCGGTGTCCGGAAGCGTTGTTCCGGAGCCGGATTTTCAGATGTCTGCCGCAGAGGTTCTGCTGTTCGTTTCTGCAATGCCTCTGGCTTCAGCTGCGGGGAACTCTCAGTTCATGGGAAGACGGCCGGTGCTCTGATACTCGCGGAAGGCTTTCTGTGCTTTCTGTGTGGTGGTGAACACAACGACCGCAAGAATCAGAATCAGCCATCCTCCGAACGTACCTGTCAGCAGAAGCGCGACAACGGACAGAATGGCATAGGCAAGCAGTACGATTGCACAGGTGTAGGAATATGTTTTCTGATACCAGAATCCAAGTGCCGCAAGAATGATCGCATCTGCAGGGAAGGTTTCGCTGAACAGTGAAATAACCAGATTGAGGACGGCGAATACATACAGGATGATTACTGCGCTTTTCATTGTGTTTCTGGTTTTTTCATCTGCGAAGTTCAGAACAAATTCCTTCAGGTTCGCCGGGGCATTGCCGGCTGTCGGCTGAATGCCGATGGAAGGTTCTGCAAACATCGGTGCAGGATTCACCGCTGGTTTCTGCTGAGGCTGATAAGACGCAGGTGCAGGCGCAGGACTGATGCTTGCCATCGTCTGCTGCGGTGCGGCAGAAGCAGCGTCCAGCGGAGCGCCGCAGCTGGTGCAGAACTGCGAGCTGCCTGTCGTCGGGGCACCGCATTGCGTACAGAAGGCAGGTGAGGCTGCCGGGGCAGGACCGGTTTCGGGTGCTTTCAGCGTTTCGGGTTCAGAAATCAGTTTCGCTCCGCATTCCGTGCAGAACGGCCTGCCGTCATTCCGTTCGGCTCCGCAGTTTGGACATTTCATAGAGTTTCTCTCCTCCTTTGTGCATTCATGCACAGAATCATCGTACCATTGTTCCTTGACGCTGCACATGTTTCCTGCATGCATTATCGCACCGGCACCGAACGGTATTCTGTCTGCCGCTGCCGGAATTCAGCTGCGGCTGTGCAAATGGGGCATTCGGAATGAGATGTAAGATATGGCGCAGAAAGATCGGCAGAAGAGCAGTCCTTTCTAAGAGCAGCGTTATTTTTGTTCAGATAACCCCCTTCGGATACGATATGATTAAGGTAATCGCGCATTCTTGCGCAGACAGGAGGAAAGTGAATGTCACTTGCGGCACTTAACTGGGGCATGATACTGGGCGGATTCGGTCTGTTCATGTTCGGTATTAAGTTCATGGGCGACGGGCTGAAAGCAGTCGCCGGCGACAAGCTACGGGATTATATTCAGAAATACACATCCAATCCGGTTTCCGGACTTCTGATCGGAATTATTCTGACGATTATCATGCAGTCGAGTTCTGCGACTTCGGCGATCTCGATCGGTCTTGTGCGGGCTGGCCTGATGACGCTGGAACAGGCGGCGGGCATTATTCTCGGTGCTACGATCGGTACTACGGTTACCTCTTTCCTTATTTCCATCAATATAGAAAAGTATGCGATGTTCATCGTGTTTGCAGGAACCATGCTCATCTGCTTTTCAAAGAAACGGAAATACGTCTATATCGGCAACGTCATTCTCGGGTTCGGCCTGATCTTCTTCGGTATGTCGGGAATGGGTGATTCTCTTGCGGCGTTAAAAGAGCTTCCGGAGTTTGAGGCAATTGCCATGAAGATGAGTCAGAACCCGGTTCTGGCGATGCTGACAGGCGTCGTGCTGACCGCTGCAGTTCAGTCTTCTGCCGCAACGATCGGTGTTGCGCAGAAACTGTATCAGGCAGGGGCGATTACGTTCTCCGCTTCGCTTCCGTTTATGTTCGGCGCAAATATCGGAACAACAATGACCGGTATTCTTGCGGCAATCGGCGGATCAACGGAAGGCAAGCGGACAGCAGCGCTGCATACGACTGTGAATCTGTTTTCCACTATTATCGGTATGATATTCCTGGCTCCGTATTCCAATTTCATTCAGATGATTGCAGGAAATCTTAATCCGATGATGCAGATTGCGGTGGCCAACATCATCTTCAAGACTGTAACCACACTGATGATCCTTCCGTTTATCGATAAGCTTGTGAAGCTTGTCTGCCTCATTGTTCCGGGAAAAGAGCACGAGCATCACAAACTCGAGCTGGAAGGACTCGACGAAGACCTTACCAAGATCCTTCCGTCTGCTGCGGTTAAGGCTTCTGAAAATGCGATTCTCCGTCTGATTGATGTCGTGCGGCTGAATCTGCAGAAAACCGACGAGTTCCTGCATAAGCCGGGCACGCAGGATGACAAGGATGAATTTGATAAGACCGAAGCGATGGTCAACCGGTTTGATTCGCAGATCACAGACTATCTGATCAAGCTGAATGTTCAGCGCAACCTGACCAAGCAGGATAAAAATGATGTCCGCTTCCAGTTTGATGCGGTAAAGAACTATGAGCGGGTCGGTGATCTTGCGGTGAATCTGATTGAGTTCTATCAGATGGTATCGGAAGCAGGCGAGACGTTCACGGATTTTGCGATGAATGAAATTGATGCGATGTTCCGGCAGCTGATCGATATGTTCGACCTTTCGGTTGAGGTATTTGCGACAAGAAGCGAAGCACAGTACAAGGAACTTCTTGAGATGGAACATCATCTGGATGAACTGGAAGAACAGGCACGTCTGGCGCATTTTGACCGGATGACAAATCAGATCTGCAACTCGCCGGTCGCAGAATCTGTCTACTCCGACGTTCTCGGTACGCTGGAACGTATGGGCGATCATTGCTGCAACGTCGCAAAGTCTGCGGTTACGGGAACGACCAGTGATCTGTCGGATGATGAAGTGATTGCCTGAGAAGAGTCTGAACGAACATAAAAAAATACGAGAATGCGCAGGTCATAAAGAGATCTGCGCATTTTATATCGGCAGGGGTGATCCCGGTTCATCAGGGTGCGGAGTGCGTTGACCTGCATCTATGCCTGAGTCAGGCGGGCGGACCATTCTGTCAGCGGGATTATTTCTGGTCTGTTCCATCCGGAATGCAGGTATCGGAAAGCGGCTGCGGGGGATTTCTGCAATGCAGAGAATGCGCTGCGTCAGATACCTTCCGGGGGAAGAACGTATATGCATAAGTACAATACCTTCTGGTATATGCCAGAGAACAGCGGAGCCAAGGGGAACAGACCGGCCGGATGATGCCGGCAGGCGGAAGAATTCAGATACTTACCCGCTTCTGTTCGCAGAATGTTCACATTCCGGCAGTACTTTGTTTTCGTAACAGAAAAGGAGTGAACGGATTATGAAACAGATGAGAATGATGTGTCTGAGTCTTCTGCTGTGTTTCACGCTTGCCGCATGTACTGCAGCACCGGCAGCAGGAAATGACACGGAAACGAAACCGGAACCTTCTGCAGAACCGGCAGAAACATCCGGACAATCCGGGAATGAAACAGCCGGAACGATTACAGAAGACGATATTGATATTACGGAAACACTGGAATCTGCTGCAGATGGAGAACATGTGATTACAGCGGATGGCGAAACCATCAGCGTATCCAATACCGCGGTAAACAAGAGCGGTGATTCAGAAGGCGATGAGGCGGATTTCTACGGTGAAAATTCCGCAGTGTTTGCGCAGAATGGCGGAACGCTGAATCTTTCCGGGATGATCATCACAACCGGCGGTACACATGCCAATGCGGTGTTCAGCTACGGAGAGGGGACCACAGTTACCATCCGGGATTCCGTTATAAAAACCTCCGGCAACTGTTCGGGCGGAATCATGACAACCGGAGGCGGCGTCATGAATGCAGAGAATCTGAATATTCACACAACCGGCAATTCTTCTGCCGCAATCCGTTCTGACCGGGGAGGCGGTGTGGTAACCGTTACAGGCGGAAGCTATACGACCGACGGAACAGGATCACCGGTAATCTATTCCACAGCCGACATTACGGTAAATGACGCGGTGCTTACTTCCACTGCTTCACAGGGAGTAGTGGTGGAAGGCAGGAATTCTGTCACACTGAACAATTCGGATCTGACTGCCGACAACAACACAAAGAACAGTGACAAGTCTGACTGGTATCAGGCAGTTATGATCTACCAGTCCATGTCGGGAGATGCAGCGGAAGGATTATCTTCCTTCACGATGAACGGCGGAAGTCTGACGAACCAGAACGGAGACATCTTTTTCGTAAACAATACAGCGACTACGATTACACTGAACGGCGTCTCCATCACAAATAACGATGAAACCGGCGTTTTCCTGAGGGCGGCGGCAGCCGGCTGGGGCAATGAAGGCTCGAATGGAGGCCAGGTTACGCTCACAGCATCGAATCAGAAGATTACAGGCGATATCCTGGCAGACAGTGTGTCCAGTGTCAATCTGATTCTGAAGGAAGGATCATCGCTCAGCGGGGCGGTGAATCCGGACGGAACGGAAGGTGAAGTCTATGTCGAGCTGGACGGCAGTTCAAAGTGGGTTCTTACGGCTGACTCGTACATTACCTCACTGACCTGCGAAGAAGGAGCGATCGATCTCAACGGTCATACCCTGTATGTGGACGGAACTGCTTATGAAGGCGGTGCTTCCACAGGAGAAGCGATTGTAGTGAAGGCTGTTGCTTCCGGTCAGGGGGAAGGCAGACCGGAAGGAAAACCCGATGAATCTCACGGCACGCCACCGGAAGGAAAACCGGGAGAACGGCCGGAAGGAAACAGCGGAATGGCGGATAAAGAGCCTCCTGCAAAGCCGGAAAACTGAATCGGAACCGATCGCTCCGGATCAGACAGTTTCAGTTTCATGCATTAAACATTCTGCAAAATGACAGTGAACAAGGATTAAACGTATTTATGGAGGATGCCTGGGCGCATCCTTTTTTTCTGTTGGAATGCGCATGGGAAGATGATCGCAATGACTGGCGCTGATATGAACTGCAGAAACAGGAAGAAAAGGGAAGGGAAATCGGATTTTCAGGGATATATACAGACAGGAGGATCTTTTTTATGCGATGTCCTAGATGTCTGAATACAGACAGAACGTATTTCTACAGGGGGAGCAGAGGCTGGTATTGCCGTAAATGCATTTCATTCGGCCGGATGATGCTGGAAGAAGCGAACAGACCGGTTTCCCTTTCACCGGTTGCGGAGGGGAGTGAAGAATATGAACTGAAGTATCCGCTGACACCGGCGCAGGCAAAGACGGCTTCACTGTGTGCATCCCTGATTGATTCCACGGATATTCTGCTTCACTGCGTCTGCGGTGCCGGCAAGACAGAGCTTGTGGTGCAGACAATTGCGAAGATGCTGAAACAGAGAAAGCGTGTGTGTTTTGCGATTCCCAGGCGGCAGGTTGTTCTGGAGCTCCGGGAGCGGCTGGCATCTTATTTTCCGAATGCACGTACCATCGCTGTCTGCGGCGGGCATACCGATGTTACAGACGGTGATCTGATCATCTGCACCACGCACCAGCTTTACAGGTATTACCAGGCCTTCGATCTTCTGATTCTGGATGAACCGGATGCGTTTCCGTTCCGGGGAAATGCGGTGCTTCATGGGATTGCGGAAACCGCCTGCAGAGGAAGAAAAATCTATCTTACAGCGACACCGGATGAGACGATGAAGCAGCAGATCGAAAAAGGAACATTGAAGGAACTGAAGCTGACGCAGCGGCCGCATGGCCATCCGCTTCCGGTACCGGTGATCCGTACCGGCCCGCTGTTCCTGCAGCTGATCCGTCTGATTCTCTGGCTGAAGGAGCGTGACACCCCGCGAATGGTGTTTGTGCCGACCGTAAAGGAAGCCAGAGTAATGTATCTTGTTCTGAGACTGTTTTTCAGCTGTCAGTATGTTACCTCACAGAAGGCAGATCGCGATCGGGTAATCGAATCATTCCGGAAGAAGAAATCCGGCATTCTGATCGCAACAACGGTAATGGAACGGGGAATCACCGTACCGCGGGTGGATATCTGCGTCTTCCGGGCAGACCATTCCGTATTTGATGAAGCATCACTGATCCAGATGGCAGGTCGGGCCGGAAGAACCTTTCAGTATCCAGACGGAGATGTGCTGTTTCTGCAGATGTCAAGAAGTGCACTGACACAAACATGCCGGGATACGATACGGGAGGAAAACCGATGCGCTGTCTGATGTGCGGGAAGACCATGAGCCGGGCTTCGTTTACGGAGCTGTTCCGGAAAGAGGATGTATTGTGTGAAGCGTGCCGGGGACGATGGAAGCGAATCGACCGGAAGTTCCGGTTTCACGGTGTTCCGGCATGGGTGCTGTATGAATACGCCGGCGGGTTTTCAGAATGTCTGCTTCAGTTCAAAGAATGTTATGACGAAGCGCTGAAACCGGCATTTCTGTTTCCGGACCGCCGACGCATCCGTCAGGTGTTTCATGCAAGGACACTGCTGCTGATGCCGAGCTCTGAAAAAAAGACGGCAGAACGCGGGTTCTCACATCTGAGAGAACTGTTTGAATGCCTCGATCTTCCGATGATGGAGCCATTTGTAAAAGTGAAGGATGACGATCAGAAAAACCGGAGCCGGGAAGAACGGAATCAGATGAGACATGGAATTGCCCTGAAAGAGCATATCGTGCTGCCGGACAGAGTTGTTCTGGCAGATGATGTGATCACAACCGGATCAACAATGGAAGGGGCGCTTTCCGTGCTTCCGTCCGGGCTGAACATCCGGATATTTGCCTGCGGAATGTCAGTCAGAAAACACGACAAAAAGTGAATTGACCTGCTGCTTTCCGGATTGTTCAGATTGACATTACAGTTCTGCAGGAAACCGGTTGAAGTGCGGCAGCGGTTCTGCGATGATAACTGCAGAAGTGACAGGAGTACGGAAAATGAAAATTGCAGTGATCGGCCCGGGTGCGATGGGCATGCTGTATGGGGGAAAGCTTTCCGCAGCTGCGGATGCTGTGCTTGTCGGCAACAATGCGGCGCGCATTTCGGAAATACGGGAATACGGGGTGGCGATTCACCGTGAGGGAACCGAACTGGTGTATCACCCGGATGCAGTGCTTAACGGAGAAGAGAAGGAGCCGGCAGATCTGGTGATTCTGTTTACGAAAGCGTATCTGACAGAAGGAGCGCTGACGGATAATCGTGCGCTGATCGGTGCGGATACATTTGTCCTTTCGCTGCAGAACGGGATGGGACATGAACGTATCCTCAGGAAGTTTGCGGATGAGAACCATGTGCTGATCGGAACGACTGCACAGGGAAGCAGCCGGATCAACGGTCATACGATCAGTCACACCGGGCTTGGCGAGACAGTGATCGGGGCGCTTCGGGAATCGGATAACCGGGCACAGATCGAGGAAATCAGACAGGTGTTTGAAAAAGCGGGTTTTCCCTGTTCGATCAGTGACACGATCCGGTATGCCGTCTGGAATAAGCTGATGATCAACGCTTCTTCCAGTGTGCTGTCCGGTGTGCTTCAGAAACGGCAGGGATACGTGGCTGAAAATGAATATGCCTGGGGAATCTGCTGCGATCTGATCCGGGAGATCTGTGACACTGCGTGCAGAGATGGCTGGCTGTTTGATTATGAAGAACAGAAAGAACGGATTTACAGGCATCTGAAACAGGCTCCGGACGGGTGGCCGAGCATCTGCGAAGATCTGAAAACCGGCCGCAGAACAGAAGCTGACTTCATCAGCGGAGCAGTGATCCGCACCGCACAGGAACAGGGCAGGCAGGTTCCGGTGCAGGAGATGATTGTACGGCTTGTGCATGCGATGGAGTCGTTCCGCTGAACAAAACCGGGCAAAAAAACAGCTGTGACGCCTTATGGTACGCAGCTGTTTTTGCGGATGATCATGTCTGACTCAGCGGGCATCACTGTCCGGGGTGTCGGAAGTGTTCCATTTCTTTGACCAGACTTCTGAGATATGTGTCTGAATTGCAGGTTCACAGAGCATGCGGACTGCATATATGCCCAGTGCAGTACACAGCGCGAAGTTCAGCCAGGTTTCCCAGGTGATCGGACCGGTTGAGACAATGGAGCCGTTCTGGACGAAGGAGAAGGCAATGATGTCATGAAGGGTGTGGATCGCAATCGTTACCAGAATATTTCCGCTGACAAGATAGATCATTGCATCGACGATGCCTGTGGTAAAGGCGTTGACCGTCTGGAAGATCGTCGGCAGCAGTTCGCCTCCGCTCGAGATGTTGGTCAGATGAAAGAGGCCGAAGATCAGAGAAGAGATCAGGGAAGCGGTAAGTATCCGTTTCGGATCATTCCGCTTCCGCATCATGGTAGTGAGCAATCCGCCGCGGAAGATTGTTTCTTCCAGGAAACCGGCTGCGATCGCATTGAACAGAAGATGCGGCGTAATCAGATGAAACTGCATTCCGGGAACGAAGAAACAGTCGAGAATAAAGGAAAAGATCAGATAGGCAAAATAAGGGATTGCGGCCTGGAATCCTTTACTGACGCTGCCGCCTTTGAAATGACCCTCAAATTCCGGACGAAACCAGAACCAGTAAACGGATAATGCAAGCAGGGAGCCGAGAATGATTCCGATCGGACCTGTTTCAATCGGATAATCCGCAAATGCCATGTGAATCAGTCTGTTGATGCCGAATGAGCTGAAGCCGCTGATCAGCCACATGAGAACACCGAACAGGCACCCGGAAAGATACGGGTGATGACCAGTGAATCTGTGCTGACGTTTTTTTTGTTTCGCTCATAATACTCTCCTTAGAATAGTTTATTTCACAGAGTTACCCGTCTGTTCTGCACGGGATATTCTCTGACCGTTTTCATCAATGGTGTCGATGGATTGAAATCCCTCGCTGAGTTCCGGTGGAATCAGATTCTTTTCATACTGGCGGATGATGGGCTCCCCTACCGACCGGCTGCGCTTTGAATCCCGTTCGATGCAGATATCTGCTGGAGTTCTGAAATACAGACAGCGAATCACGGCAAACGGCTGAAACCGCGAGATTACAATTCTGCGGTTTTCCGGAGAAATAAAGGTTCCGTCGGCAATGCAGTCCTCGCCCTGATTCAGAGAGTTTTCCATACGGCGGTATACTTCATTCCATATGAGATGGTGACAGGTCTTCCGTTTCTCATGGTCACTCATGGAGTCTGTATCATAGCCAAGCTCCGCAAGGTAGTCATCGGAATACTGAATTCCTTCATTACCGAACAGTTCGCCCCGTACTGCGTCTGCAGAATAGCGGAGAGCGCTGAGCTGCCGGGTATAGGTGCTTTTTCCGCTGGCCGGTAAGCCTACCGTCAGATAAAGGACAGGTTTGTTCATTGGTTCCTCCAGTTCTGTCAGATACTTCCAAGCATGTATAATACCGCAAGATGCAGCGGGTAGAAATGCCGGTACAGAGTCCTGAACCAGCTGGACATGCGGCCTTCTTTTCCGTTATAGAAAGCGATCGGCATCGCTGCCAGCAATACGCCGAACTGCCGCCATCCGCTGTAGGTAAACCGCCGGATCAGATAGCTGACTGTGATCGTTGTGCGGATGTTTTTGGAAAACATCCAGATGGCAAACATCAGCAGCAACACGGCCGGCACAGCATCTGCAGCCCGGTGATTCCGTTCTTTCAGAATCCGGTAAGCCGCAAATCCGTAGACAAGAAGTACGCCGCCAGTTCCGTAAGAGGTATGAGCCGGCGCTGCGATTGCCGCGAACAGAACAATCAGCGGGATGCGAAGCCAGTTCGGAAGCGGCAGATGATCATACAGGGTAAGTCCGAGCAGCGCGATCAGCAGGGTGAAGATCACATTATTGTGCGTCCACATGCCTGACCCGGGATACAGACTGATGTCATAGATCGGTTCGCTGATCAGTGCCAGAACCAGAAGCGTGAACAGATATTTTCCCGTATGGCGGATGTGATGCCGGGTATGATACCAGCCTTCCGCCGCCATAAAGGCGTAGAGCGGAAATGCGATTCTGCCCGCAAACCGCAGATACGGATTGCTGTGAAAGAACAGTACCGCACTGTGATCCACCAGCATGGTAACCATGGCAATGAGCTTGAGCGTCAGTGCACTGATTCCGTTTGTTTTCACAGACATTGCGACTCCTTCCTGCATACGCTGTATATTGTAATACCTGTAGACAGGACAATGGGAACGAAAAAAGATATGACATCTCCGGAGCGGTCCGAACCGTTTCGTTCCGACGATATCTGCTGGATCAGACAAGCAGTCGTTTCCTGCATCCGGCAAGGGTACAGAAACCATGGAGGCACTTCTCGCAGAAAAACAGCTGTATTTCTGAAAACCGAAGCAACAGATTCGGAATGCAGGGTATAATTGAAACATGGAGAATCTGCGGAGGCAGATTCTGACACAACAGAAAGGGGATTTCGGAAATAATGAAGAAGTATTTTGCAGTATTGCTCAGTCTGGTTCTGATGAGCAGCTCCGCCATTTCTGCACTCCATGCGGAAGAAGCACCGCAGGAAACAGAAGAGACAGAAGAAGCGGAAATGATTTCAGAAGATGCAGATGCAGAGGCGGAAGCCGAAGCCGAAGCAGAGACGGAAGAAGTGCTTGCGGAAGTGGCCGCAGAAGAGGAAGATGAAATTCTGGGAGCGGACGGAAGCGCATACCTCAGTAAACTGAATGCGGCAGGAACAGGATATATTGCCTGGTATAATCCGGAGTTCGGAAAGGGGGAGCCCCGCACAAAGTGGGAGTGGTTCAGTACGGTTAACATTCCGAGAGTCGATGCGTCAAAACCGGTTGTGAGTCTTGGCTATGACGATGATGAGAATACACATGAGGACAAGGCAATCGGTGCATTCTCCAATCAGACTGCGCATACAAGAATCGATATTGAGGACGGCATCCTTCGGATCGGAAGCTATGCGTTCAATGGCGCGTCCAATCTGAAGACAGTTTTTATTCCGAAGACAATCGAATACATCGGACATGAGGCATTTGAAGGCTGCTCATCGGCACTTGAGATCCGTTATCAGGGCTCGGAAGAGGACTGGAAGAAGATCCGCATCGCAGAAGACAACCCGGCGCTTGCGTCAGTGAAAATGAAGTATAACTGCAAGCATACAAGCATCGAACTGGATCAGAAAGAGCTCCGTCTGAAAGTCGGCGAAACTGCAAAGCTCACCGCTACCCTTTATTCGGATGATCCGGAAGATCTCGAATTCAGATGGTTTTTTCCAGGCAAGACAGTCGATGTGGACAAGGATGGAAATGTCACTGCGAAACAGGAAGGAATCGCATATGTACATGCGTATTCCGAGAATGCGGGAATGTCCGCATCCTGTACAGTCTATGTCGGAGACGATGCGGGCACCATGAAAATGTATCGTCTTTACAATCCGAACAGCGGCGAACATTTCTATACCGGAAGAGAAACGGAAAAGAACAATCTGGTTCATCAGGGGTGGAAAGATGAAGGCGTAGGATTCAAGGCGCTTGTCAGCGGCGGAATCCCGATGTACCGTCTCTACAATCCGAATGCCGGTGATCACCATTACACAAAGAGTGAGAAGGAAAAAGACAGTCTGGTCGCTGTCGGCTGGAAGTATGAAGGAATCGGATGGAATGCGGCAGACAGTACCGGAATTCCGATGTACCGTCTCTACAATCCGAATGCGACCGGAGCCGGATCGCATCATTACACAAAGAGCGAGAAGGAAAAAGACATTCTGGTCGCTGCCGGCTGGAAGTATGAAGGAATCGGTTTCTACGCCGGTAAATAAGCTTCTGAAAACAGTCTGAGAATCAGTGAACAGAAAAAGAGCCCGAACGGAGCAGATAATGCACGGTCAGGGCTCTTTTCCATATGCCGGAGTGCAGACGGAAAGGGTTCTGCATTCGGAATGGGTCCGGTCTGATACAATGAATCCGATCTGACCGCGGCTTATGCGGCATCTGTTCTCGCACCCTCCGGACCGGAACGCTGCCGTCTGATCAGAATCGGCGTTTCGTAGATGATCATCGCAGCCCATCCGGCAAAATAGGACCAGGGGATAACCGGGAAAGAGAATCCCATGCGAAACAGCAGGATATAACATGTCAGACAGCGGAAGACCATATTGATGATCGAGCTGTTCAGTGTGATTCTGAGATCTCCGGTTCCCCGGAAATAACCCTGAATTCCGTTCGTCAGAGCGGGCAGAGGATACATGAAGGCAATCAGATGCAGGTAGCTGATCCCCTGGCGGATGACGCCGGAATCGGAAGTGAACAGACACATGATCCGTTCTGCTCCGGTATAGAGGATGACGGCGATCACAGCGGAGAATCCAAGTTCCAGCAGGATGCCATAATAAAAGGTCTGCTTCATCCGTCCGGTGTGATGTGCGCCGGCATTCTGCGCCATGACGGAACTCATTGCATGGGCAATATTCTGTTCCGGCACAATTGCAAAGTCATCTGTCCGGTTCACTGCGTTGAATGCGGCGGCGGCATTTACGCCGAGCGTGTTGACAAACCCCTGTACCACCAGCTTGCCGAGCTGCACGGAAGACTGCTGCAGGGCGCTGACAATGCCGAACGAGAGAGTTTTCTTCAGAAGGCGGACATCGACGATCAGCCAGTTTCTGCCAAGCCGCAGGAAGGGAATCTTCCGGTGAATGTAAACCCAGCAGAGCAGGGCACATAACGCTTCGCAGAGCACTGTGCTGATTGCGGCACCTGCTATGCCGAGGTTCAGCCCGGTAATCAGAAACAGATCACCTGCGATATTCAGTACGGTGCTGACCGCAAGGAACAGCAGCGGAGAACGGGAATCGCCCATAGCCCTCAGCATGCTGGCGAGGTAGCTGCAGGCAAAGCTGAATACCAGTCCCAGCATGATGATTTTCAGATAACCGGAAGCTTTCGGAATGATCGAAGGATCAACTCTCAGAGCATGCATGATCGCTGTGCTGAAACCGGCAATCAGGAAGCCTGATACAAGGGAAAATACAGCACCTGCGCAAAGGCCGGTGCTGACCTGACGCTGCAGTACGGAACGGTCGTCTGCGCCGAACTGATAGCTGACCAGAAGCCCTGCGCCAAGACAGATACCGTTGGTGAACAGCAGAACCAGCGTCATCAGCGGATTGCTGGTGCCGACTGCGGCGAGTGCTTCTTTTCCGACATAACGGCCGACGATCATACTGTCGACGGCATTATAGGTCAGCTGAAGCAGATTTCCGGCAATCTGCGGAAGCGTGAACCGGATCAGTGCCGGAAGAATCGGCCCTTCTGTAAGCTCATTTGTCATAAGGTATATCTTACCTGCATTTTCCTGAAACTGCCGCAGTTTCATTGCGGAAAAATGATGATGGAATGCAGGGCAGGCTGAAGTAATAAGATCGAAGATATGTTCGGATGCAGAAAAAACGGTTTCGCAAAGGATGCGCTTGCCTGAGCCGGGGAAAGACGTTCACGCATGGAACACAGAAGAACCGTCCGGCAAGCCGCAGCACAGTGTATCTGATATAAGGAAAGGCGGAGTATATGAAAGGAATCTATGTTCGGGCAGTGTTTGTTCTGCTGGCTGCTGTGATGATTTCCGGCTGCGGGGCAAAGATGCAGTATGCGGATGAACCTGCATGGACAGAACACACCGTCGGGCTTTCCCGCAATGGCGTTTCATTGTATCTATCCTGCAGGAAGCAGGAGAACAGCGATCCGGAACGCAATATTCTTCTGATCCACGGATCGGCGTATTCCTCGCATGAATTTGATGTCGATTATCAGGATTACAGTCTGGTACAGCGGCTTGTCAATGAAGGCTATGCGGTATGGCGGCTGGATATTGCCGGCTATGGACGATCCGGCGCGGTGGAGGACGGGCTTGCGGTGGATACTGCATATGCGGCAGAAGATATCCATTCTGCGATAGAGAAAATCGTACAGGTTACCGGGCAGGACAGGATCGATCTTCTTGGCTGGAGCTGGGGAACGATGACCTGCAGTTTATGTGCAGCGAAGTATCCGGAACATCTGCGTCGTCTGATTCTGTATGCACCGATTCTTTCAGGAATCGGGGAAGGAAAAGTGAGCGAACCATTCAGCCATAACACGTGGGAGAGTGCGGCAGAAGATTTTCAGAAGAACAGAGACGGTACATTTGATTCCGACGTGACAGATCCGGTTCTGATTGAGCTCTTCTGCTCGAACTGCTGGCATTATGACGGAGATTTCAGTCCGAACGGCTGGCAGAAGGACGCACGGAAAGACCGGGATACGCAGCTGATCGACCTGGATGCGATCCGGCTGGAAACTCTTGTGATCTGCGGAGACAATGATCCGAATCTGAATTATGATCTGATCCGTTCTTCTGTGACGCATCTTCCCGAAGGATCCGAACTCTGTGTGATTCCCGGCGGCTCACATATTGTGATGTATGAACGGAAAGGATACCATGCATTTCAGGATCGTATTGTGTTATTCCTGAATAAAGGCTGATGCGGCCGGCTGGATTCTGTCAGAAATTCCGGGAACAGAAACCGTACAGAAACGATTTGTTTCGATGTGACTTGATTTTTCTTCGAAAAATGCGCAGAGTATAGAACGGAGAGTATCAACTAATGAAAGACAGAGACAACCTGGAAAACCTCTGGGAATTTATTCATCTGATCACAGACAAAGCAAATTCAGATCATGCGGCAGAAAATGCCGTATCTTTTATCGCTGAGTCACTGAATATCGGACGGCTGATCGGAGAGCTTCAGACGGTGCCGGATACAGCACATCCGGACGGATATTATGAAAAGAGGGAGTTTTATACCTCAGAAGATGGATTTGTCAGAGAAGATTCATGCAGTATTTCCTATGATGTGAAAGAACCGGGGAAGGTAACGCTGACCGCATTCGGAAAACCGGGAAAGCCGATCACAGACAGAGAACAGGTTGTTGCGGTGATGGAACTGGTCAATCTTGCGGCGGAAAGTCATTTCATGATGGGAAAAGCGGACCGGCAGAAGATGATTCAGTTTCTGACAGGCCTGCCGAATGCCGCCGGGTATATGCAGGAAATCAGCAGAAAGTACCGGACGCAGGTAATTGATCAGTATGACGCATATTATTTCAATCTGGCCAGTTTCGGGCTGATCAACAAGCAGTTCGGTCAGAAAGAGAGCGATGAGGTGATGAAGCGCTATGCGGGCTTCATCCGTTCCACGCTGGAAGACGATGAAGTACTCGGACATCTTGGCGGCGACAATTATGTCGCATTGATCCGTCAGGGAGAAAACAGTCTGAAATTCCGAGAGCTGCTGAAAAACGTTGATACCTATGCGATGCGCAGCGGGAAGCGGATTCCGCTGTCGATCGGTGCGGTTGCCGGGGTAATGCGGATAGAACCGCTGACGCCGGCAGAACAGATCATCAGCGGACCGGCAGTTGCCTGTTCCTTTGCGAAACGGACACGAGTTCCGTTAGTGGAACTGGATGATGCTCTGAATGAGCGGATTCAGCGGCGGAAAGTGATTGAGCAGAGCTTTGAAAAAGCGCTTGCCAATGATGAGTTTGCTGTATTCTATCAGCCGAAGGTCGATGCTTTGACCGGAGAAATGATCGGTGCGGAAGCGCTGGCCAGATGGTTTGAGAACGGACAGATGATTCCGCCTGGCGCATTTATTCCGGTTCTGGAAGATTCGTATCGGATTACCGAGCTTGATCTTGCGGTATTCCGGAAGGTGTGCAGGGATGTCGCGGGCTGGGAGAAGGAAGGACATGTTGTTCCGGTTTCCGTGAATATCTCGCGCCAGGATCTTCTGGACAGGGATCTGTTCCGGAAGCTGGAGAGCCTGATTCAGGAATACGGTATTTCGCGTGACAATATCATTGTTGAGATTACCGAGACCAGCACGGAGCGGGAAAAAGGACTGATGATGGATTTCCTCAATCACCTGAAGGAAAACGGCATTCAGTCAAGCATTGATGACTTCGGTACCGGTTATTCTTCGCTGAGCATTCTGCGGGAATTTCCGGTAAGTGAAATCAAGCTGGACCGGTCTTTTATCAATAAAGATCTCAACCGGAAAGATGAGATCATCATTCACAGCGTGATTGAAATGGCAAGGAAGCTGGATATTTCCATTATCCAGGAAGGTGTTGAGGATGCGGAACAGAGAGACTTTATCACAAAGCTCGGCTGTACCCGTATTCAGGGCTTTCTCTACAGCAGACCTTTGCCAAAGGAGCTTTACGACATCTGGGTGAAACGGGGACGCTGCCCCGACTGAACAAGAAAAAGAGGCTTTCGGAAGAAGACAGCCTTTTTCTTATGGTGCAGAACCGGTGAAAACCGGAAGAAATAGTGGTTTCATAAGCGGGACGGGTTTACCGCAGCAGCCGTTCAATTGCCTCATTGACTTTTTCCAGTGCGTCCGTGTCCTGCTCTTCAATCGCATGCATGATGCAGTGATCGAGATGTTCCTTGAGAAGGAGCTGGGAGATCCGGTTGATCTCTCCCCGGACGGCCGCAAGCTGAATCAGAACATCCGAGCAGTCTTCGCCGCGTTCGATCATTCTGCGGACAGATTCCAGATGCCCGATTGATCTGGAGCAGCGGTTTACGATGCGCCGGATCTGTTCCGGATCATGCGTATGGCTGTGAGAATGTTCTGTTTCTGCGTTTCGGTTTTCCATGCGTAACAGTATAGCAGAGAATGCCGGGCATAAGATGCGGGATGACCCGGAAGATGAGCATATGAAGAGACTGTTTTTTTACATGCAGTAAAATCTGTCTGCAGATGCCGTCAGTGCAGTGCCGGACCGAACATTCTTCTGCCGGTTTCTGACTGCGGAAAAGAAACCGCTGCTTCTGCGGTATTTGCAGAAGTGCGGGGATGGAGGGAAAAAAGAATATGAAACTTCGCGATCTTACGCTGTCCGCCATGTTTCTGGCGGCAGGCCAGGTACTTCCGTTCATTGCAGGCAATATTCCATCGATCGGCAGGATGCTGTGCCCGATGCATATTCCGGTTCTGCTCTGCGGGTTCTTTGTCGGCGGGCCGCTTGCGGCGCTGGTTGGTGCGATATGTCCGCTGCTGCGATCCGTTCTTTTCGGGATGCCGGTTCTGTTTCCCTCTGCGGTATGCATGGCGTTTGAACTGATGACCTATGGCTTTGTCTGCGGCTTTCTTTACCGTAAGAAGAACGACCGCTCACTGGCGGGTATTTATTTCGCACTGATTGCGGCGATGCTTGCAGGACGGATTGTCTGGGGAATTGCTTCTGTGATCTTTCTGGGCATTCAGGGAACTGCCTTTACCGCATCGGCCTTCCTTGCCGGGGCATTTACTAATGCGATTCCCGGCATTCTTCTGCAGCTGATCCTGATTCCGCCCCTTGTGAAGAAGCTGGATCCGTACCGGAGCGAAGAAGACTCCGGGAAGGCAGCCTGACGGACATTGAATACGATTGAAAAACATGTGCCGGGCACATGTTTCGTTTTTCATGCATACAGGTAATGGGCGGCTGAGGATGTGCGGATCAGGAGCTGTGCTGCCCGGTCATCATCCGGATAATCTCCTGGTCGGTCTCTCGCATTCCGACACGCCCGAGGCGGGAGAAGTTGCGGATGGAATCCTCGACCCCTCGTTCCACGAGACCTTCGCCCTGATAGAACTGCTGGCCGGCCCGGTACATCTCGTAGCCGAAGATGCCGGTATCCACAGCGGCAGAAATCTTGGCGGCACAGGAAGACTTCGCTCCGTCACAGACAATTCCGGAAGTGATCGCAAGCGCGTTGACAATCGTGTGCGCGATCACTTTTTCTTTTTCGCCATGAAGATAAGCAATGCCAGCCCCAGCTCCAGCCCCTGCGCTGACGGCGCCGCAATAGGCGGAAAGCCGGCCGATTCCGGCTTTGCAGTGAAGGGTCACAAGGTTGGAGATTACAAGTGCTCTCAGAAGCGTGTCATGATCGGAACGCAGATCCTTTGCATATTCAATGACCGGCAACGAGGCAGTCATTCCCTGATTTCCGCTTCCGGAACAGATTACGACCGGCATATCGCATCCGTTCATCCGGGCGTCGGAGCCGGCTGCAGCGGCAGCTCTGGCACGGGTGCGCAGATCGGTTCCGCAGGAAAGCAGAACCTTGCCGATATTGGCGCCATAGGAATGGCGCAGTCCTTCTTCTGAGATCGCGGTATTCCGTTCAATCTGCTGTTCCAGAGTATCACGCACATCCGCAAGGTCACATGTTTCGGCAAACTCATAGATCCGCTTTACCGTGAGCAGATTATAATCCGGTGTTTCTTCTTCTGCATGGCGTGAAGCGGAAGGGTTTGCCTGATACAGTACTTTACCGTCTTTTTCCTTCCGTACGATATTGGTGTGTTCATCTGTAATCCGTACGCTGGCGCACGAGGTTCCCTGTGATACGGTGACAATCATATCGAGCACAGCATCTGAATTCAGCGGTTCAACGGTGATTTCTGTCTGCTCGAGATAAGGCTGAAGCTCTGCGGCCTGCTGTTCTGTGACGCCGGCAATGACCTGCAGCTGCTTTGAAGCATCTCCGGCAAGCACGCCGATCGCTGCAGCCGCTTCGATTCCGCGTCTTCCGCCGGTATTCGGCACCACAACACTCTTGACGTTCTTGATGATATTGCCGCTGGCCTGAACCTTGATCTTTTCCGGCAGTGTTCCGAGAAGCTCCCTTGCCTCCGCTGCGGCATATGCCACTGCAATCGGCTCCGTACAGCCCATGGCGCAGATCAGTTCGCGCTTCAGAATGGCCACATACGTCTGATAAATTTCGCTGTCACGGTTCATGATGCTCTCCTTTTCGTTCTGTATTTTTAATTGTAACAGGAAGCGGACAGGTGCTGTTCTGTAAAAAATTCAAAACCCCCCGGGAGGCTTCCCGGGTGCTGTATGGCCCAATATAATAGACCCGTTATCGGGGTTTACGACACAGAATGAGAAGTGAATTGTGAGAAGATATGTCATTCAGAGATTCCTTCAGCTGATACCGGTTCTGCTCGGCATCACATTTCTTTCCTTTGCATTGATGCGGATTGCGGGAAGTGATGCGATCACGGAGCTTTATGGTGACAAGGGAGCGGTGGCACAGGAGATCATCGATGCCAGACGGGCTGCCCTCGGTCTGGATCAGCCGTTTGCGGAGCAGTATGTTGTCTGGCTCTGCGGTTTGCTGAAAGGGGATATGGGAAAAAGCTATGTAACCGGAAAAGATGTGTTTCAGACCTTTTCCGCCCGGCTGCCGGCAACGTTATTACTGACAGCGCTGTCAATCGGACTTACCGTTTTGATTTCGGTGCCGCTTGGCGTTCTTGCGGCGGTAAAGCATGATCGGTTCATCGATGTTTTACTGCGTGTTGTCAGCTTTACCGGCAATTCCATGCCGGGTTTCTTTACGGCGCTGATTCTGATGGATCTGCTGGCGATCCGGCTGCACTGGCTGCCGGTGGTTTCGGACGGCATCTCTCTGAAAAGCGCTGTAATGCCGTCCCTGACGCTTGCGATTGCCATGTCGTCAAGATACATGCGGCAGGTACGGGCTGCCGTACTGGAAGAACTCAGCAAAGACTATGTCATCGGGGCGAAGGCCCGCGGGGTGCGTACGCATATCATTCTGTGGCGAAGCGTGATCCGCTCTTCCATGCTTACGATCATTACGCTGCTTGCGCTTTCTGCTGGCAGCCTGCTTGGCGGTACGGCGATCATTGAAAGCATATTCATGTGGGACGGGGTCGGAAAGCTGGCGGCTGATTCGATTACGATGCGCGATTACCCGATGATTCAGGCGTATGTAGTCTGGATGGCAGTCATCTATGTAACGGTGAATCTTGTGACGGACCTTCTTTACCATGTGCTGGATCCGCGGATCCGTCAGGGGGTAAGAGAAGATGCGTGAACCGACGGTACGGATACAGAAAAAAACGCATGACACGGTGAAGATCCGTCTGATTCTGTTCGGCACACTTGCGCTTCTTCTGCTGATCTGTGCGTTTTTCAGCGAATCTCTGGCACCATATGATCCCAATCTGCAGGATCTCAGCAATGCCCGTGCAGTGCCGTCTGCGGCCCATCTGCTCGGTACAGACCGCTATGGCAGGGATATGCTTTCCCGCGTAATCGCCGGCAGTAAAGCAAGTATTTATTCCGCTCTGATTCTGACTGGGGTCAGTACGGCCTTCGGCACCTGCGCCGGTATGTTCAGCGGTTGGCATGGCGGGTGGATTGATACCGCAGTGATGCGCATCGCGGATATGTTTCTCGCATTTCCCGGACTTGTGTTTGCGCTGGCGGTGGCAGGGGTGCTGGGCGGCGGTCTGCAGAATGCCGTAATTGCACTGGCAGTGATCTCCTGGCCGAAGTATGCCCGCATTGCCAGAAGTCAGACCATTTCGCAGAAGGAGCTGCCGTATATGAAAGCAGCCAGGCTTGCCGGCAGCGGAACATGGAGGCTTCTGACAGTTCATATTCTTCCCAACATCATTTCACCGGTTCTTGTGACCGCAATGCTGGATATCGGAACCATGATGATGGAACTGGCAGGTCTCAGCTTTCTTGGCCTTGGCGCCAAACCGCCGGCTGCGGAGTGGGGCAGTATGATGAGCGATTCCCGGAGCCTGCTCAGCACAGCGCCCTGGATCACGCTTTCTCCCGGATTTGCCATCTTTATTTCCGTCATGATTTTCAATCTACTCGCTGATACGATCCGCGATTATGCGGATCCGAACAGCAGGGGGCAGATGAGCGTATGAGCGACATCCTCCGATATGAGCATGTGAATATTTCCTACAGCGGTACCCGTGTGGTCAGAAATATCAGTTTCTCCCTGAAGGAGGGAGAGATTCTCGGAATTGCGGGTGAATCCGGTTCGGGCAAATCTACGCTGATCCGGGCTGCCATGGGTCTGCTTGGCCGCAATGGTCTTGTGACAGGAGGCGATATCCTGTTTAAGGGAATGAATCTTACAGACCTTTCCGAACGGAAGCGAAGAGAGATCAACGGACCTGAGATCGGCATGATCTTTCAGAACGCGGGAGCTTCTTTCTGCCCGGTGCGGACACTGGAAGATCAGCTTTATGAAAGCCTGAACGAACATGAGCGGGTGAGCCGGCCGGAATTCCGGAAACGGGCGGAAGAGCTTCTCGGCAGAATCGGGCTGGAAGATGCCGGCGGGGTTCTGAAACGGTATCCGTTTGAGCTTTCCGGCGGTATGCAGCAGAGATTCGGCATCGCGGCGGCGATTCTGCTGAAGCCGTGCGTTCTTCTGGCAGATGAGCCGACTTCTGCCCTGGATGTTTCGGTACAGAAACAGGTTGTGGAAGTGATGCGGAAGGTGCGCGATGACTTTGGCACATCGATCATTCTGGTGACGCACAACATCGGCGTCATCGGCGCGCTGGCAGATCGGGTGCTCGTCATGAAAGACGGTGAGATGGTGGAATACGGAGAGAAGGAACAGGTGCTGAAGGCTCCGCAGGAGCCATATACCCGCAGGCTGATGGCAGCTGTGCCGCGTCTCAGGAGGTGAACGGGATGGAGCCGGTACTGAAAGCGGAAGAACTGGTCAAAGTGTTTCACCGCCGGGGGCGTCCGGATGTTACGGCAGCTGATCATATAAGCTTTGAACTGCGACCGGGAGAGTGTCTTGGGCTGATCGGAGAAAGCGGCAGCGGGAAGACGACGATCGCCAATCTGATTACACGGCTGAGTGATGTCACTTCCGGACATATTATTCTGGACGGAGAAGAGATTACCCATGTGAAGGGGAAACGCCTGAAGGAAGTGTACCGGAAGATGCAGATGGTATTTCAGAGCCCGCAGGAATCCTTTGATCCAAGGCGCACGCTGAAAGACGGAATCGGTGAAAGCCTTCGCAGCAGCGGGTGGACAAAAAAGCAGACTGAAGAGAGAGTGGCGGAGCTGGTGAAACAGTGCGGGCTGACGTCTGAGATTGTCGGCCGCTATCCGTCTCAGGTCAGCGGCGGGCAGTGTCAGCGTGCGGCAATTGCCCGTGCACTTGCGATCGACCCGAAGATTCTGATCTGTGATGAAGCGACTTCTGCCCTGGATGTGACCATACAGAAGGAAATCATCGAATTGCTTGAAACGCTGCGGCACGCAAAGGGAAAAGAGCTTTCGATCCTGTTTATCTGTCACGATATCGCTCTGGTGCAGCAGTTCTGCGACCGGGTACTCGTGCTGCATCACGGGAAGATTGCGGAAGAGGGGACGCCGGATGAGATCATCCGTTCTCCGAAAAATGAATATACGGTACAGCTGATCAGCAGTGTGCTCTGAACTGATTCAGCGTACAGATGAAACGGGAAAGGAAAACGGAATGGAACAGGTCAAACAGAGGGTAATCCGCTACTGGTCCCTTCGGGCGGAAGGGTTTGAGACGCAGCGGATCCGTGAATTCAAAAGTGAAAAAAGAGCGCTCTGGGAGGCGGAACTGAACCGTTATCTGCCGGATGGAAAACCCTTGAAAATTCTGGATATCGGAACCGGGACAGGCTTCTTCGCCTGTCTGCCGGCCAGTCAGGGGCATCAGGTGACTGGCATTGACCTGACGCCGGAAATGATCGCCGGTGCAGAACACATGGCAGATCTTCTCGGGCTTCATGCGGAATTCCGGGTCAATGATGCGGAAGATCCGGATTTTGAAGCGGAGAGCTTTGATGCGCTGGTGACCCGCAATCTGACGTGGATTCTGCCGCATGCGTCAAAAGCCTTCCGGAAATGGCACAGGATCCTAAAGCCGGGCGGAGTGCCGATCAACTTTGATGCGGATTACTGCACAGCGGCTGAGAATGAAGCGGAGACTGAGCTTCCGGAGAACCATGCGCACAAGCTTGTGCCGGACTATCTGAAAGCGGAAAACGATGCGATTACCATGGAACTCGCCGCGTATCAGGAACCGCGCCCGCAATGGGATGTACAGCTGCTTGCGGAAGCGGGGTTTGAGAAGATCATCGTGGATCTTGGGGTTTACCGAAGGCTCTATGCCAGCGTAGATGAGTTCTACAACCCGGCAAAGGTATTTGCGATAGCAGCTTATAAGTAAGATTGGCTGATGAAAGGAAGGAATGCATCATGAAACAGCTGAAACGGTTTTCTCTCTCCCTCTGCCTTGCAATAGCTCTGCTTGCCGGCTGTACGGGCAGCGGGGCACAGACACAGAACGGTCCGGCGGCTTCAGAGGCCACTGCTCTGAAAAAGACGCTGCGTATCGGGGATACGACCTTCAATGCGGAAAACTGGGAAGAGACCATTGACCCGCACACCACATACAATGGATGGCCCTGCCTTCGCTATGGCGTCGGAGAGACTCTGGTGCACTACACAGATACGATGGAGCTTGAACCCTGGCTGGCGGAATCCTGGGAAAATGACGGCGGCCTGGTATGGACGATCACGCTGCGGGAGGGAATAAAATTCTCCAGCGGCCGCGCTATGGATGGCGAAGCGGTGAAGCAGTGTCTGGAACATCTGCTCGAACATCATGACCGTGCCCCGGGAGATACGAAGATCACGGACATTCAGGCAGACGGCATGGTGGTGACTGTCACCACATCAGAACCGGTTCCTGCTCTGATGAATTACCTTGGTGATCCTTACGGCTGCATGATTGATGTGGACGCTTCGGATTTTGAAACCGGAATTGTTATCGGTACAGGCCCTTACCGTGCGGTGGAGCTTGTGACAGATGATCATCTGACGCTGGAGCCGAATGAACTGTACTGGAACGGCAAGCCGAAACTCGATCAGCTGACGATCCGCACCCTTTCCAACGGAGATACGCTTGCGGCAGCCCTGAAAGCCGGCGATATCGATGCGGCGTACGGAATGGCTTATGAAGCATATCCGGATTTTGAAAATGCGAATTATCAGTTTTCTGCGATTCCAACATCACGCGCATTCTTCGGCTCCATGAATATGACAAGCCCCGTGATGCAGGAGGACGCAGTGAGAACGGCAATCGCCATGGGCATCGACAAAGACGGATTTGTAAAAACCCTTCTGGAAGGACATGGCTCTGTCGCAAACGGGGCGTTCCCGGATGGCTTCTCCACCTTCGGCGGGGAACATGTCAGAACGGAACATTATGATCCGGAAGGAGCCAGATTCATTCTGGAAGAAGCAGGCTGGAAGGACTTGGACGGGGATGGCATCCGGGAAAAGGACGGAACAAAGCTTGTGATCCGCTGGCTTACCTATCCCAGCCGGCAGGAACTCCCGCTGCTGGCAGAAGCAGCTCAGGCCTCTCTGAAGGAGATCGGCGTGGAAGTGGATATCAACAATACACCGAACCGGCGGGAATTTCTGAAAGACATGACAAGCTGGGATATCTATGTCTCTGCGCTTGTCACTGCACCGTCCGGCGACCCGCAGTATTTCTTCACTACAAGCTGTCTGCCGGGGATGAGTTATAATTTCGGAGAATATGACAACGCGCATGTCACCGAGCTTATCCATCAGCTTTCCGGAGAGTTTGATCCGGCAAAGCGCGGTGAGCTGGCAATCGAGCTGCAGCAGGCAATTCTCGATGACCACGCCTATGTGTTCTGTTCCTTCCTCGAGATGAATATGATCTCCAGATCCAATGTCTCCGGCTGGACGGCGCATGCCTGTGATTATTATGAGGTTACAGCCGATCTCGACATTGAACGGTGAACCGGGCTGAAACAGACGGAAACGGAAAACAGGATCTGCAATTCACACAGGTGATGCGGATCCTTTCTGTATGGGTATCTTTTATGAATTACGAAACCTTCGTGCATACCCGTGATTCCAGGTCTTTCAGACTGGTGCAGACCGGATGATGTGAGGAAAAAGAGCCGGTGAAAAACCTGCATGATCAGTCAGGTGGCAGGCTGTATATAATAATGCTTGTGTATCTGAAAAGGCTCTGTCAGCCGGAATGAGAGGGAGGACAGAAGCCGTTTCATGTCGGAGGGCAATATGAAGGAATCGAAAGAAAAAAACAGGTTCTGCTGACGATTCGGGAGGAATCAGAACTTTACAATCCGTTTGACGGATCACTCCTGAGCGGAGATGTGATTGAGTTTCTGGGGGATCGGATCAGAGGAACGCAGGGAGATGTTGTGCTGAATATCCGGTCCGGCTGCGCGCTTGATGAGGAACGGGTAAGGAAAACGTTTGTCAATCAGTGCACGGAATTTCTGGACAGGCTGGAGGAGGACAAGAAACGCAATTCGCTCAAACAGCTGTGCATGTTCATCATCGGAGTGGTCTTTATCGTGTTATGGCTCGTAGTCAGTGCAGTATCCGAAGGGGTCGGGGCGGAAGTGCTTTCCATCATCGGCTCGTTTGCGGTCTGGGAAAGCGCAAATATCTGGATCCTGGATAATCCGGAGATCCGCATGAACAAGCTGTTTGTGAAGCATCTGAGGGACGCTGAAATCATCATTGAGTACGATTCGGAAGACTGAATGGCGAACGTTGTCTGCAGCTCACCTGCAGGAGAGTCATCCGAAGCCCTCGCCTGCTGAGGAAAATCCGTTGAAGTTCCTCCCCTTTCGGGGATATATAATAAAATCATGGCAAATGCACAGATGCAGACAGAACAGAAGCCGCAGGAACTGCCAGAGCCGGAAGAGCCCCGGACTGACGCACAGCCGGAGCGGAAACACCCGGTTTCAGAAGCGGAGAAGGACCGGAAATTTATCCGGAGAGCGTCCATTGCGCTGGGTACTTTCATCATTGCGGTTTCTTCCATCCGTGCCGGTATGTATGCAAAGTCGCATAACCGGATTCCGATGATGCTGGAAGCGGAGCCGGGCTATCTTTCCCTGAAAGAGTTTGCGCTGGAGGATCCCGAAACCGGAAAACCGGTGCAGACGATGACGAATGCCGATTATGCGTCAAAATATACATTCAAAGGCGATACGATGCATTACAGGACTTTCCGGGGCGTAAAGGCCGGAGATACCTGGTATACATTTGCGGAGGCTTATGGCGACTGCATTCCGAGCCGGATTGAAATTGAACCGGGTGATAAGCGGGGGATCTATACTGCAGAACCGGGAATTACGGTCGATGACTTTTATGACAGCTATATCCTGAGCGGTGAAGTGAATCTTTCCGGGGATGAAGTTCATATTGTGTTTTTTACCGGTACTGACGGAGTGAAGCTGTATCACGATGCGGAGGAACTGAGCCGGAAGAGTGATGCGTTCTTTCATTCTCCGCGTATTCTGCATCCGCTGGAGTGGACGGATGACTATGCGGGTTATGAGCTGTCGTTCCGGTTTGGCCCGGACTGGAGAGGGGATGGCAGGATCACGCTGATCTATTCCGGAAAGATTGATCTGTAGGCTGCTCTTATCCGGATGTGAACCGATTCTTTCTGACATCCATCAGGACTGTGTTCATCTTCTGATGAGCACATCTGCAGCAGAACGGTGTGAACCCTGTCACTTCGGTGATCAGAGGGAAGCACCGCTTTTTTCTGTGCTCGGATCACACAGATGATACGGGCTTTCCGGAAGTCTGAACAATACCGAATGAGATGCGGAAGTTATAAAGCATGGAAAAATGGATATGATACACTTTGTACGAGGTAATCTGCAGACAGCGCCAGAAGCGAAACAGCGATGATCGTAAAGCGGCTGATCAGCCGCCTGACAGGCAGTGTTTCAACGGCGACACATGCATTCTGTATGTCAGAATGACTGCTTCAGACATAGGAAAGCATAGAAGAACTTCAGAAAAACACACGGAGAAAGCTCATGAACAGGAAAACAAAAAATGCTTCGAAATATCTTGTACTGATGGAACTGTTCTTGCTTTTCGTAGTGATATCGCTCGGATATCTTCTGGTACGTCAGACAAAACGATCCATCGTTTCGCTGATGCAGACGAGGATGCTGGATATTTCCAATACTGCTGCTGCAATGGTTGACGGGGACGTGCTCAGGGATCTGAAGCCGGAAGATGAGGGGACGGAAGGTTATGAGAACGTCATGCGTACACTGGGGTATTTCCGGGATAATATTGACCTGAAATATATTTACTGCATCCGGGATATGGGAGACGGAACCTTCACGTTCGGTCTGGACCCCACTCTGGAGGATCCGGGAGAATTCGGATCACCGATTGTTTACACGGATGCGCTGTACAGGGCAAGCAAGGGAACTCCTGCTGCGGATGAAGTGTACTACGAGGACGCGTGGGGTTCGTTTTACAGTGCATACAGCCCTGTCTCTGACTCACATGGAAACGTAGCGGGAATCATTGCGGTGGACTTCAGCGCAGAATGGTACAACGCCCAGCTGTCCAGCCTGACCTGGACCACCATCCTTGTTGCGTTTCTTTCCCTTCTGATCGGCGGTGTGCTCGTAACCACCATTGTGACGAGAAGCCAGCGGAAGATCGAAACGATTCACGGACAGCTGAACGAACTGGAAAGCACGCTGCTTCAGGAAATGGGCAATACCGCTGCCGGTGAGGAACCGCAGACGCATGCGAAGAGCGATGACCCGGATACGATTGATTCGCTGGGAAAGCAGATACAGATTATGCAGGAGGAGCTGAAGACACAGATCGCACATGTTCACGGGCAGGCATACCGGGACGGGCTGACCGGCGTCAAAAGCAAGCATGCGTATCTTGATGCGGAACAGACGATGGACGGGCAGCTCCGTGACGGAACGCAGCCGGCGTTTGCGATTGTGGTCTGCGATGTCAACGGACTGAAGCAGATCAACGATCGGCTGGGACATAAAGCCGGTGATGAATACATCCGCAATTCCTGCAGGATGATCTGTGATATTTTCACCCACAGCCCTGTCTATCGTGTCGGCGGGGATGAGTTTGTCGTGATTCTCACGGGGAGGGATTATGAACAGCGCAGAGCCCTGATGCATGAGCTGCATTCCCTGTCTTCTGCTCATATCACAACCGGAGGTGCGATCGTTTCCGGCGGGATGGCAGAGTATGACTCTGAAAAAGATCATTTTACACATGAGGTATTTGAGCGGGCAGACACTGCAATGTATCGGGAGAAGGCGGTGCTCAGGAGCCTTGGGGCAGTGAGCCGGGAAGATGAGCCGGAACAGACCGGACATGAACCGGGCTTTGAGGATATTCTTGCGATGAGTGTAAGAAAGCATATCCTGATCGCAGATGATATGGAAACCAACCGGGAAATCCTTGGCGATCTTCTGATGGAAGACTATGACATTCTGTACGCCGCAGACGGCATGGAAACTCTGGAAGTGCTGCGAAAATATAAGGATGAGATTGCGCTTCTGATCCTTGACCTGTACATGCCGAAACTTTCCGGCAAGGAAGTGCTGACGGAAATGCAGACGGATGGGGATCTCATGTTCATTCCGGTTATCGTGCTGACCATCGACCAGCAGGCAGAGCTGGAATGTCTGAAGATCGGCGCAATGGATTTCATCCCCAAGCCATATCCGGATATCGACATTATTAAGGCCCGCATTGCAAAGTGCATTGAAATGGCGGAAAACAGAGATCTGATCCGCCGCACCCAGCGGGATAAGCTGACCGGCCTGTTTAACTTTGATTATTTTATCCGTTATGTAAACCACTATGATCAGCATTACAGAGGAGCTCCCTTTGATGCGCTCGTCTGCTGCGTCAGTGACTATCATTCTGTTACGGAACAATACGGACGGCAATACGGAGAGCTGGTGCTTCGCAGCATCGGATCTGCCATGTATAAGCTGGCGCGCCGCACCGGCGGGATCGGATGCCGGAAGGAGGGCGAGCTGTTTCTGCTGTACTGCCCGCACCAGAGGGAGTATGATACGCTGCTGAAGAAATATACGGATGACCTGTTTCTGGATCAGGAAATGGCAGATAAAGTGATGGTCCGTTATGGAATCTACGAAAATGCGCAGGAAGAGCCGGATATTGAAGAACGGTTTGTCCGGGCGAAACTCGCAGCTGAGAAAGCGGAGGATGACCCGCAGGCATTATACGGGATATATGGCAATCATAATTCTACAGTCTGTATGACAGGGCCTTTTCCGGATGAGACGTGAGATGCGTCTGTTTTCCTGCAGCAGACGGAAAGAGGAAGAGTGAAATTGAACCGCCCGGAAGAACAGAAAATCGCTGCGATCAATCACACAGTGATGCGCTTCCAGAACGGAACATGAGAATTGCGGAGAAACGGATGATCAATGAATTGCCGCGAGTGACTGCTCGTGCAGTCTCACGTGGTTTCGAGGAAGTTCTCACGAACTCCTGCGGATTCACATTTCCCGTATCTGATTTGCCCTGGATTCCTTCTGTTTCTGAGCGGCCCAGTTCTGTGCCATTGCGTCATACATCGGGTGTCTGACTGCGCAGGACGACCATAACGAAGCGGTTTGCCTTCAGATATATTTGAGAAACACCTGTGCAGAATGCCGGCAAAGCCAGTGATACTCCTGGCGGGGGCATCCTGAAAACAGCATCCTTTGAAAATTAAGAACGTGATGGAGCAGTCAGTTCCTGTAAAATAATCTGATAAAGGTACCGCATCGGGTGCGGAAACCGGTACGCCTGTCAGGAGATTGCAGGTCTTCCCCTTACAGCTGCAGATCTTTTCGAGCATGTTGCGTCTGAACACGGGCGGAAAAAGGAGAACTGACGAAATGTTTTTGATATTTACTACCGGAACGGTTTTTCTGATCACTGTACTGGCATTTGTTTATTCGTTTCACAAAGACAGAAGCAGGTACCGGAACTGCAATCTCCTGTTTCTGAGTATTCTGACGTTCATTCCGTTTTTGCTGGCCCTTTCCGGCCCTCATATCAGAAGTGTCTGGTTTGTGATTGCAGTGGCGATGATCATTTCTCTCCTGATTGTTCCGTTCTTTCTGATTCATAACGGAGTTGTCATGATTCGCAAAGAAGGGGCGCATGTGGCTCATATGCTGTCACTGGCGTTTGGTATCGCAATACTGGTCGGAGAGGCAGCGACCTTTGCCAGCCTGATCGATTATTATCCGGTCGGATTCGGACCGCAGGGAGCGGATCCGCTTCAGATCCGCAGGGGAATCGAACTGTTCATCAGCGTAACAGTGATGTATGGTTCGACTGCGTTTCTTGTGTTCATGCTGTATACGGTTTTTCTGCAGCATCTGCCGAGAAGAAAGGATTTCGATTATGTGATTATTCACGGCGCCGGGCTGATTCACGGAAATGAACTTACCAGGCTTCTGAAAGACCGTCTGGATAAGGCGATTGAAGTATACCGGAAAGATCCTTCTCCGCCAGTCATGATTCCTTCCGGTGGCCAGGGAGAGGACGAAACAGTTCCGGAAGCCTTTGCCATGAAGCAGTATCTGGTCGAGCAGGGGATTCCGGAAGCGCAGATCATCATGGAAGACCGTTCAAAAACCACATATGAGAATCTGAAGTATTCCAAAGCGATCATTGATCAGCGGGATGGACGGAAGTATACCGCACTTGTCACCAGCAATTATCATGTATACCGGGCGCTTCGCTACAGCAGAGAAGTCGGACTGAAATGCACGGGTATCGGAAGCAGGGTTGCGTTCTACTACTGGCCGAGTGCCCTGATCCGGGAGTTTATCGCAATTCACGCAGAGAAAAAACATGCGCTGCTGTTTGCGGCAGGATGGCTGTTCTGGCTGCTGATCGGATTTAAACTGTTCGATGTAATCTGAGTCCTGCAGCAGAAAGAGAACAATACTGCAGAAACAGGAAACCATGATATTACAGAAAGGAAAATGGAGATGAATGAAACAGGAGGGCTGTTCGCCAGAAAACCGAAAGAAACCATCCGATCGTTTGAGACGATTGTGCTTTCCATCAGCGGAATGAGAGGAACACAGGTTTATGAGGCGCTGATGAAAAGCGGGAAAGCAGAAGTGACACTGTATGAAATGCGATATAACAGCGGCAGAGAAACGAAAGAAAAGCTGCAGCAGGGGACAGCCCAGGAGGAAGCGTTTGTAAAACTGCTGAATGACTGCGGGATTCTTTCCTGGGACGGATTTGACGGCCCGCATCCGAAAGGAGTTCTGGACGGAAGGATGTTTGTGTTTGATGCAGTGGTCAATGACAGTCAGAAGATTCATGCGACGGGGTCGGAAAACTTTCCGAAGCATTTCCGGGAGTTTGAAGCTGGTCTGAATGCGATACTCAGCGGGAAGAACTGACAGAAAAACGGAAAGCTGACGTATGACAGACTATAGGATTATCGATCGGGAAACCTATTATCGAAAGGGTGTATACCGGCATTTTACGGAAGACTGCAGATGTTCCGTCTCAATGACGGCAAAGGTCGATGTGACAGATCTGGCGGAGTTCTCTGCAGCTGCCGGCACAAAGTTTTATCTGAATTTTCTGTATGTTCTCTGCCGGGTGCTGAATTCAAGGCCGGATTACTGTATGAATTATCTGTGGCAGACGGATGAACTGGTCTGCTATGAAGTGATTCATCCGATCCAGTATGTGTTTCATGAGGACACTGAGACATTTACGGTTGTTTATTCAAAGTACGATCCATGTTATGAAACGTTTTATGCAAATGCGCTGAACGACCTTGAAAAAGCGAAACAGACACGGGATTACGGACTGGATGCGGCAAATCATCCGAACTGGTTCGATGCATCGTACCTGTCGTGGCTTTCCTATGATGCGCTGAATATCGAGCTTCCGGACGGATATCTGTACTATCTGCCGATTGTTAACTGGGGCAGATACCGGAAAGAAGACGGCAGGCTTCTGATGCCTGTGACGGTGCGGATGAACCATGCGGCAGCGGATGGATTTCTGATTGCCAATGTATACCGGCTGCTGCAGAAAGGCATCGATTCATTTGCGAAAGACCGGTTGGCGGAAGAAGCGGTAACAGAATAATAAGCCTCACTTGCAGTGCAGTGCTCTCAGAATGGGTTCTTACAGAAAACGCCGGAAAGCAGTATGAAGTGAACAGCTGTGAAGCGCCGCATGCACAGACGGGCCTTAACATGGAAAGAAGCCGTTGTGATATGATTTTTTTACTGTAAAACACAGGGGGTGCTTGTATTTATGGCGACAACACTGGAAGAGCTGATTCATTACTGCAGGGTATCTGATCCGCTTGGCGCATTAATGCTTACCGGTGAGTGGGGGATCGGAAAAACACATCTGATCGAGGAAGATCTTGCAGAAGCTTTACGTGATACCCATGTGATAGTGCGTGTTTCGCTGTTCGGCATGAAAAATACAGAAGCAATTCACACAGCCGTACGAAACAAATGGATTAACGGGTGTTCACCGGTACTTGGCAAGCTGCAGGAAAACCGGCAGGTGATACAGCAGAATAACGTGCTGATCAATGCAATCCGGGGAATAATCAGCGGAGTGAATCCGATGGCAGGAAAAGCAGCAGATCTGATGATATCCATGAATGTGCTGGATCTGGTTCCGGTTATGCCTGTGATTGAAGATTTTAAAAAGCATGAAGTGAAACAGGTGGTGCTGGTTTTTGATGATCTGGAACGCTGCAAAATAGATCCGCTGGAAATGATGGGATCAATCAATGAATACTGTGAAAACCAGAAGTTTCATACGATTATCGTGACCAATGAAGATTATCTGATCAATATGATCGGAAAACAGAATAATGTTCTGTATTACGTGATCAAAGGCAAGACCGTCTGCAGAACGATAAATTATGTTCCGGATTTCGATGCGATCATCTCATCGATTATCCGGACAAGAACATGGGGTTCAAAACTTTACAAAGCTTATCTTCTGAGCAAAAAAGATGAAATCCTTCAGCTGTTCCGATCTGAAAGCTATGTTCCCGAAGCAAGAGCGAAAGGACTTGCGAAATCTCATAATCTGCTGGTACTGACGACTGCGATGGATGATTTTTACCGTATTTTCTCTCATCTGACCAAAGCAGGCATCACTTCGCCGGATCAGTGGTTCTTTTCCTTTCTCGCTGCTGTGCTTGCCTGGAAAGGCGGCATATATAAAGACGGCGTTCTGACGTTTGAAAGCGAAGAGAGCGAAATCGGAGAAGTGTATCCGCAGTATTCTCCGGAACATATGTACTCCAGTATGAGATACTGGATCGTCTATGGAATCTGGGACAGGGAGCAGTTTGCGGAACAGCTGAATGAATCTCTCTGGGAGTCCCTGAACGATTCAGACCTGCAGCATGGTTTCAGACACAGACATGCGGCAAAGATAAATTCAGAAGATAATCTTCCGCCAGAGACGAAGTGACGCAAAGTCATTGCAGGGATTATCCGCAGGCACTGAAGGGATCGCAGAGGTCTGTATATCCTTCGGCAGCGTTTCGTCAATTGCGGGATGATTTTGTTTTTCAGATGAAACTGAATGCAATGGGAACCGGTGAACTGCGGTTTCCGTTAATACTCGGGTTTCATCTGTTTTTCGTTTTACTGTATTGCGAAATCCGAAAAGCCGGATGGGTGCGTTGTTATTTCGAAATATCGTGATATGATGAAGACAGAACCAATCTGCAGAAATGCGACCGAATTTTCGGGATCGGAAAATCCTCCGGCTATATATAAGCAAACGGGAGGAACAGAAATGAAACGAAAACGGAAACAGTTTCAGTTCAGGGATGATCCGATGTTCTGCGCAGTTCTTGCAGGAGATAAGCAGCTGACAAAGGAATTTGCGGAAACGCTCCTTGGAAAAGAAATCGGCAAAGTGACATACCTCAATGCACAGCAGGTGCTGAACTACAGCACAGACGCAAAGCATGTCAGACTTGATATTTATCTGAAATGCACCAGAGCGGGCGTTGTAAACATTGAAATGGAAAATGACAGAATAAA
>JAFYGX010000143.1 GCA_017543025.1 Solobacterium sp.
AAGAGAATTTTCCTGTGATACAGACCATTTGAAAACGCAGGTTGTGAGCCAGGGGTGGCTCCTTCCTGCGTTTCATTTTTCCTGCCTCCAGACAAATCTCGAAACTGTCAAACAATTGTACTTGACAAGGGTTCCAGTTTAAAATAGTGCCCCCGGGGGTTTTCTGATGGATGCGATTCGTTCAGCCCATCGTTACGACAACTTCTGCTTCTTTCAGAGAGGGGTCAATCGGAATGACATGGCCGCTCACCGGAGTTCCGTTGACGGTCATGGAAATGACGCCTTTCTGAACGCTGTTCGGATTCTTTACAGAAATGTGATAGGTGGTTCCGCGGTATTTCCGGGTGACCGTGAAGTCGCCGAAGCCTTCCGGAATGCAGGGATCAACTGAAAGACCGTTCAATGTCGGATAGATACCGAGAATATACTGGGAAATATCTGTGAAGGTCCATGCGGCAGTACCGGTGAGCCAGGAGTTTTTGCCCTGTCCGAAGAACGGTGCGTCTTTACCGGCAACCATCTGGCTGTAGACGTATGGCTCGGTGCAGTGAATTTCACTGATATCTTCGATGTAGGCGGGACAGGTTTTCCGGTAAATCTCAAATGCCCTGTTTCCGTCGCCGATCACTGTTTCTGCGATCGATACCCACGGGTTGTTGTGACAGAAGATACCGCCGTTCTCCTTGTATCCCGGAGGATAGGAAGAGACTTCGCCGAGTTCCAGGTGATATTTTGTATACGAAGGCTGCAGAATCATGATTCCGTATTTTGTGTCGAGCTTTTCCTTTACGGAATCCATTGCTTTTTGTGCAAGTCCTTCTGTTACGCCGATGCCGGCCATCACACAGAACCCCTGCGGTTCAATATAGATCTGACCTTCTTCGCATTCGTGAGAACCGACTTTTTTCGATTCGGCGTCATAAGCGCGGAGGAACCATTCGCCGTCCCAGCCGCTTCTGATAACGGCATCATACATCTTTCTGACTTCGTTCCGTGCTCGCTCAGCTTCTGCTTTCTGACCGGATGCCTCACAGAGATCTGCATATTCAAGGCCGTATTTGACAAACATGCCGGCGATGAAGACGGACTCAGCGACCGGCCCTTCCGATGGACCGAAGGTCTGGAAGCTTTCTCCCGGATGAGCACTGAAGCAGTTGAGGTTCAGACAGTCATTCCAGTCGGCCCGTCCGATCAGCGGAAGATCGTGAGGACCTTTATGGGTGAGCGTATAATCGAAGGAACGCTTCAGATGTTCAATCAGCGGCTGAGCCTTCGATGCGTCGTTGTCAAACGGAACCGGTTCACTCAGGATCGAGAGATCTCCGGTTTCACGGATATAGGCGGAAGTTCCCGCGATGAGCCATAACGGATCATCGTTGAATCCGCTTCCGATATCGGAATTTCCCCGCTTGGTTAACGGCTGGTACTGATGATATGCGCTGCCGTTTTCAAACTGTGTGCTTGCGATATCGATAATGCGTTCTCTTGCCCGGTCGGGAATCATATGAACGAAGCCGAGCAGATCCTGGTTGGAATCGCGGAAGCCCATTCCGCGGCCGATACCGGATTCATAATAGGAAGCGGAACGGCTGAAGTTGAAGGTGACCATGCACTGATACTGGTTCCAGATATTGACCATCCGGTTGACCTTTTCATCTTTTGTCTCCACGTGATAAATGGAAAGCAGGTCGCTCCAGAAATCTTTCAGTTCACGGAATGCTTCGTCAAACTGCTGTTCTGTCTGATAGCGGGACAGCATTGCCCAGGCAGGATCTTTTTTTATCACGCCGGGGGCTTCCCATTTGTCATCGTCCGGATTTTCAATATAGCCGAGCACAAACAGGAATGTTCTGGATTCTTCCGGCTTCAGTGAAACATTCAGCTGATGTGCCGCAATCGGTGACCAGCCGGAAGCGATCGAATTGGTGCACTGACCGGCATATACCGCATCCGGATGATCCGGCCCGTTGTAGAAGCCGAGGAACTGATCTCTGGCGGTATCAAATCCGTCTGTCTGCGCGTTGACTGAGAAAATGGCATAGTGATTTCTCCGTTCACGGTATTCGGTTTTATGAAAAATCGTTGAATCAACAACCTCAACTTCACCGGTAGAGAGGTTTCGCTGGAAGTTGCGCTCATCATCGTCCGCATTCCAGAGGCACCATTCTGCATAGGAGAAGAGCTTCAGATCTTTCTGTTCTGTACTGAGGTTGGTGAGCGTGACTTTCATGACTTCGCAGGTGTCGTTGAGCGGAACCATGCAGGTGACACGCGCTTCCACCTGGTTCTTTCTGCCTGTGAAGATGGAATAACCCATACCGTGCCGGCATTCATATGCGTCGAGCTCGGTGCGTACCGGCTGCCAGCCGGGATTCCAGACGGTGTTTCCGTCCTTTATATAGAAATACTTGCCGTTGTTGTCGTATGGAACATTGTTGTAGCGATAGCGTGTGATCCGAAGCAGCTTGGCATCCTTGAAGAATGTATAACCGCCCATGGTGTTCGAGATGAGCGAGAAGAAATCCCGGTTGCCGAGATAATTAATCCACGGCAGAGGTGTTTCAGGGGTAGTGATGACGTATTCACGGTTGGCGTCATCGAAATAACCGTATTTGATAATGAAGTCCTCCTTCCTTATTTCGGAATGATAATTGATGGTACAGCTGATCGTTATATCGTACACAGGACTTACAGAATTGATTTAGCATCGTTTATGGACAAATACAAGAAGGGCAGAAAAATCGGAAGTGATACGAAAAAAGAATAAAAGCCCTTAAAAGCGGCATTTGAAACGTTTACAATACTTGAAAAAATTTTTGTTGTCAATATTTTTCTGTGAAATTTTGATAAAAAACACTTGAAATTCGAAATGATAGGGGTTACATTGCAAGTGTCGAAGCAAAGTTGTCCTATAAATGAACGAATACGGATAATATCCTTAACAACCTGAAACTTCTCTGGTACAGGAGCGGAAGGGGCTCCGACAGAACACACAGGGCTATATGGGAGGAAGAATAAAATGAAAAAATTAGCTGCTGTATTACTTTCTACATTGATGACTGCAAGTCTCGCTGCATGCGGAACAAGCACTTCATCCGGTACACCTGCCGCGACACAGGCATCTGATACCAAGACAGAGACAACGACTGAAACAGCTGCTGCTGACACCACAGGAACCAGCGCAGCTGCAGAAGGAAAAGTGCTCAACATCTACTGCTGGAACGAAGAATTCAAGTCTCGCCTTGAGGATCATTATCCCGGATATGAAAAAGTTGATGGGACAACCGGCAAGATCGGCGATGTGACAGTGAAATTCACAATTACACCGTCCACTGACAATGCGTACCAGAACAAACTTGATGAAGTTCTGCCGAATAACGCAAAAGCGGCAGACGATGACAAAGTTGACATCTTCCTGGTAGAAGCGGACTACGCGCTGAAGTACACAGGCGCGGATCCTGCAGTTGCACTGGATGTCAAAGGCGATCTCGGTCTGACAGATTCCGACCTCGAAAATCAGTATCAGTATACAAAGGATGTCGTTACGGCAAACAATATTCTCCGCGGCGTATCCTGGCAGGGCTGCCCGGGCGTACTGATCTATAACCGTGAAGCTGCGAAGGAAGTCTTCGGCAGCGATGACCTTGAGGCAGTTCAGGAAAAGGTTAAAGACTGGGATACATTCAAAGCAACAGCGAAAGAGCTGAATGAGAAAGGCTACTATATCACTTCCACTGTAAACGATGCTTACCGTGTATACTCCAACAACGTTACATCGAAGTGGGTTGAAAACGGCAAGATCAATATTGATGCAAACATCATGAAGTGGGTTGATGACTCCAAGGAACTCGTAGACGGCGGCTATACAACGACTGCTGAACTCTGGAGCGATGACTGGAACAAAGGCTTCTATCCGGAAGGAAAAGTATTCTGCTACTTCGGCCCGGCATGGCTGATCAACTTCTCCATGAAAGCAGATGATTCCGCATCCATCGCCGCAAAAGGCGGCTGGGCTGCAGTCGAAGGTCCTCAGGGATTCAACTGGGGCGGAACATGGATCTGCGGTGCTCAGGGCACAGACAACCCGACACTCGTTGCGGATATCATGAAGAAACTGACATGCGATAAGGATATTATGAGCGACATCGTTGTAAAGGACAGCGACTTTGTTAATAACAAACCGGCAATGGAAGCTGCCTCCAAGGATGACAAGTTCCAGTTCCCTGTACTCGGCGGACAGAACCCGCTCGAAATGTTCTGCATCGGAGCAGAGAAAATCTCCATGGCAAACATTTCCATCTATGATCAGGGCTGCACAGAAGAATTCCAGAAGGCAATGAAGAACTACTTCGACGGCAACGCAACAAAGGAAGAAGCACTCGACCTCTTCTACAAGGGCGTTGAAGAGAAGTATCCGGAACTGACTCACTGAGTCCGGAAGAAACGCAGCAGAATTGAATCATTCAGAAGTGCCTGTCCGGATAGGCCGGGCGGGCACTTCTTCTATCTTCGGAAAACGTTTCCAGTGCTTTCAGCATCCGTTTTCAGGAAGAAAGAAAAGGCATCCTGCAAGCATTGAGAAACACGAGTATCATCATCTTCATGGAGGAAATGTATGTCAAAGAAAAACTATTCGCATAAAGGGACCGCAGCGAAAGCTGTTTCCTACAACAAATGGGGGTATATCTTCCTGGCGCCGTTCTTTGCGGTGTGGGTCATCTTCCAGTTTATTCCGCTGGTCACAACCATTTACAACAGCTTTTTTGAAAACTATCGATCCGGTCTCTCACAGATCGGCCCGAACTTCATCGGCCTGAAAAACTATGTGACAATCGTTACCAACGGTGATCTGATCAATTATTCAAAAAATACCATGATCATGTGGATTATCGGATTCATTCCGCAGATCTTCTTCTCGCTGCTGCTTGCCGCATGGTTTACAGATCCGTCACTTCGCCTGAAGGGACAGCGGTTCTTCAAAACCGTCATTTATCTGCCGAACCTGATTATGGCATCCGCATTCTCCATGCTGTTTTTCACCCTGTTTGCGGACGGCGGCCCGATCAACTCAATCCTCATAAGCATGGGCGTGCTTTCCCAGCCGTTCAAATTCATGTCCAACGTGACAGCGGTCAGAAGCCTGGTCGGATTCATGAACTTCATCATGTGGTTCGGCAATACGACGATTCTTCTGATGGCAGGTATGATGGGTATCGATCAGACCCTGTATGAAGCGGCAGAAGTGGACGGTGCCACGGCGACGGAGGTGTTCTGGAAGATTACGCTTCCGATCCTTCGTCCGATTCTGATCTACGTGCTGATTACTTCGCTGATCGGCGGACTCCAGATGTTCGATGTCCCGCAGATTCTGACCAACGGTACCGGCGATCCGACGCGTACGTCAATGACCCTGATCATGTATCTCAACAAGCATCTTTACTCGAAGAACTTCGGCATGGGCGGAGCGCTCTCTGTCTTCTTGTTCATCATCACAGGAATCCTGAGTTTCATCGTATTCCGGATCTCCTATGCCGGCGAAGTGAAATAAGAAAGGAAGGAGGAAACATTTCATGAGTACAATGAACGCTGTAAACGGAAAAGGGACCAGCAAGGGAATGAACATTCATGCAAGACGCGCAATTGCCTACACGGTTCTGATTCTTCTTTCCTTCCTCTGCCTGATCTGGTTCTATATTCTTATGATCAACTCTACCCGTTCCAACTCAGAGCTCGGCCGCGGATTTACGATTATCCCGGGCGGCTATCTGATCACAAACTGGCTGAATCTGATTCACGGCACATTGCCGATTACCAGCGGCATGATGAACTCGATTATTGTCGCGACCTGTTCTGCTGCCCTCTGCGTATATTTCTCCTGTATGACCGCATATGCGATTCATGCGCATAACTTCAGGGGCAAGAAAGCGATCTTTACCTTCATTCTCATGATCATGATGATCCCGACACAGGTGACCGTTCTCGGTTTTATCTCCTTCATGGGAAAACTGAATCTGATGGATTCGTTTATTCCGCTGATTATTCCAGGTATTGCGGCACCGGTTGTCTTCTTCTACATGAAACAGTATATGGATTCCAATCTGCCGCTTTCCCTGATTGAAGCCGCAAGAATCGACGGCAGTAATGAATTCAGCACATTCAATCAGATCGTAATTCCTCTGATGAAGCCGGCAATTGCGGTTGAAGCGATCTTTACCTTCGTCTCTTCCTGGAACAACTACTTCACGCCGGCCCTGATTCTCAGCTCCGATAACAAAAAGACCCTCCCGATCCTCATTGCCCAGCTCCGTTCTGCGGACTGGCTGAAGTTCGATATGGGACAGGTCTATGTGATGATCGCATTCTCGATCTTCCCGGTTATTGTAGTTTATCTGTTTCTTTCCAAATATATCGTCGGCGGTGTTACAGCCGGCGGCGTCAAGGAATAACCGGAAATCCCGTATACAGACTGCCGCGTTCCTGCAGTCTGTTTATTTCCGGGGGCTGAGCAGGCAGTTTGCAGGAAAACTGTTTCCTTTCCGATTTGTTATGATATGATACCTACGCAGACAGCGACGGAGAAAGAGCTTCGCGGGCGCTTTGCAAGAGACCTTCCGCATGGTGAAAGGAAGGAAGCGTGTACGTAGTTTACAAGGACTCCTGAGTCAGCCGCACTTCAGCGTTATCGAAGAGAATGAGGCATTGTCGGATAACCGGCAGTGTGAAACAGGGTGGTACCACGAACAAAGCGCTCGTCCCTCGTGTGATGGCGCTTTTTTATATGATGGAGGAACTATGGAAACCAGAGAAACAGTGAAGGAAAAAGCAGCGGAAAAACTGCAGGAGATTTCCGAACGGGAGCTGAATGACCAGCAGAAAGTACGCCGTCAGAAGATGGCGGCACTTCGCGAACAGGGGATTGACCCTTTCGGAAAGGGGTATGAACGCACCCACCGCAGCGGAGAACTCCATTCGCTTTACGATGAAAAAACAGCCGAAGAACTGGACGCGCTGAATGCAGAGGTCTCGATTGCGGGACGCATCATGTCCAAACGGAGAATGGGAAAACTCGGCTTCATGCATCTGCTGGACCGGGATGGCCGGATTCAGGTGGTTGTAAACAAGCGGATTATCGGGGATGAGATTTATGAGCTGTTCAAGGCCAGCGATCTTGGCGATATTGTCGGAATCAGAGGAATAGTCATCCGGACCCAGACCGGTGAACTGTCGATTGAAGCACATGAATATACGCATCTTTCCAAAGCGCTGCGTCCGCTTCCGGAGAAGTATCACGGGCTGACGGACAAGGAAGAACGCTACCGCAGACGGTATCTGGATCTCATCATGAATGACCGTTCCAGGGAAATTGCGATACTTCGTCCCCGCATCATCCGGGCGATCCAGCGCTACATGGATGAGCACGGATATATCGAGGTGGAAACACCGGTGCTTCAGCCGATTCTTGGCGGAGCAGCCGCAAGACCGTTCGTTACGCATCATAACGCGCTTGACAGAGACTTCTATCTGCGGATTGCGACAGAACTTCCGCTGAAGCGTCTGATCGTAGGCGGCCTGGAAGGCGTTTATGAAATCGGCCGTATCTTCCGGAATGAAGGGATGGATCTGAAACATAATCCGGAATTCACTACAATGGAAGCGTATTGTGCTTACTCCGATCTTGAAGGCATGATGAAGCTGACGGAAGGTCTGTATGAATACGTGGCAACAGAAGTGTTCGGAAAAACAGAATTCGAATTCATGGGACACACCGTGAGTCTGAAGGCACCGTATAAGAGATGGAATATGGTCGATGCGGTAAAGGAAGTGACCGGCGTGGATTTCTGGAAACCGATGAGCGTCGAAGAAGCGCTGGAGCTTGCCTGCCAGCACAATGTGGAAGTTGCGCCGCATCAGAGAACGGTCGGAAATATCATCTCGCTGTTCTTTGATCAGTTCTGCGAAGACAAAATCGTTGATCCGACCTTTGTCTGGGGGCATCCGATTGAAATCAGCCCGCTGGCAAAGAAGAATCCGGAAGACCCGCGGTTTACCGAACGGTTTGAAACACTGATCTGCAGTGTGGAGTTCAACAATGCCTTCAGCGAGCTGAATGATCCGATTGATCAGAAGGAACGGTTTGAAAAGCAGCTGGAAGCCAAAAAGCTCGGGGATGATGAAGCGTCTGAGATGGATGAAGACTATGTGGAAGCACTTGAGTACGGTATGCCTCCGACAGGCGGAATCGGCTTCGGTATTGACCGGCTGATCATGTTGCTGTGCGGGGTTGACAGTATCAGAGACGTGCTGCTTTTCCCTACCATGAAGCCGCTTGGGAAAGATAAGACCGTGCTGAAAGCGGAACCGAAGACAGCAGCGGATGAACCGATTGACTTCTCGCATGTTGAGATTGAACCGCTGTTCAGCGATTATGTGGATTTTGATACATTCTCGAAGTCGGATTTCCGTGCGGTCAAGGTGCTTGCCTGCGAGCCGGTAAAGAAATCAAAGAAGCTTCTGCAGTTTACACTGGATGACGGAACCGGGGTAAACCGGACGATTCTGAGCGGCATCCATGCGTATTACGAACCGGAAGAACTGGTCGGAAAAACTCTTGTGGCAATCACCAATCTGCCTCCGCGGCCGATGATGGGACTGGAGTCCTGCGGTATGCTGCTGAGCGCGGTCCATACCGAGGAAGGGGAAGAGAAGCTCCACCTTCTGATGATTGATCCGCACATCCCTGCCGGCGCAAAGCTGTACTGAGAATCACATTGCGGTTGCGCAGGTGTGAAACGTGATGACGTTCACTGCCGAAGGAACTCTGGCTCTGACACATTTGCCTGCAGCTTTGCATGATTCCTGGCTGATGTTTCTGCAACGGCAGCTTTGAAAAGAAGACAGATGATAACTGAAAGCAGTCCTGAGAGAAAAAACAGGGCTGTTTTCTTATGAACAGACAGGAATTCTCTGCCGGCTTAAGAATCGTTCAGCCAGCTGATTTCAGGATTCAGGTGAAACACAGCTGACTTCTGAGATCAATCACCGCACAGCTGAAAAACAGAGTGATGCACATGATGCGCTGTTCTTCTGAACGGGGGTCAGAAGGTGTACAAACAGCGGGATGGGTGACAATCCATGCATTCAGACCGCATCATGGCAGTCTGAAGATAAGTGTTATGATTGAACTGGACTGGAAAACATACTATGCGGAAAACTGATAAGGGATTATATCTTGGCGCAGACGGCTGCAGGGGCGGCTGGATTGTCTGCGTTCTGGATCATGGTGTGATGCATACGGAACGGCATGATTCGGTTGAAGCAGTGGTGCAGGCATATCCGGAGTTTGATGCGTTTCTGATCGACATGGCAGTGGGACTTCGTTCTGATGCGGTTCAGATGAGGCCGGAAGAATCTGCCCGTAAGGAGCTGCCGGAACTGTCATCTTCCATATTTCCGATACCCTGCCGGCAGGCTGTGTATGCGGATACGGAGTCAGAGCAGAAGCAGATTAATATCAGAATTCTTGGGAAAAGTCTTTCAAAACAGACTATCCGTATTATTCCGAAGATCCGTGAACTCGATGAATTTCTGGTACAGCATCCCGGGTATAAAAACAGGATACTGGAAAGCCATCCGGAAGTTGATTTTGCCCGGCTGAACGGTTCTGTTTTATCGGCCCGCAAGAAAGAATCTGCCGGATTTTCCGAGCGGACAGCGATTCTTGAAAAATATCTCCCCGGTGTGTCTTTTTCCGGGATGCGGGATCAGGCAAAGAAATACCGATGCAAACCGGATGATCTGCTGGATGCGGTGTGCCTTGCTGTGACAGCAGCTCTTGCGGCACGGGGTGATTGTGAGACGATTCCCTCAGAACCGGAACAGGATGATACAGGTCTGTATATGAAGCTGACCGTACCGAAAAAGAATATCGGAATCGCTTCTGGCAGACAGAAGGTTGCGGTGGTAACCGGCGGGGCCAGCGGAATAGGAAAATGCATCGCAGAGGAATTTCGGAAGCAGGGCGTAAAGGTTTATGTGATCGACAGGGCAGCCGGTCGCCATTATACAGGGGATATCTCCGATAAAGCAGTACTGGAAGCGTTTGCAGAGAAGGTGATCGGGGAGACAGGCGGTATTGATTATCTGATTAATAATGCGCTGCCGTTGATGAAGGGGATTGATGAATGCAGCTATGAGGAATTTCAGTATGCACTGGCCGTGGGTGTTACTGCGCCGTTCTACCTGGCCAAGCTGTTTTCTCCTTATTTCCGGACAGGCGCAAGCATCATCAATATCTCATCCTCCCGTGATCGGATGAGCCAGCCGCAGACAGAGAGCTATACAGCAGCCAAGGGTGGGATCGCAGCGCTGACGCATGCCATGGCTGCCAGCTTTTCCGGGAAAGTACGGGTGAATTCCATCTCTCCGGGATGGATTGATACTGCATATACAGCGTATGAAGGAGCAGATGCGCTGCAGCAGCCGGTCGGCCGTGTCGGCAATCCGATGGATATCGCAAACATGGTGCTGTTCCTTTGTTCCGACAAGGCAGGTTTCATCACGGGAGAAAACATCTGTATTGATGGAGGAATGACAAAGCTGATGATCTACCATGGCGATCGTGGCTGGAACTATACACCTGAGAATTGAACCTCTTCCGCTTACGCAAAATACTGAAGCGGGAGATACTTATGAACCGGGCATACCTGTATATCATCCATGGTACTCTGACAGACAGCGGTTTCCCGCCTGTCAGCACGCGATCATGGCAGTTTACTATCGTTCTTACTGTGTGCTCAGTCATGCATACAGCAGCCTGAGTCCTTCCTGTCTGATATTGAATGAACTGCGAGGCCGGATCGTCTGTATCATACTCCACAGATACAAGCCGCTTTCCGGCCTGCGAAAGTCGGAGTCTTCTTCGGAAAATCAGAATAATACTGTCTGAACCGTTTGAAACAGAACCTCCCGTATTTATGCTGTATCAGCGAAAGGGTCCGGGCAGTTCAGGAGGTCTGGCCGTTATAAAAAGGGCAGAACGTATTGAGCCGGAATGCTCAGATAGTTCTCTGCCCTTTTTTATGGAATCAGATTCATGTCCCCGTTCCTCACCCTCGGCCATCGGCCGGCGATATGGTAGTAACAATACCAGTTAACCATGCATGTATACTCGATCGGAGCATTCATGTAATGGGGCGGCGCCTGCTCAGAGCGCCTGAGCGGCCATGTCATTCTCACATGGCAGAGATCACGCCCACTCCGGATGACGTACCTGCTGAATCTGATTCCTTTGCATTGCACATTACTTCAGTTCTGTTGTCCAGTTGGTTTCCTGAATGTGATTGTCAAGCAGACGAAGGTCTCTTGCAAGTCTGTCTGCTTCTTTCTGAAGCGAAGCGACATCAACTGCCGGTCTGATTCGGATTTCTGTGCCGCGGGCCCGGTATGCAGTGGCACTTGCCTCATTGATGAGGTCTCTCAGAATGCTGAGCTTCATTGTCATGACATCCCGTTTCGCAATGCATTCAGTCAATGTGCCGTCATCGGTTTTCACAGTGCTGTTGGTGAGATTGATCCGCGCGATCAGATTTTCCAGTTCAGCTGCGGCATCATTCAGCTGCTTCATGAGATCGGCAGGATTTTCTGCTGTTTTTTCGCCTTCCTGCACCAGTGCGTTATTAATAATGCGTGTACGGAGCTGGGCGATCTTTTTGTTCAGATCTGCCCGTGCCTGTAAAGCTTCTGCAAGTTTCATAATTGATTTCTCCCGCTGTATTCTTTTTCTTTATTGTACCTGCAAATGGGAATGGTTTCAGCAGAAAACCGGCCCGGATTAGGATATACTCATCAATTTGAGAGCTCACGATATTGACCTTTTCCGGGTAATATGCGTGAGCTTTTGTTTTATGTTGATGTATTACATATTATTTCAGATGATATGTAATACAATGACACGCGTGAAAGCTGCCTATCCTGAATGGGTAATGAAATATAAAATGAAGGATCACTACATCAACTTCGTTAAACCCGATAAGTACTATCTCTACAAAGCACATTCTGTTCGGGATAAAGAGACTGGCAAGGTTGTGCGGGTCTGCGATGGATATGTCGGCAGAATCACAGAAAAAGACGGTCTTATCCTCTCGAAGAAGAATCGCCCTCCTGAAGATCATTCCATTCATACGCTCGAATATGGATTCAGTTATGTAATACGCAGAACTACCACAGACATTCAGAAAGGACTGAACAGGACCTGCTGGAAAAACGGCGATCTTGTATACGTATTGAGCATTCTGAACTACATGTACGGTTATTATGAACCGGATGTTCTGAAGTCTTCTTATCTGTCAGTTGTTTTCGGCCACATCCGATATCCTTCCTCTCTTCCAAAATGCATTTATCGGCTGTTTAAAAGCATAAACCATACATCTAAATGTTCGAATAAACAGCCGATAAAGGAGTATACTGGACTTGCAAAGATATATACAGGCGGTGACAGAATGAGCTTTATCTCAGTAAAAGAAGCAAGTGAAAAATGGGAAATTACCGAACGTGTCGTCCGTCAATATTGTGCCGATGGGCGTGTTCCCGGTGCCTTTATTACCGGGAAAACCTGGAACATTCCGGAAAACGCAGAAAAACCTGGAAGAAAACCAAGACAGCGGCAAGTTCCGAAAAATCTCCTCGGTAGACTGGTCCTGGAAAAGGAAAATGCCATCTCCGGAGGCATCTACCATAAGTTGCAGATCGAACTTACATACAATTCCAACCACATCGAAGGCAGTCGGCTGACGCACGAACAGACCCGGTATATCTTTGAGACAAATACGATCAATGCACCGGATGGCTCCGTGAACGTGGACGATATCCTTGAGACGGTGAATCATTTCCGCTGTATAGACTTGATGATCGATCAGGCAAAACGCCCTTTGACTCAAGCCGGGCGCATGCTCCTTCTATAACGCGAAGCGTTTAGGAGGAGTAAGCCCGGTTTCCTTTTTTCCCTTGTTGCTGAATATAATGCTTAATCATTTCTTCGGTTCGATCTGAAACAGTGCATATAAAATAACTTCTGCTCCAGAATATGTTTTCCCAATACCATTTTTTCAGCTGAGTGCCATATTCTTTCCTCAATAATCTGGATGTTACTGTTTTGTAGTTGTTAACCAGCTTGGAAGGCTGTACCTGCGGAGGCGCTTCAAACAGCACATGAATATGATCGATATCTGTGTTCATTTCAATAATCCGACAATTCCAGT
>JAFYGX010000144.1 GCA_017543025.1 Solobacterium sp.
AGACAGTGTCTTCATCAGAGGGCTTAAGATGATAGATTTCTCTCAGAAGAAGGAGATCCTTTTCCGGGAGGTATTCTTGGTATCCGCAATAGACGCACCTCATCAATACATTCTTGTCTGTATTTTCTGTCATTTGTTTTTTCCTCCAAAGGATTATAGGTTTCTGCATATCTCATAATGAAACCACATTTGCACAGAAGAAGGTCGCGATTGAAAGTATCGCATGCATAATTCTGTCAGGCGATGAAATGAACCATGGAACAAGCTGTATCCGTTGAAGAAATCAGCTGGGAGCAGTGGCTTTCCAGTCAGAGAAATGATCAAAGAACCCTGTATGATACGGACGTGGGGAGCTCATTTTCAATAACAGCGTATTAATGATTGCCATAGGCGCACCATAAAACAGATCCCGGATGGACCGAGGTGTCAGGCTGGCAATCAAATAGAAAGCGAAACGCCGGATCCTCTGATTCGATCAGTATAAGGAAACGGATTGCGGCGGGGATCAGCGTTCGTCTTTCAATTGTGTAAATCGCTGATTTTTGCGAAAACAGGAAGAAACGGCGCGGGAAGAGAAAAATGCTGTTATTCTAAACGTAAATTTCCCTTATAAGGGACTATGCGGAAAAGGAATCCTTCAGCAAATTCCGTAAAGATGCGGAAGTGTGGTTTCAGTAAGAGCCCATATGTCTGCGGCCGTTTCGCATTATCTGGCTTACCCGGAAGTAAAGAGGAAAGACACGATCTGGCCGCTGCCGGATGGCAGGGTGAATGGATTGGATTCGATTCCGTCAGATAAAACGGAACTGCAGAGATGGTTCTTTCGATACTGTCTCATCTGAACAGTGTGAGCAGCTTTCACACTGTTCTTTTTTATGCTTGTCTTCAGGCTTCAGATTTGCGGAACAATTAACCTTCTTATTTTCCGGTATTCAATTAGGCATACGATAGTTATATCGTATGCAGGATAAAAGCGAAACAATACTGAAACGCAGATTGTTCTTTCAGGAATTTTTGCTTATGCGTGAATAATCGTTTATATGCAGGGTCCGTAATAGCGGTGCTATAATCAATCGTGCGGATTGTTTCAGGTTCTGTTAAGCTGATTGCCTGCAGATGGTTCTGTGGGGTGAATGCCAGGAAGCAGATGAACAATCGTATATATGTCGGAGAAAAGAAGTGAAGGATACAGCAGATGAACTGTTTCAGGAGTTTATTGTCCGTAGCAGTATTCGGATCAACCGTTATCTGAATGCCATACTGTGGTATTTTACCGCAATCGGGCCGGCCTTTGCTGTTGGCGTGAAAGCGGGCATTTTTCCGGGGATGAAATATGTGACCTGCTTATGCATCTCCATACTGGTGGCTTTGCTTGCCCTGATACACGGAATGATGCTGAAACGATACCCGAATCAGATTTCTGCAAGTGTATTTGCGATAACAGCACTGGATGCGCTGATCGTTTACATGATGCTGAGTCATGTAAATATCCGGCTGATCTGGTTTCTTGTACCGCTGCTGAGCATATTGTTCTGTGACAAGCGGCTTTACGGGTATGCGCTGGTGCTGAACTATGTGTTTCTCTGCGCATCGGTGTGGGAGACTGCTCCGTATTATGTAAACCTGAGAGCCGATTACGGAAATACGGGTTCCTATTTCTGTCATGTGATGGGCGGGTATACGATTGAATTGCTCATCATGGCGGCAGCCGGGTATATCATTCTGAAACTGGTGCTGGATCATTATATGGAGCTTCTGCGCCAATATGAAGTAATACGGGAAAAGGAAGCCAGTGAACTGGAGAAAATGAATATTCTGGATTCCATGGCGGAGATTTACGATAATGTCAATCTCATCAGTTTTAAGGATAACACGGAGATGTCGCTGAGAGATTCCAACCAGCAGAAACACGGAATTGACATGAACTCCCAGACACATACCCTGATGAACCAGCGTCTGAAAAATCAGATTCATGAAGATCATCTGGAAGCGTTTCTTTCTTTTACAAATATCACCACAGTCAGAGACCGGATGCTGAACCGGAAGATTATCAGCGGAGATTTTGCGGATGTGAATTCCGTGTGGTTCAGAGCACAATATATTACGGTTGAGCAGGGATCGGACGGAAAACCGGATATGGTGATTTATACAACGCGGAATGTAGATGAAGAAAAGCGCAGGGAGGAACATCTGATCCGGCTTTCCATGACGGATGAACTGACAGGGCTTCATAACCGGAGACGGTATGAAGAAGATCTGAATACCTGCCGTACCAACGGGCCGGAAAAAGAACTGGTACTGTTTTCTGTTGATGTCAACGGGCTCAAGAAACTCAATGATACAAAAGGGCATCTGGCAGGTGATGAATTGATTCGTGCTGCTGCGGAGTGTCTTGTGAATTCCGTCCGTTCCAGAGGTACCGCATACCGGACAGGCGGAGATGAGTTTATGGCCATTGTCTATACGGAGATGCCGGAAAAACTGCGGGAGGAGATTGTCGAAAAGGCGTCTCAATGGCATGGAACCTATGTGGAAGAACTGTCCATGGCGGTTGGCTATGGGGCATATTCGGATCATCCGGGCGCAACGGTCAGTGAACTGGAACATATTGCCGATACGGATATGTACCATGAAAAGGAAATGTATTACAGAGATAATGAAATTGAGCGCCGCGTACATTAAAACGAATGCGGCTGACTGCTGTTGGAACGGGGTTCGGACAGCAGTTTTTCGTTACGGGTCTGCAGGATCGGCAGATTATAATGATGAATGCATGCTGGGGATGAGAGATATGACTATGGCAATCGCAGGACATGCGGAGTGGACAATCCGCCCATTAAACGAGCAGGAAACGGATCTGCTGAACGAATTTCTGTATCTGGCGATCTTTGTACCGGAAGGCGTGGAACAGCCGGAACAATCAATTGTGGAGCTTCCGGAGCTGCAGATCTACATAAAGGAATTTGGCAAACAGAAAGGGGATTTCTGTCTGCTGGCGGAACACGGTCATTCTGTGGTCGGAGCGGTCTGGGTACGGCTGATGCATGATTATGGTTATATTGATGACCGAACGCCTTCACTTGCGGTGTCTCTGCGTCCGGCATACCGCAATCAGGGAATCGGAACAGCGCTGCTCACGGCAATGATGAGGAAACTGAAAGCCGATGGGGTTCATTCCGTGTCGCTTTCTGTTCAGAAAGCAAATCGGGCAGTGAATCTGTATCGCCGTCTTGGGTTTGTGACCGTACGGGAAACGGATGAAGAATTTATAATGAAAGCAGAACTGTAAGGGAACTATATGACAGAAAGAAAACCGGAATCCCTGTATGAACGGATTCGAAACAGTACGGTAAACGGAGAACTGCCGAAGGAGTTTTCCCTTCCGTCGCCGGAAGGAGAAGAGTGGTTATGGGCAGACGGGGCGTTTGATGGAGTGGCGTTATATCATACGACTCTGGAAGAACCGGATGATGAAACAATCGGCAGGATGGGAGAAGCGCTTCGGGCTGCCGGAGAAAGTCGGTTTGAAGAAGCAGATGTGCTGTTTCAGAAGGTCGGGAAACGGATTCCTCCGATCGCGCTGTTCGATACGCTTCAGTCTTATATTCTGTCTCATGAGTATGAATTGGATCCGAACGTTCTGTTTCAGTATGCAGTTCACCTGCTGCGTGAATCGGCTGACCGGAATCTGGTGAAGTTCGGGTTCTGTATTATTGAGCTGATCAGCGGCGTCCGGGATGACCTCATGGATGTGATTCGTACATTAGGTCTCAGTGATGAGTTTACGCTGTTTGCCTCACGTGTCATGGCGGATTTTCCGGATGCGAATCACGAGCTGTTTCAGCTGGCACAGAAAGTACATGGCTGGGGGAGAATTCATCTGTCGGAATGCATTAAGCCGGAGAACGAAGAAATCCGGAAGTGGTTTCTTCTGGATGCGGTGCATAACGATGTCATGCCTGTCTATTCTGCATTGACCTGCTGGGAGAAATCAGACGCAGCGTCTGTGCTGAAGCGGCCGATGAGCCGGGAAGAACGGAACGGGATTCGCGATATCCTGCTGGGAATGCTCGATGAAGGACCGGTCCCCGGTATCTCATTGCTGGGCGACAGGGAAAGCGTGATTCTGAAGTTTCTCGGAGTACTGCGGCGGGAAGCGTGTGAGCAGGAAGATGTGCTTGCGGTAAAGGAACTGCACGAATGGGTTCAATCGCATGGTGAAAATCAGACCATCCTGACCGCATGCAGAATTCTGCTGGATCAGCCGCGGTACAGACAGATGATCAGGGAAGCTGAACTGTGCAAGGAGTGTGCATTACCTGCAGAATCGCATAAGAAAGACGCGGCGGAAGAGCAGGAGAAGTAATTTCAGCAGATGGCTGGCACTTCAGCTATGCGGACAGAAGGAGGCGGATGTGATCCCGCTTCCTTTTTCTGTTCTGAGCTGGCTGGAAAAAAAAGAAGTTAAACCTGAAATCCGGCTGATATGCGCTGAACTGCGTTCAGATCAGGTGAATTTCCTCTGCCGAGTGTTTCAGAATAAATTCACGTTTGCTTCATCTGGTTTTAAGACTCGCTTTCTATTCTGATACTGGTCAGAAAGGAGGCCAGTATATGAAAAAAACGATTGCGATTCTTCCGGCCTACTGCCCAGGCCGGGAATTAATCACTCTGGCAGAACAGCTTGGAGAATCCTCGGTTGAAACAATTGTTGTCAATGACGGTTCGCCAGAGGAGTATCAGTCTGTGTTTGATTCTCTTCCGAAAACAGCAGCTGTTCTCTGCCATGAACAGAACATGGGAAAAGGAGAAGCGCTAAAAACTGCGATGAAATACATCCGAAGGCGGAACAGAGACTGCATTGTTGTGACTGCCGATGCGGATGGCCAGCATCTGGTGAACGATATTCTGAACTGTGCGAAAGAAGCAGAGAATCACGCAGATCATCTTGTACTTGGCGTCAGAGACTTTTCAGAACAGGATGTTCCGTTTCGATCCGCGCTGGGAAATCGGATTACTTCCATTCTGTTTCTACTGTTTACCGGGAGATGGCTCGCTGATACGCAGACGGGACTTCGGGCGTTTCACAGCAGTATGATTCCGCTGTTTCTGGAGACGGAAGGAAGCAGGTATGAATATGAAATGAATCAGCTGCTGCGCGCGGTTTCAGACAATATCCCGTTTTCTGAGGTGAAAATCAAAACGGTTTATCTGGATGGAAACAAAGCTTCTCATTATCGTCCGCTGCGCGATTCACTGCGCATCCTGCGTCAGTTCTTATTGTTTTCTGTTTCCTCGCTGGCCGGATTTCTGATTGACTACAGCGCGTTTGCCATGCTTAATGCATGCTTCTCGGGGCCTTCCGGCATTCTTGTTTCCAATGTCATCGCAAGGATCTTCTCAGCTCTGTGCAACTTCGAGCTGAACCGAAGGGTTGTATTCCGCCAGGATGACAGACGGATGAGTGCGTTCATACGGTATGCGCTCCTTGCGACAGGCATCCTGATTCTGAATACCGGGGTGCTTTCTGTTCTGACATTCCGGTTTCATATCCATGCATGGATTGCCAAACTGATGACAGAATTACTCCTGTTTCTGTTTTCCTGGTTCATGCAGAAAAAAGTGGTGTTTGCGGATCGAACGAAAGGAGTGCCTGTTCTATGAAAAAGCGAAATGTACTATGCGTTCCGGATATTCTGATTATCCTTGCGGCTATGTGCTATGTTCTGCTGGACACATTTGTAATTGCACGTCCGTATGCCGCAGCAGCAGAAGCGGCTTCTCCGGTTTATGAAATCAGCAGTGAACAGCAGGAAACAGTCAGTGCTTCGGCGGAAAGAGAACCGATTATTACGGATACCAGTTATCAGGATGAAAATATCTCAGTAACGCTGAAAGAATACCGGACAGAAGACACCACAATTCATGTGGCGGATGTGATACTGTCTTCTCCTGAATATCTGAAGTCTGTTCTTGCCGACAATACATACGGCAGGAACATCACAGCGGAAACCAGTGAGATGGCATCTGCGGCCAATGCGATTCTTGCGATTAACGGAGATTATTACGGCGCCCGGAACAAGGGGTATGTAATCCGAAACGGTGTGCTCTACCGTACAGAAGCAGCTTCATCTTCCCAGGAAGATCTGGTCATCCATACCGATGGAAGCTTTGAAATTATTACAGAAGGGCAGATTGCCGCGGAAAACATATCGGATGCTATGCAGGTCTATTCATTCGGGCCAGGGCTGCTGGAAGACGGAGAAATTACTGTATCGAAAACAGATGAAGTCGGCAAGGCAAAAGCCAGCAATCCCCGTACTGCGATCGCAGAGATCGAACCGCTTCATTATCTCTTCGTGGTAAGTGACGGCAGAAGTGATTACAGCGAAGGTCTGTCACTTTATGAACTTGCGTCCTTTCTGAAGGAACAGGGTGCAGTAACTGCCTATAACCTGGATGGAGGCGGATCATCAACAATGATCTTCAACGGGACGCTTGTGAATTATCCGACCACAAGCGGGAGAACAGTTAAGGAAAGGAGCGTAAGCGATGCGGTTGTTATCGGATATTAGGAAAAACAGATCACTTCAGATCTGGCTGGGCGTTACTCTGTTCTGCCTTATGTTTTCCGTAATTTATGAATCCTGCAGTTTCGGTGTTATTTCATGGTATATGTGCGGGCTGTTTCTGATCCCGCTTGTAATGGGCGTCATTCCTTCTCTGTTTTTTCAGAATCTGGGGCGTCTGTGGAATGATGGCATCCTCTGCCTGATTGCCGGAAGTGCTCTGCAGGGAATTCTTGAAATATACGGTACGGACAGCCGGTATCCGGTCTGGTTTCTGTATGCAGGGCTGATTCTTTCGGTGGTTGGGCTGGTCATTAATCTCTCAGAAAAAACGTCTCTTGCCGGAAACGCATGAGCCTGGATCCGGATCCCGGCCAGGAGGCTGCAGAAAACGGATTCCGGGATTGTCCGGAAACTGATGACAGACAATCATCCGCCTGAAGGAAATATAGTACCGCAGGCAGAATTATAACCTCTGAGAGAGGATCTGAAACGGAAGACAGAGAAATCCGTGTGCAGGTGATCTCAGAGGTTTGTTTTGTTTTTCCGCTCTTTTACATGGGAGGCATCATCGGACAAAGGGCATGGATGGGAATGGACTTCCGGAATCGACCGGAAGAGAGCGGATCAGACGATGGTACGAACGGAAGCGGAAGTGAGATGATTCCGGATGGAAATGCCGATGCCGTATCGGTTGTGTATCTTATTTCACAATAGTATCTGCCCTTAATCCGCTCTGATTTTTGTCACCGGGCAGAAAGGTTATGATATTCTTTTTGTTAGTGTGATGCCATGCAGAAAAGACAGAGGAACAGAGCTGTTTTTCTGCCTGACACATGTGAATAAGGAGGCAGTTATGCTATTGCTGTTATTGTTCCTGAAATCGTACTGGTTCCCTGTTTTCTGGTTAGTAACTTCAGTTTCCTATTATTTTGTGCTGAAAAAGATGGACCTGAACTGGAAAACCTGTGTGGTTCCATTTCTTGCGGAACGGGAGTTTTCAAAAGTACTCTTTGAGACAAGACGCGCGTTCTGGCGGCCTTTTCTGATTTCGGCAGTCTATGCGGCAGGCGGATTGTATCTTGGCCCGAAAGTCGGACTTGGCTTTCTGTTCATCGCGCTTGCGGTAATCGTGTATGAGGTGTTCCTGATCCGGCTGTACTGGCGGATCGGAAAAGCGTTCGGGAAAAATGTGCTGTTCCGGATCGGAACGATACTTGTTCCGCCGCTGTTCATGCTCATACTGGGACTTGGAAAATCGGTTTATACACCGCTTGAGATCAAACCGGTCATTCGCTCCAGACCGATCCGTATTCTGATTAATGTTGTGGTCAGTCTGATTTCCATTGGCGAAATTCTCGTGCTGGGTTACATCGTCGGCATGATTTCAATCACGACGACCCCTCCGGTTGTGATGGTTGTCAAAGATATGCTTGAGGTTCAGGATACGCTGGCCGGGATTTCAGGGAGTGAAAATGTGATCACCCGTGAACAGATGATGCAGAGCTCTCCGGTGTCTGTTTCTTCTCTGAAACCGAGCAGAGAGAAATTCTTCCCGGATCATTCGAATGATAAGAGCACGGTGGTGCTCAGCTACATTGTCGGTTCAAATCTGGAAGACAAGTATGGACTTGCCTCCATTAACATCGATCAGATGGTCGAAGCGTCAAAGAAAGGTGATTCGCTGAAGTTCGTTATGCAGACGGGAGGCGCAGGGCGCTGGTTTACGATTGGCGTAGACTGGAATGGATACGGCCGCTATGAAATCAGCAACGGAAATGTGAAGCAGGTAGAGAAGCTTCCGGATAGCCTCTGCATGGCCGAGCAGAATTCGCTTTCCGACTTCCTGAAATGGGCAAAGGAAGCCTACCCTGCAGACCGTTATATTCTGACGCTCTGGGACCATGGCGGAGGCGTTGCCATGGGCTTTGGTCAGGATTCGGTGAACAAGCGGAGCGATGGAGAATCCATCATGCAGACGTCTGAAGTCATTGCGGCGCTGAAGGACGCAGATATGAAGTTTGATATCATCGGCTTTGACGCATGTCTGATGCAGGATTTTGAAATCGCAGCCGCAATGGAACCGTATGCGGATTATTATCTTGCATCGGAAGAAACGGAAGGCGGTTTCGGCTGGTACTATACGTCTCCGTTCGGAATGCTTGCGGAAAACCCGGGCATGAGTTCGGAAGATCTCGGCAGGGAATTGGTTTCAACCTTTGACAAGATGAATCAGGTCGTCCGGAAAGAACTGCAGAAAAAGGAAGATCCGGATACGAAATCCACCCTTTCGCTGATTGATACCGCACTTGCAAAATCGGCATATGATACATTCACGGAATTCCTTCAGAAGTCTGATGAGAAGATGATCAAGGATCCGGATGTCTTCAACAACATTGCCAGCGCTGGGCAGAATACCTATTCCTTTGCCGGCAATTATCAGATCGATCTGATTAATTATCTGCAGACGCTGAAAGAAGCGGATTATAAAGATGTGGTAGCGACCGATGAAGAGCTTGACCATATCATCGGTGAGATCCAGGCATGCGTACTGCTGCGGAACAGCAGTTCTGCCAGCGGGATCAACGGTGTCGCATTTGCCTTCCCGTACAAGGATATGATGTATTACTCCTATACCAGAAAGAACCTGGAAGGGATGGAGCTGAATAAGCAGACCGCATTCTTCGATGATATTTTCAGTATCATGGCTGCTCAGAAGAAAAAGATGGAAGGCAACGAAGAATATCAGCAGGAACAGATGATTATCGGCATTCAGAATGCGGAAAGCGTAGATCAGCTGATTTACAGTCTGCTTCCGCCGATGGATTATACGCAGGAGTCCTGGTATAAACCCGGATTTGAGAATTATGATACGACCGAGCCGCAGATGAATATTAAGCTGATTGAAACTGATAAGGGATATAAGCTTGATCTGAGCGATAACCTGTGGAAAATTGTTGCCGACTGCAGGACAATTGTCTATCAGAAACTCGAAGACGGGGATCTGAGATACCTTGGTACAGATTATATCGGCGAACTGGATGAAGACAATCATCCGATGGTCGGAATCGACAGAACCTGGGTTCACATTGACGGAAAGCCGGTATGCTATGAAGCTGATCAGACAAGAACCACGGAAAACGGCATTGTTTACACCGGAAAAGTGCGGGCAAGACTCAACGACGAAGAGGATATCACACTCTATATTGAATGGGCGCCTGTGAAAGAAGGAGAGAAAGCACCGCGTCAGGGTCAGATCGTCGGTTATGACACCAGCTCATCCGCATTGATGAGCGCTCTGTTCAATACAAAAGGAACGCTGAATCTCAAAGCCGGCGACAGTATTCAGTTCATCTTTGACTTCTACGATGAAGAAGGAAATCTGATTGAACGCAGGCCGGATGGAGCCAAAGCATATGTCGCTTCAGGAACCGAAAACCTTAAGGTGGAAGATAAAGAGCTGAATAATACAACGCTTGTCTTCGGCGGCATACTGAAAGACGTCTATCAGCGCACCATGTTAACGGAACGCAAAGAACTTCAGATTGACTGATCTTTTGCATCAGTCATTGAAACAGAAATCAGAAAACCATACCGTACAGCTGGAAGAACCGGCAGAATCGGTATGGTTTTTCGTTTGTTAAGCAGATGGAGAAGCCGTGTAAGAGAAGACCCGCTGCGCGAAGTACGGCTGTCAGGTTCTCTGAAAAAACAGTGCTGAAGCCCGTGTAAAAAAGGAATGCGGGTGCATTCCTTTCCTTACGGACGATCAGTTATTTTCCGGTGCGGCATCGGCTATTTCCCAGACGTCAATGTCTTCTGGCTGCCGTTTCGACCCGAAATACCATGTGACGGCAATCGAAACTGCGATCACGATGCAGGCAAGAAGCGTACCTTCAACACCGAAATTGATGTTGTAGGCAAACGAGTTTCTTGCATTTGCAGTGTCCAGCAGCATCATGGAATACCCGCTTACTATGCCGCTGTTGGGAAGCCCGAACAGAATGTTCTGAGTGAAGTTCCATGCGGCGTGGGCGGCCATTGTGAACCAGATGCTTGCGTCAAAGTAGTAGATGACCAGGGAGTAGAATATCGCCACCAGTACGATGTTCATAAACGCGAGAAATGTGATGCCCGGGTTGGCCAGATGCAGTGCGGCAAAAATCAGAGAGTTGCCGAGGATCCAGACGAGCGGACTCTTATGACCGCGCTTCAGTCTCTGATAGATGAAGCCTCTGCAGATCAGCTCTTCGGAAGAAGACTGAATGAAGACGGCAATCAGCAGAATAAGAAGCCGGAAGAATTCAAACCCGGAGAAGGTAAGGATTCCCGCATAAATAAATGTAACAAGTTATCACCGCTTTGTTCATGTAGATAATATGTGATTCTTCTTGTGTTCCAAGTGATCATATTCCGAAACTCTCATGATGTTACAATTCAACTGTATACAGCAGCTGAATTGA
>JAFYGX010000145.1 GCA_017543025.1 Solobacterium sp.
AGCTGGCTTACAAGGGCCAGATCCCGGGCGTCAAGAAGGCAAGCTGGTAAGGATTGGAGGAGATTGAACTATGAATATGACAGATCCTATCGCCGATATGCTTACCAGAATCCGCAACGGTATGCAGGCAAAAATGGAAACCGTTGACGTTGTCCCGGTATCCAAGGTCAAGTGCGAAATTGCCCGTATCCTGAAAGAAGAGGGTTATATCGCCAAATATGAAGTAACAGGGGAAGGCATCGACAAGAAGATGATCGTTACCCTGAAGTACGGCGCTGACAAGCGTCCGGTCATCACAGGCATCAAGCGTATTTCCAAGCCGGGCCTCCGTGTCTACACGAAGGGCGACAATGTGCCGAAGGTTCTCAACGGCCTCGGAATTGCAATCATTTCCACATCGAACGGAATGATGACAGACAAGGAAGCACGCAAGCAGCACGCAGGCGGCGAAGTCGTCGCTTACGTGTGGTAATACGTAAAGAAAGGAAAGAAAAATGTCACGTATCGGTAATAAGCTGATTACCATTCCCGCAGGCGTTGAAGTAACAGTCGCTGAAGGGAATGAGGTGACGGTGAAAGGTCCTAAGGGAACGCTCGTAAGAAAGTTCTCTCCGATTCTCGGAATTGAAGTTAAGGACGGAACCGTTACAGTCACCCGTCCTAACGAGGACAAGCACACCAAGCAGCTCCATGGCACTACCCGTGCGCTCATCGCAACGATGATCGAAGGCTGCGAAAAGAACTACACAAAGATTCTGCAGATCGTCGGTATCGGTTACCGTGCTGCGATCAGCGGAAACAAGCTCACGATGAACCTCGGCTATTCACATCCGATTGAGATGGAAATCCCGTCTGATGTCGAAGTGAAATGCCCGGATGCGACAACGATTACGGTTACCGGAATCGACAAGCAGCGCGTCGGTGAGTTTGCGGCTAATGTAAGAGCGAAGCGTAAGCCGGAACCTTACGGAGGAAAGGGTGTCCGTTATAAGGATGAACATGTCCGCCGCAAGGAAGGTAAGACAGCTGCGTCTAAGAAGTAATGGGACGGAGAGAGTATTATGCTGAAAAAAACAAGCAAAAATGAAGAGCGTCTGCACAGACATAAGCGTGTGCGCCGGGTTGTCAGCGGAACTCCCGACTGCCCGAGACTGAATGTATTCCGTTCCAACAAGCAGATCTATGCACAGATCATCGATGACACCACAGGAAAGACTCTGGCGGCATCCAGCTCTGTTGCACTGAAGCTTGAAAACGGCGGAAACATTGAAGCTGCGAAAAAGGTTGGCGCAGATATCGCTGAAAAGTGCAAAGCTATGAATATCGAAACCGTTCGGTTCGACCGCGGCGGTTATGTCTATCACGGAAGAGTCCAGGCACTGGCCGATGCGGCCCGTGAAGCCGGACTGAAGTTCTGAGGGGAAGGAGAATACAATGGCTAACGAAGGAAAGAAACCGTTCAGAAGAGCTCGTGAACCGAAAGAGTTCGATGATGTAGTAGTCTCCATTAACCGCGTTTCCAAAACCGTGAAAGGCGGACGCCGGATGCGTTTTGCGGCGCTGGTTGTAATCGGAGATCATAAGGGCCGTATCGGATTCGGTATGGGCAAAGCAGCAGAAGTTCCTGATGCGATCAAGAAGGCAAACGAAGCAGCAAACAAAAACGTATTCCGTGTACAGCTGGTTGAAAACAACCGTACTGTACCGTCTGACGCAATCGGAAAGCACGGAGCGACTTCTGTTGTTCTGAGACCGGCTGCGCCGGGAACCGGAGTAATTGCCGGCGGTGCGGTTCGTTCGATTCTTGAGCTTGCCGGTGTCAGCGATGTACTGTCCAAGGTAATCGGAAGCCGTACAAGCGTCAATGTTGTCTATGCAACACTGGATGCGCTGGCAAAGATGCGGACTGTTGACGATGTCGCGAAGCTTCGCGAGAAGAAAGTCAACGAGATTCGCTAAGGAGGTACCCGCATGAAACTGAATGAACTGAAAGCTACGGAAGGGGCGCGTTTCGTATCCAAGCGGATCGGACGCGGCCAGGGTTCCGGCAACGGAAAAACGTCCGGTAAAGGACAGAAAGGCCAGAATTCGAGAAGCGGCGGCGGCGTTGCGATCGGATTTGAAGGCGGACAGACCCCTGCATTCAAGCGTTTCCCGAAGCGTGGATTCACAAACATCAACCGCAAGGAATATGCTGTTGTGAATGTTGAGGATCTCAATAAGTTTGATGATGGCGTCACAGTTGACTACGAAGCACTGAAGGCTGCCGGTCTGGTGAAGAAACAGCTCGACGGTGTGAAAGTGCTTGGCAGAGGCGCGTTGGAGAAGAAGCTGACTGTGAAGGCAGCGAAATTCTCTGAATCGGCTAAGAAAGCTATCGAAGCAGCAGGCGGAACAGCCGAGGTACTGTAATCATGATGCAGACGTTCGTCAGCCTGTTCAAAAATAAGGAGATCCGGAAAAAGATTCTCTTTACGATGTGCATGCTGCTGATCTATCGCATCGGTTCTGCAGTCCCTGTTCCGGGAGTGGATTCAGCGAAACTCACGGCACAGATTGCGGATAACTCGATTCTCGGAATGATGAATCTGCTCGGAGGCGGCGCCTTCGAGCGAATGAGTGTGTTTGCACTCGGTGTTACTCCGTACATTACTTCCAGCATTATCATCCAGCTCCTCAGCATGGATGTAATTCCGGCCCTGTCCGAGATGGCAAAATCCGGACAGACCGGAAGAACCCAGATGGACCGCATTACGCGGTATCTGGCTGTAGTACTTGCCTTTGTGCAGTCGATTTCAATGGTATATGCATTTGATCGACAGTATCAGATTCTGGCAAGCTCTTCCGTATCCACTTACCTGTTCACCGCAACGATCCTGACTGCGGGTACGCAGTTTCTGATCTGGATCGGTGACCGTATCAGCATGTTCGGAATCGGCAACGGTATCTCGATTATTATCTTCGCAGGTATCGTATCCAATATGCCTGCTCAGTTCGTACAGGTATGGAACATCTTTGTAGGCGGTGCTGAAGCGGGCGCAATGTTCAGCGGTGTGCTGCAGTTTGTGCTGTACAGCATCCTGTACCTTGCGATCATCATCGGTGTCATTGTGATGGAGACGGCGGTACGTAAAATACCCATCCAGTACACCTCAAGCTCCAATGTAAGAGGCAGCGGCGATATCACCTATCTGCCGTTCAAGATCAATTCTGCTTCTGTTATTCCGGTCATCTTCGCATCGTCGATCATGACTGCTCCGCAGATCATCCTGAGTTTCGTAAATCAGGATCTGTACCAGAAGGTAAGCAGTATTCTGAGTGTTCAGAAACCGGTCGGACTCATTATCTATGCAGTACTGACATTCCTGTTCACCTTCTTCTATACCGATCTGCAGGTAGATCCGGATAAGATTGCGGAAAATCTTGGTAAATCCGGTGCCTACATTCCGGGCATCCGTCCGGGTTCGGAGACGAAAACGTATCTCCGGAAGGTGCTTAACCGGATCACTGTTCTCGGCGCTACAGCCCTGACTCTGATCGCTGTTATTCCGTATCTTCTGCCGATGCTCATCACCTCCATGCCGAGCAGTGTGAGCCTTGGCGGAACCGGTATCATCATCGTCGTCGGTGTGGCAATGGAAACAATGTCGCAGCTGAAAGGTCAGTTAACTCAGAAACAGTATCACGGATTCCTCAAATAACTTTTTCACAAAAGGAAGGAAACATGAATATTCTGATTATGGGGCCTGCCGGTGCAGGCAAGGGCACAATGTCCGGTCTGATCATCAAAGAATTTGATATCCCGCATATTTCCACTGGGGATATGCTCAGGGAGAATGTTCGCAGCAATACCGCTCTCGGGCAGAAGGCAAAGGAATTCATGAATACCGGAAAGCTTGTGCCGGATGAGCTCATCAATGCCATGGTTGAGAAGCGTCTTCAGGAAGAGGATTGCCAGAAAGGATATCTGCTTGACGGATTTCCCCGCACCCTTGTGCAGGCTAAAGCCTTTGAAGAGATGGCGGAACGGATCGGGAAACCGGTTGAAGCCGTGATCGCGCTTGAAGTCGATTTCGATACACTGGTTGACCGCATTACAGGCAGACGCATCTGCCCGAACTGCGGTGCGATCTACCATGTGCGCAATAACCCCAGCAAAACGGAAGGCATCTGCGATGTATGCGGCAATGAGCTGCAGCAGCGCAAAGATGACACCGTTGAACAGCTGAAAATCCGTATGGAAGAATATGAATCCAAAACCGCTCCGATTATCGGCTACTTTGCGCCGAAAGGAATCGTGAGCAGGATTGATGCTTCGAAAAATGCGGAAGAAACGTTCGCACAGGTAAAAGAGGCATTAGGAAAGGTTGCATAAACAGTCTGGTGCGGGTATGATGTACATCGTGCCCGCACCTAGGCACTGTTATTTATCCGGGAAAGAGAGATCGAATGGGAAAACAGGACGTCATTGAAATGGACGGAGTTGTTGAAGAAACACTTCCTAACGCTAACTTCAAGGTGAAACTTCAGAATGGTATGGAGATCCGTGCCCACGTTGCCGGTAAAATCCGTATGAATTACATTCGCATTTTACCGGGAGACCGGGTCACCGTTGAAATTTCACCCTATGATTTGACACGTGGGCGTATTACCTACAGACACAAGTAACATAAGGAGGTACTTATCATGAAAGTAAGACCGTCAGTTAAACCAATTTGCGACAAGTGCAGAGTGATCAAGCGCAAGGGTGTAGTTATGGTCATCTGCGAAAACCCTAAGCACAAACAGAGACAGGGTTAATCAGGAGGAGAGAAAACACATATGGCACGTTTTGCTGGTGTGGATATTCCGAATAATAAAAGAATCGTAATATCCCTTACCTATATTTACGGAATCGGCCCTTCGACCGCTTCCAGGATCCTGAAGGACTGCGGAATCAGCGAAGATATCCGTACAAAGGATCTGACAACTGAGCAGGAAACCGCAATCCGTCAGCAGATTGACTCAATCAAGACGGAAGGTGATCTTCGCCGTGAGCGCGCGCTGAACGTCAAGCGTCTGATGGAGATCGGCTGCTACAGAGGTATGCGTCATCGTCGCGGACTTCCCGTCCGCGGACAGCGTACTCGTACGAATGCCCGTACACGTAAAGGACCGCGTCGTACTGTCGCGAATAAGAAGAAATAAGGGAGGTCGGAATTAATTATGGCAAAGAATACTAAAACTGCGAAAAACGCCGGCCGCAAGAAGAAGGTCAGACGTAATATAGTCAAGGGTGTTGCCCACATCCATTCGACATTTAACAACACAATCGTTTCCATCGCTGATGAAAACGGAAATGTAATCTCCTGGAGCTCCGCAGGTGCTCTTGGTTACAAGGGCAGCCGTAAGAGCACACCGTATGTTGCTCAGCTCTGTGCTGAAGCAGCTGGTAAAGCAGCAGTTCAGCAGGGTCTCAAGACGGTTGAAGTCAATGTAAAAGGTCCGGGTCCCGGACGTGAAGCTGCAGTTCGTGCACTGGCTGTTGCCGGTCTCGATATCACAGCGATTAATGATGTGACTCCGATTCCGCATAACGGATGCCGCCCGCCGAAGAGGCCGCGTGGTTAATAAACCAATAGGAGGATAATCGATGCAGAAGTTTGAACGCGCTGAGTTTGAAGTCGCGGAATATGTAGAATCTGAGAACTATGGTAAGTTCGTTCTGTCTCCGCTTGAGAGAGGTTACGGAACTACCATCGGAAATGCACTGCGCCGAGTTCTGCTGTCCTCCCTGCCGGGAGCGGCGATCTTCGCTATCAAGGTTGATGGTGTCTATCACGAATTCACCACGATTCCGGGAGTTCGTGAAGACGTCTCCATGATCATTCTGCAGCTGAAGCAGCTGATCATGAAGATTGAGGACGACGAGGTTTATACCCTGCAGATCAATGCAAAAGGTCCCTGCACCGTTACAGCCGGCGATATCATCTGCCCGGCACAGGTAGAAGTACTGAACAGGGATCTTGAGATCGCTCACCTGGAAACAGGAGCTGAGCTGGTCATGGAGCTTAAAGCAAATAACGGCCGCGGTTATGTTGGCGCTGATGTAAACAAGCACAGCAGATCATCGCACGGAATCGGTACGGTATTTACAGATTCCATCTATACACCGGTCACCCGCGTTGCTTATGCTTCTGAGCCGACACGTGTCGGACAGGATACAAAATATGATGAACTGACAATGGAAATCTGGACAGACGGTTCGATTTCTCCGCAGAAAGCACTCGCTACTGCGGCGAAGATTCTGATTGATCATCTGGATATCGTTGCCGGCATCAATGAAGATGTTCTTTCCATGGAAAACGTTATCAATGAAGGCAGTATGGAAGTTTCCAGCAAGGGACAGCAGCTGATGATTGAAGATCTCGATCTCTCTGTCCGTTCCTACAACTGTCTGAAGCGTGCGGGGATCCAGACGGTGGAAGAACTCACCCAGAAAACCGAGGATGAGATGATGAAAGTCCGTAACCTCGGAAAGAAATCACTGAAAGAGGTAAAGGACAAGCTCATCGAACTCGATCTGAGCTTCCGGTCCTTCGACTGATTAGGAGGAGATTAACATGTGGAATCGTAAATTCGGCAGAACAGCGGATCACCGCAAGGCAATGCTGAGAAACCTCGCCACTTCCGTCATCATGTACGGAAAGGTTGAAACAACCTATGCAAAGGCGATGGATATGCGCTCTGTAGTAGATGAGCTGATCACTCTTGGCAAGAAGGGTGATCTGGCTGCCCGCAGACAGGCGGCTGCATTTGTCCGTGATGTTTATGCGGATGAAAAGACCCGTCAGACAGTACTGCAGAAGCTGTTCAATGAGATTGCCCCGAAGTATGCAGATCGCAACGGCGGATACACACGTGTCACAAAGACCGGTGTTCGCCGCGGTGACGCTGCTCCGATGGCTACCATCGAACTGGTTTAATTCAGTAGACCGTCTGCTTCTTAAGCGGATGGAAGGTAACAGTGAAACTCTCCTGATTCGGGAGAGTTTTTTTGTCTGTGATGCATTCTGTACGTATGCGTATGCATGCTTACAGCTTCAGGAAAGAAAAATCCTGACTGCTGCGGACAGTCAGGACTGTGGTTTCAGATAATACAAACCGGTTCCGCAGTTACACGCTCTGTTTCAGCTGATCACTCCGGTACGCAGAAGGATATCCCTGATATCGTGAACCGGTATGATTTCCATGTTGGCCTTCACTTCTTCTGCCACATCACGCAGATCCTGGGTGTTGTCTTCCGGAATAAATACCGTCCTTACCCCGGCACGCTGGGCGGCCATAAGTTTTTCCGGCAGACCTCCGATCGGTGTCACGGAACCTCTCAGTGCAACTTCTCCGGTCATTGCAATATGCGGATCGACTGGTTTGCCGGCAAGCAATGAGGCAAGTGCGGTCGTCAGGGTGACGCCGGCAGAAGGACCGTCCTTCGGAACTGCCCCGGCAGGAACATGGATATGAATATCTTTTTCCTTCAGCTGTTCTGCCTTGTCAGGGAACAGCTCTTTGACAAGACTGAGTGCAATCATAGCTGATTCCTTCATCACATCGCCAAGCTGACCGGTGATGATGACTTCGCCTTTTCCTCTGGTGGCCAGTGTTTCAATGTAAAGGATTTCACCGCCGACCGGAGTCCACGCAAGCCCGGTAACAACACCGGGTTTGGATGCAGGAAGAATCTGATTGTGGTCAATCGGATGATCACGGACTGTATCATGAATCAGTTCTTTTGTGATCCGGATCGTTTCTGTCGGATTCTCTGCAACCTGAACAGCCACACTACGGCATACCGTATCAATCATCCGGCGCAGACCGCGTACGCCAGCCTCCCGCGTGTATTCAGAAATCAGGCACTCCACAGCATTCTCTTCAAATACAATCTGATCACTTGTGATTCCGGAGGCTTCCAGCGCACGGGGAATCAGATGATCACTGGCGATATGTGCTTTTTCAAGCGGCGTATATCCGGTAAAGGTGATGACTTCCATGCGGTTGAGCAGAGGTTCCGGAATGGTATCGGTCGTGTTTGCCGTGCAGATAAAAAGCACATCGGAAAGATCATAAGGAACATTCATGTAATGATCAGTGAAAGTGTTGTTCTGTTCCGGATCCAGTACTTCAAGCAGCGCACTTGCGGGTGAGCCGTGGAAGGAATCGGAAAGCTTGTCTACTTCGTCGAGCACCATCACAGGATTTGATACTCCGCTGCGGGAAATACCGTCCATGACCCGCCCGGGCATTGCGCCGATATAAGTCCGGCGATGACCGCGGATATCTGATTCATCGTGGACACCGCCAAGCGAAACACGGACATACTCTCTTCCAAGAGCTCTTGCGATGGATTTGCCGATACTCGTCTTGCCGGTACCGGGAGCCCCGACAAAGAGCAGAATTGAACCGGACTGCTGTTTTTTCAGATTCATGACTGCAATCTGCTGAATGATGCGTTCCTTGACACGGGAAAGCCCGTAATGATCTTCATCCAGTATCCGTCGCGCTTCCTTCAGATTGATTTCCTTCGGTGCTTCCTTCTTCCACGAGAGACCTGTCACAAAATCCAGATAGTCATACAGAATTCCGGTTTCCACGGACTGCTGTCCTTCCTGTTTCAGACGGTTCAGAACTTTTTCTGCTTCTTTCCGGGCAGTTTCGTTCATCCCGGACTCCTGTATCTTTTTCGCAAACTTCTGCAAATCGGTAACATTTTCCGGATGCATTTCATCGAGTTCTTTCTGAAGATGTTCCATCTGCCGTTTGATTGCGGCTTCCCGGTAGCGCTGCTGATACTCCTTCTGCTGTTCGCCAGCGGCTTCGTTTGTGATTCTGCTTACCTCCAGGAACTGATACATGATTTTCTCAATCTGTTCCATGCGCAATGTTTCGGAATCTTCTTTTAAAAGCGCATAGCGTTCTTCACTGCTCAGCTGCAGCCAGGGAGAAGTGACCGCAATGGCAGTGCCCGCGGAATCAATCCGGTCAATATATGGTTCGATTGCTTTTCCCCAGTCAAAACCGGAAGAAAACTTTTTTATCTCTTCAATCAGACTCTTGCACTTTGCCTTTTTCTCTGCTTCAGTGAGCAGTTCGGTATCCGGACGTCTGGAAATGGAAAGCCGGATATTCCGGTCCGCATCAATACAGATGTCCTGCAGATCGACACGGTATTCAAGACGTACGGACGTGTATCCCTGTGCTGCGATTTCCTGAATGGTACCGACCATGCCGATCGGATAGAAGTTCTCTTCTGTCAGCGCACTTCGCTCAAGCTTCTGCTTTGCCATGATCAGAACCGCTTTTTCATGGAGTGCAATGCCCTTGTTTCCAGAGAATCCGCGAAGTTCATCGGTTTCAAAATACACGGTGGAATCCGGAACAAGAATCATATTGTATACAGGTATTACCAGCATAGTTCATCCCTCCTTTTATAAAATGAACGATCGTTTAGTTTACATTGTAAATGAATCCCCGGTGTCCGGGGGAGTCTGTTTACCTGTTCAGCAGCATGATCTGCATCATTCGGATCAGCTCATTCAGCTGACCTTCCGGATCAGGGCTGCTGCGGCGGTTTTTCGCAATATAGCGAACCGGAGCAAATAAGACAGCGGTCAGATTTTCATCGGAACAGGTGCGGAATATCCCGCGTTTCTGATAGTCGTGAATCAGATCCAGCAGATCGAACGAGCATTCTGTATGACAGACGCTTTCCTGCAATGTAGGGCAGCAGGAACATTGCTCGACAAAGGAGAAGATTTCCTCATGTTCGGATGCATATGCATAGGTTGATCGTATCAGAGTATCGATCAGCTGCGCGCCGGACATCTCACGATAGATGCGTTCCGTAAGGTAGTGATAAGTCGAAAAGGCATATTCGCTGAATACTTCTGCCAGCATCTCCTCCTTACTGTCGTAATAAACGTAAATGGTAGCCGGAGAAACGCCGGCATCCCGGGCAATCTTTGCGACAGATGCCCCGCTGATGCCTTCCTTCAGTATGAGTGAGATCATCGCATCTTTGATGCGTCTCTGTTTTTCCGGGTCCTTTGTTCTCATAATTTACGCTGCCTGAGAGAATAATAAATGATCATTCATTTATGGTCAACGGAAATGCATCGGTTGCGGGCGTTACATGTGCATGATCTGAAGGACTGAAACGGATTTACAGAAAATCGAATTGGGCAAAGTATTGTATGCCATTATCATGGCAGACCTTAATATCCTGAATTATGTCAATGACCCCATCAGGCATTTCAAAGGCAATCTACATATTACTTCCTGCCGCATACTGATATGCGATGAAGTAAGGCATTCGCTGGTATACCGGATCAGTGGAGATGGATTTGCGGCTCTTCTGCAAACGGCGCATGATATCGTGCTATAAGCCCTGACAGCGCGGGTCCGCTTTCGTCGGTATGGCGGCCTGTCAGCCGGAAGATAAAACAGCACTGGAAGATTTTAAGAAGGCAGATAAAAATAGGTAGGAGTCGAAAGAGGAATTTCACAGGATGGAGGGTGCTTATAGGTAAGCAACCTTTGGTCTGGACAACATGATAAGGAAATGAGAAACAGCAGATCTGTAACAGACTGCTGTCTTATGACAGGAACAGTAATGCGGATCTGTTATTTCTATGTTTAGAGCAGACCGTGCAGAAAAAGATAGCTTACATCTGAGAGTTTATGTACAAGATGTTTGTGATGTCGATATTGTGCAAAGAACAAAAGTGTACGTGAGGGTGTTCGGATAGAATTGAAACAGGTCAGAACAATGAATCCGAAAGGGATTCGACGGTTTTGAACAATATAAGATCCGTATGGAACTTATATGGAATGTATTGCGGGTAACAATACATGTTTTTTATTTACAATGATCAGCTTAAGAAGGGAGTAGGGGTATGAAAAAGCATCTGGCTTTATTGCTGAGCATTTCGATGTTGTTCAACGGAATGATTTCCTCTGTACAAGCGGAAGAAGCCATTCCGGAGGAACCAGAAGAGATTATCGAAGAAATTCAGGAGGAGCCCGAAGAGCTAGAAGAGGAGACTGCTGAAGAAGGCGAGGAATTGCCGGAAGAACCAGAAGAGGAGAATGAACCGACAGGGGAAGAAGAAATTGAAATTGTAAATGAACCCTCTTTGGAAGTGAATTTCGACTTCTGTATAAATGAGGATGATACTGTTACGGTATATGGTTATAACGGTACTTCTGATGTTGTGGAAATACCTGAAATGATTGATGGAAAACCAGTGACTGTAATTGGGAATGGTCAATTTCAAGGCAGCAACATAAAAGAGATATCTATTCCGGGGACGGTTGAGCGTATTGACGGTTATTCGTTTTGTGACTGTTCAAATCTTAAGAAGGTAACGTTATCCGAAGGGCTTATTCATATAGAAGCTGGTGCATTTAGTAATGCCGGGATTGAAGAAATAACAATCCCCAAAACGGTTGAACGCATTGGAGATTATTCATTCAATAACTGTTCAAATCTTAGTGAGGTAACGTTATTTAATGGACTGACTCATATAGGTGAATGTGCGTTTTCCAATACTTCACTCTCTGAATTGATCCTTCCTGACAGTGTGATTAATGTTGGAAACAATGCATTTTCATCATGCAATAATCTTAAAACAGTAGTCTTATCAAAAAATATGTCAAAGATTAACGCATATACATTTCAGAATTCAGACATTGAAGAGATTACTTTTTATAATTCAATTAAGGAAATTAATGGTGATAATTTTGAATTAACAGATAATTCGTCTGCCTTGACTGTAAATTATTATGGAAGCCAGGCTGACTGGGAATTAATTAATATATTCAGCGGTAATGACAGGCTTGATCAGGAGTCTGCAACGATTAATTTTTATAATGCTGATGTTGAGAATATTTCTTTAAACACAAATTCCATCGTATTAAGACCTGAAGAGGAAGCGTTGTTGAGTGTTTCAGTTGCCCCTTTCTATGCTTCAAAAGAGGTGACCTGGAGCAGCAGTGATACGAATGTTGCAGAAGTAGATCAAAATGGTGTTGTTACAGCCAGAGCAAATGGGACCGCTACTATTACTGCTGTGAGTGATGCTGATCCCACAAAGTCTGCGACTTGTTCTGTTGAGGTAAAAGAGGTAAGTGTCTCGGTAGAGAGTATTTCTATTCATCCGGAATTTTTAACCTTGAAAAGATCGGAATCATATGAACTGATTGCCGAGTTAACACCGGCGACTGCGTCGATTACTGATGTCAGCTGGTTCAGCAGTGATCCTGACGTTGCAGAGGTGGATAGCACCGGCAAGGTGACTGCAAAGGCAAACGGAACCACCTTCATTACAGCAACCGCGATTGAAGGCGGGAAGACCGCAGTGTGTGAGTTGTCCGTGGGCGGCATTTCAGTTGAGGGTGTAACTGTTTCACCTGCAAAAATGGCAATTGAAGTCAGCGGAACAAGTTCGGTATACTGCGCTGTGTATCCGAATAATGTGCAGTACAGGAAAGTGCATTGGAGCGTTAGCGACAGTGAAATAATTGAGATTGAGGATTACTCTGACTATTACTGCAATGTTAAGGGACTGAAGGCAGGATCAGCTACTGTTACAGCAACCAGTGCAGACGGGAAGACTTCTGCAAGCGCTGAGGTTACTGTTTACGATGAGAATCCGTTTGTAATTAATTCCAGAGATGGAATACTTATTAAATATGTTGGAACGGATAAAAATATTGTGATTCCTGAGTCAATTTCAGGAACAGAAATTCATGATATTGAATCAGAAGATGGAGAAAGTGTTTTTCCTACAGATACAACCAGCGTTGTATTTTCGGAGAGAATTACCAAGATCGGAAATAATTCCTTTAAAGGCTGTGTCGGATTAACAAATGTGAATTTGCCTGAAAGTCTGCAGATGATAGGTGAATCTGCTTTTGCGGACTGTACTAATTTAGAAACTGTACATTTATATTCCCAGATACAGACAATCGGAACTAATGCTTTCAGCAATGTTTCAAATGATTTCGCTGCGTATTTCCATTCGGACTCCAGTCAATGGGAATATGTTGAGGTTAGGACAGGAAATGAGGCACTGGTCAATAATCTTCGGTATTCCGTGTCAGGAGTGCAAATATTTGATCGTAATATCAATATATTTACGGAAGATAATTTTGAATTGCAGTTTTCCTTATTACCTGACTACGCATATGAACAGGAAGTTTCATGGTCCTCAAGCGACAGTTCAGTAGCCTCAGTTGACAATAACGGTGTTGTTACCGGTATTTCACAGGGCACAGCGATAATTACGGTTACAACAAAAGACGGGGGTTTTACGGATGAATGTAAAGTAAGAGTAACCGAGCCGATTCATCCGGCTAAAGTGAGTTTAAGTGAAAAAGAGCTCCAGATGCGGCCGGGGTGTGGCGAGCACTTGGATTATTCTATTGAACCGGAAGATGCTTACAGGAAGGATGTAACCTGGTCTTCAAGTGATGAAAGCGTCGTGACAGTTGATGAAGGGGGGAATATAACTGCCGTCGATTACGGAACTGCAACCATAACAGTTACGACAGTGGATCGGGGTATTACAGCGGTATGCAGCGTGACAGTTGCAGATACGCTTCATCCAACCAGAGTGCGGATTATTCCTGAAACAATACAGGTTAAGCCTGGCAAAAACAGAACACTTGAATATGATGTTATTCCTTACGATGTAGAAAATCGAAAAGTAACCTGGTCTTCAAATGATGAAACAATCGCCAGAGTTGATCAGGATGGGGTTGTAACGGGCGTTTCCTGCGGAACTGCAACCATCACGGCAACAACGGTAGATCGGGAGATTACCGGCAATTGCGCAGTGACTGTATCGGATTCAATACATCCGGAACATGTGGAATTTGTTAATCCGTTCAGGCAGATCAAACCAGGCAGCTCTAAGCAGATAGAGATTTCTGTTCAGCCTGAAGATGCAGATAACAAAGAAGTGATCTGGTCTTCAGATAATGAAGAAGTCGCAGCGGTTGATCAAAATGGTTTTGTGACAGGTGTCTCAACTGGTCAAACTAAGATAACAGTAAAAACAAAAGATGGCGATGTTACCGCTGACCTTTGGGTGGATGTTACGGAGATAATTTATCCGGAAAGAATAGACTTTTCATGGGATAATGAATCTTCAATCATTAAGGGTGAGACCAAACAATTCCGGGCAACTGTTTTCCCTGAAGATGCAGATTACAAAGATGTTGTATGGTCTTCAAGTGATGAAGAAGTCGCAACGATAGATCAGAATGGCATTGCGACAGGTATTGCTGCAGGAGAAGTTACTATTACTGCAACAGTAGAAGGATATTTATCTAATTGTGTTTTCACCTATGTCAGAGAGGTAATTCGTCCAAGCAGTGTATCTTTGCAGCCAACTTCACTTCAGCTTAAACCTGGAACTACGGAATGGCTTTCATATCAGGTTCTTCCGGTTGACGCGGAGTATCAAAATGTGAGCTGGTCTTCAGATAATGAAGCAGTTGCGACTGTTGATGACTACGGGTGTATAACAGGAGTCTCCACAGGTGAAGCTGTAATCACAGTAACTGTTGATGATCGTTATACAGCACAATGTTCTGTCACAGTGACAACAGTAATCTCCCCGACCGAAATTCGATTTAGTGAGCCTGAGTTAACAGTAAGAAAAGGAAGCTACTGCTACCCTACATATTATGTGATGCCATATAATGCAGACAGCCAGGACGTTGTATGGTCTTCAAATAATCCTGAATTCGCAGTCGTTGATCAAACAGGATGTGTAAGTGGCGTCTCAACTGGTGACGCAGTCATTACGGTGTCAACCGCAGATGGCAGGTATACAGATACCTGTACGATCCATGTTGTTGATTATCTTCATGTTGATTCCATCACGGTACCTTCTGAACTGACGATCAGGCCGGGTTATCATAAAACGCTGTATTGCGAAATTATGCCTGACAACGCAGATAATAAGAATGTTATCTGGTCAACAGATAAACCCTGGATTGCAACGGTAGACGAAGATGGTATGGTAACCGGAGTTGAAGCAGGAAAAGCGATAATTACTGCTGTATCTGAAGATGGCGGAAAAGATGCGCATTGTACTGTTATAGTTACAGATACAATTCCGGTTGATTCTGTTTCTATCAAGCAAGAAGGAAAATGGAATTATTTGTCTTCCATGGCATTAAGGACGGGAGAACTCGCTTACTTGATTGCTGATATTTGGCCAAGCGATGCAACAAATAAAGCAGTCGTCTGGGAATCAGACGATGATAATGTGGCAAGAATTGATGCCTACGGAAGAGTTGAGGCTGTTGCAGAAGGAACTGCGACGATCTCAGTTACCACAGAAGACGGGAACAAGTATGCAGAGGCGGAGATTGAAGTATATGATACGATTCCTGTTTCTGGAATGTACATTTCCGGTTCGGACCAGATGACTCTTGAACCAGGCGGCACATCATTCATGCGAGCGAATGTGTTGCCTGAAAATGTCACAAACCCCAACGTCACATGGGAGTCGTCGAATGTATCTGTTGCTGTTGTTGATAATATCGGTATCGTGAAAGCAATTGCTCCGGGCACCGCTGTGATTACTGCTACGACAGAAGAGGGTCATTATTCTGACTCTTATACAGTTGATGTCAAGTATATCGATACCTTGAATATCGATAAAACAATGACGATCAGGATTGGTGATTCCAAGAAGATTACGGTTGATGTTTATCCGTTTAGCACTGATTTTTTAAATGAAAAACTGATCTGGACTTCAGATGACGAAACAATCGCAACGGTTAATCAAAACGGTACGGTAAAGGGTGTTGCAGCTGGTGAGGCAGAGATCACTGTTAAAACAAAAGATGGCAGACTCAGTCGTACCTGCACAGTTAATATTACGAATGATATTCCGGTGAGCAGTGTTTCTTTGTTCTATGATGAGCAAATTGTTATGAAAATCGGGTCTTCCCGTACGGTGTTCCCTGTAGTGACCCCTGCTGATGCAACTGATAAATCAGTTACCTGGGTCTCCTCCGATCCTGCAGTCGTTTCAATTAATAATGATGGTACCTTAGTTGCTTTAAAACAAGGATCGGCATCAATTACAGTTACCAGCAATGACGGCGGCTATTCTGCAACGTCTCTCGTGAAAGTAAAAGACAGCTTTGATGTCAAAGGGGTAAGTCTTACAGAAACTGTTCGTCTGAATATAGGTGAAAATGATGAATTGTATGCAGAATTTATTCCTTATTATGCAGAAAATCGGAATGTAACCTGGGTTTCCAGTAATCCGGAGATTGCGACAGTTGAAAACGGTATCGTTACAGCCCGTTCAGAAGGAAATGCAATTATTACGGTAACAACAGAAGAAGGCGGTTTTACTGCAAACTGTAATGTGACTGTTTATAAACCGATAACGCCGGAGTATGTGAGTGTTAATTATGTATCAATACTTGCTAACAGATCTATAATTAAGGCCGGTGAATCAATTAAATTCATTTGCAATGTTACCCCGGAGAACGCTACTGATTCAACTGTAACCTGGTATTCCAGTGATACCTCCGTTGCAACAGTTGATGAAAACGGTCTGGTACACGCAATTAAGAAGGGAAATGCGTTTATTACGGCTGTATCTAATGATGGAAAACATTCTTCCAGTCGGATAATAAGAGTTGACGATTCATTGAAAGTTTCCAGTATAAATTTTTCAGAGTACAGACTTAATTTAGACTGCGGTGAAAAGAAAACAATCAATTACTATATTTATCCTGATGACGCTGATGATAATAGTGTGACCTGGTATTCTTATGATCCCGCTATAGCTACAGTTGATCAAAGCGGCATCGTTACAGCAGTCAGCAAAGGTATTACGGCTGTCAAGGTAGTATCGAATGACGGCGGTTATATGGCAACCTGTCAGATTAATGTGGGAGAAGCAGATCCTTCTGTAATACATGTGGAATCTGTATCCCTGGATAAAACGGCTGTTACCATGGAAAAAGGCGGAACTGAAACACTGACCGCAGCTGTATTGCCTGCCAATGCAGCGAACAAGGATATCCTCTGGAAGTCAGATAATTCTGCAGTTGCGACGGTTGATTCAACAGGAAAAGTAACTGGAGTGTCCGGCGGTACAGCGAATATTACGGCTACTACCGTTGACGGCGGAAAGACTGCGACTTGTACGGTAACAGTAAGTGTGCCTGTGACGGGAGTCAGTCTGGATAAGACTGAACTTACGATGGTCAAAGATTCAAATGAAACGCTGACCGCAACCATACTGCCTGAAGATGCAACGAACAAAGAGGTAATCTGGAGTACAAGTGATTCTTCTGTTGCGACAGTGGCTGATGGAGTTGTTACTGCAGTTGGCGGCGGAACAGCAATAATTTCGGCAAAGACTTCTGACGGGAACTATGAAGCACAGTGTGAGGTTACCGTAAATGTGCCTGTATCTGGCGTATCCCTGAACAAGGAAACCCTTACACTGGATGCAGGAGCGTCGGAAACACTGACGGCGACGGTTCTTCCGGAAAATGCGACAAACAAAAATGTTACCTGGAGTTCCAGTGACACAGGTGTAGCGACAGTTGATTCAGCCGGCAAAGTGACAGCAGTCGCTGCAGGAACTGCAAATATTACGGTTACAACAGTAAATGGCGAAAAGACCGCAGCCTGTGCAGTGACGGTTGTTGTTCCGGTAACAGGCATCAGTCTGAACAAGACGGAAACAACCATCGCCAAAGGCAGTGCGGAAACACTGACTGCGGCAATTGCACCTGCGACAGCGACTGACAAGACCGTAACCTGGAGCAGTAACAAGACTGCTGTCGCAACCGTAGACAGTACTGGGAAAGTAACCGCTGTTTCAAACGGAACTGCAGATATTACTGCTAAGAGTAAAGACGGGAACTTTGAGGCAACCTGCACTGTTACCGTTGTAACACCGGTAACAGGGGTCAGTCTGAATAAGACAGAACTTACACTTACCAAAGATGCAAGCGAGACATTAACCGCAACGGTTGCACCGTCTGATGCAAGTGATCCGTCTGTTACCTGGAGCAGCGACAATACGAATGTTGCGACAGTGAACAACGGAGTTGTCACAGCAGTAAATGCCGGCACCGCAAACATCACCGTAACAACCACAGATGGCAGTAAGACAGCGACCTGTGCAGTAACCGTTGTGATTCCGGTAACAGGAGTCAGTCTGAATAAGACAGAAACAACAATTAACAAAGGCAGTTCAGAAACACTGACTGCGACTGTAGAACCTGCGGCAGCGACCGATAAAACAGTTATCTGGAGCAGTGACAAGCCTGCAGTTGCGACTGTTGACAATAGCGGAAAAGTATCTGCAGTTGGAAAAGGAACCGCAGTGATCACAGCAACAACGAAAGACGGAAGCTTTACGGCGACCTGTACGGTAACGGTCGAAGTCAGAGTAACAGAAGTGAAGCTGAATAAGACAGCGATTACACTGGAAGAGGAATCATCCGAAACGCTGATCCAGACTGTATTTCCTGCTGATGCAAATGATAAGAGTGTCAGCTGGAGTTCAACCAACTCTTCTGTTGCGACCGTTGATGAAACCGGAAAAGTAACAGCAGTTCAGGCTGGTACAGCAAACATTACCGTAACAACCACAGATGGCAGTAAGACAGCGACCTGTACGGTTACCGTAAAGAAGAAAACGTTCGAAATTACTGATCTGGGAACCAATCAGGCAGCTATCTCCAAATATAACGGAGATGCGGCAGATGTAACGATTCCGGATACCCTGCAGGGAAAGAAGATTGTATCCATCGGCGATTATGCATTTGAAGGATGCACAAGTCTGAAGAGTATTGTGATTTCGGGTAACATTATCAACATCGGAACCGGTGCATTCAAAAACTGTTTGAATCTTGAATCTGTTGTGATCCCGGCAAGCGTAGCAGTGATCAGTAACGGTTCGGGAAGCGGATTGCTTCACGCTGCGGAAGCAGAGGCAGGACTGCAGAGAGGTATCGGAGATAAGGCCTTCGAGGGATGCGTACTGCTTAAAACAGCTGGTCCGATCGGGAGTGAATCCAACATTCAGATTCAGTTTACCGACACACTTCCGGATACGTATGCAAAGGGCGGTCTGTTTGATCATCTTGAAACCATTACGATCCCGGAAGAAGTCAGGACAATCGGAACCGGTGCATTCAGCGAATGTTCGAGCCTGTCTGAAATCAACATTACAAACAGCATTCAGACCATTGAAGAAAATGCATTCAGCACCGGAAATTCTGAGAATTCTGTGACTGTGAAATTCCATGGAACCGAAGAAGAATGGAAGAAGGTGGAAATCAGGGGCGAAGAGAACAACAGGATTCTTGATACAGAAAAAGTGAAGTATGCGGTGGAAAGCGTCACTTTGAACAGAAGCACTCTGAGTCTGAAGAAAGGTGATTCAGCTCAGCTCACAGCAACCGTCAAGCCGGATCATGCGACGGATAAGAACGTCACATGGAAGAGTGAGAAGGAAGGAATTGCGAAAGTAGACGCAAATGGTAAAGTGACTGCCGTGGCGAAAGGAAGTACAACGGTTACTGCAACTGCAGACGGCGTAAGTGCAACATGCAGGGTAACAGTAACTGAAACAGTACCTTCACCAACTCCGACAATAACGCCAACACCAACGCCAACCCCAACTCCGACCTCGACACCAACCCCGACTCCTACCGTTACACCGACTCCGGTTCCGACACCAACGCCAACCCCGGCGCCTTCCGGAGACACGGTGAAGATGTACCGGATGTACAATCCCAACAGCGGCGAGCATTTCTATACCGGAAATGAGCAGGAGAAGGACATGCTGGTGAAGACAGGATGGAACTATGAAGGGGAAGGATTTACTGCACCGAAGAGCTCCAGCACTCCGATGTACCGGCTGTACAATGCGAATGCCGGAGATCACCATTACACCTCCAGTAAGGTGGAACGTGATCATCTCATAAGCATTGGCTGGAAGGATGAAGGTATCGGCTGGTATGCAGATGATGCGAAGGGCGTAGCGATGTATCGTCTCTACAACCCGAACTGCATCGGAGCCGGATCGCATCACTACACCTCCAATGCACAGGAGAAAGCGCATCTCATCAGTATTGGATGGAAAGATGAAGGCATTGGCTTCTACGCCTGTAAGTGAGAATTCAACGAACTGAAACTGCAGCCCTATCTCAGTTTCAGTAAACAGCCAGCTTCCGCTGTTAAAGGAAGTGATGATTCAGAGAACAGTACCGCATGGTGCGGTACTGTTTTGTTTTTGAATCTTCAAAGCCGCAAGCGCAATCGCAGAAGAAAGGCTGTATCTTGTGAGGAAAAGCAATATGCTGGAATGTATACTGAATCTGGAGTAAAGCAAAATGGACAATAGAAAAGAACTGTTTGAAACTGCAGATGTTCCCCGGGCAGTGGCTGTGATGGCATTTCCGGCCATCATCAGTCAGCTGATTATCCTGATTTATAATCTTGCCGATACGTGGTTTGTCGGAAGAGCGAACAATCCGTATATGGTGGCTGCTACCTCTCTGGTTCTGCCGGCATCCATGATTACTATTGTGATTTCCAATGTGTTCGGTACCGGCGGCGGGACGCTGATTTCCCGGCTGATCGGAAGAGGAGAAGATGAAGAAGCGTCCAGGGTTTCTGCTGCCTGTATTGCGATGTGCGTGATTGCCGGGGCAATGTTTTCGTTGATCTGTTTCTTCTTCATGACCCCGCTTCTGAAACTGCTTGGCGCCAGTGAAAACGTGCTGGGGTATGCAAGGCAGTATATGTTCTTCGTCGTTGTGATCGGCGGTATTCCGGCAATCGTAAATAACACAATGTCTGCTGTTCTCCGCAGTATCGGTCTTTCTTCCCGGGCATCGTTCGGGCTGAGCCTTGGCGGAGTGATGAATATTCTGCTGGATCCGCTGTTCATGTTTGTGTTGCTGCCGGATGGTCAGCAGGTCGCAGGAGCGGCGATTGCGACCATGTTAAGCAATCTGATCGCATTGGTTTATTTCGTTGCGGTATTTCGGACTGCCGAAAAGGAAACGGTTCTTCGGTTCCGGATGAATGGTTCATATCCTTCCGTGCAGTCATTGAAGGAAATCTTCGGGGTTGGAATTCCTGCCGGCATTTCCGTGCTGCTGTTTGATTTATGCAATATCATGATTAACCGGCTTGCGTCCGGGTATGGCGATATCCAGCTGGCCGCGATCGGGATTGTTCTGAAAGCGGAACGGCTTCCGCTCAATATCGGCATCGGCATCTGTATCGGAATGGTACCGCTGCTTGCGTACAGCTATTCCAGCGGAAACAGGGAACGGATGGATGAAATCTTCCGGTTCGGAAGAGGATGCGGGCTTCTGGTAAGTATCGTGAGTGTGGTGCTGTACTATCTTGGTGCACCGTTTATCATGAAGGTATTTATCAATGATCCGGAGACAGTCCGGTACGGAACGGTTTTTCTGAAAGCACGCTGTCTTGCGACACCGCTGATGTTTCTCTGTTTTTCCATGGTGCATTTCACACAGGCAATCGGAAGAGGAAAGGCATCCTTCCTGCTTGGCGTAATACGGCAGCTGGTGTTCAATATTCCGCTTCTGTTCCTCATGAATCACAGGTTTGGTATGGAAGGAATTGTCTGGACACAGGCCTGCGCGGATTTTCTGACGGTCATCGTTTCGTATCTGATCTATTTCAGAATCCGGCAGCAGGAAGGCTGGCCGCCGGCAATCTGAAGTGATGACAGCTGAACTGCCGTTGTGAAGCCTGTGAGACTTTCATCCGAACTGACTGCCGCTGCGCTTCGTTCTGTTATGCAGATAACGGAAATGAATCATGACGGACAAAGGAATGATGAAAGAGCAGAATTTTCACCCCTGCGCAGTACATATCAGCAGCTGTTTTTTTTTCTTTCCGTTAAAAATACGAATATTCGATATATACTTGTACTGACCGGATGAGAAACCCTGCGGCAATGAAACATGAAGTTCCGGAGTAAAGAGAGCTGCAGAACCATGGCAGGAAGATGAAACTTTACGCTATCGTTTCTGTTAGAAAGGGGTAAGTGCAAAATGATGTATGGGTATGCGCGTGTTTCAAGCACAGATCAGAATGTGGAACGGCAGATCATCGCTTTGAAAGCTCAGGGCATTAGTCCGTCTGAGATCTTTGTCGACAAGAAATCGGGCAAGGATTTTGAACGGCCGCAGTATAAGAAACTGATGCGAAAGCTGCGGAAAGGCGATGTGATCTATGTTCTCAGTATTGATCGGCTGGGCCGAAGCTATGAGGAGATTCAGGTTCAGTGGCGCTATATCACAAAGAAGAAACAGGCCGATATTGTGGTGATCGATATGCCGCTTCTTGATACAAGAAACGGACGGGATCTTGTCGGTACATTTCTTTCTGACGTTGTACTGCAGCTTCTGTCGTTTGTGGCAGAAAATGAACGAAACAGCATCCGGGAACGGCAGGCCGAAGGAATTGCCGCAGCCCGGGCAAGGGGCGTACGCTTCGGCAGACCGTCCAGAATACTTCCGGAAAATTACGAACAGCTTGCGGAGAAGGTAAGAGCACATGAAATATCGCTGCGAGCTGCTGCCCGTGAATGCGGGATGCCGCCCAGTTCCTTTTCGTATTATCTGAATAAAAAAAAGGACTGAATGTACAGAAAGTGTACTTTTCAGACACCTGAACACTGTCTATATTGTAACTGCGCATACCCTTTTCTGTAAACTCCGGGTCCATGCATACATGCGGAACGAAGAATACAGACGCAATCCTTTATAACGGATAGATGTACGTGTAATCGATGTTCAGAAAAGTACACATTTATGCCCGATGAGGTACAGTGTCAATGCATGAGGGGTCAGACGCTGAGCACTGGCCGGCATTCCATCCGGCCGCGGTAACTCTTTTGCCGCGATAATCCTCTTTGCAGCCCGGGAACGGGATGCAGAAAAAGGGAATCTGAATGCCCAGGTTCCTTTTTTTTCAGCTTTCCGTTTATGCGGGCATGAAACCGGTCACGGAGCGGTTCACGTGATATGCTGGAGAAAACTGGAGAAACGCTATGCAGTACAGAAGTGACAGACACGGAAACCAGCTTTCCATTCTTGGCTATGGATGTATGAGATTTTCAAGAAAGGGAAGCGGAATTGATCTTGAAAAAACAGAAAAGGAAATCCTGGCAGCCTATCGTGCCGGGGTGAATTATTACGATACCGCATATATCTATCCGGGAAGTGAAGAAGCACTCGGAAAGATACTGGAGAAGAATCAGATCCGGGACAAGGTGAATATAGCCACCAAGCTGCCGCAGTATATGATCGCAAACCGGGCGGCGATTGACCGGTATTTCAATGAGGAGCTCTCCCGTCTTCGAACGGATCATGTTGACTATTATCTGATGCATCATCTGACGGATATCGCGATGTGGGAGAAACTGAAACAGGTGGGTATTCTCGAATGGATCAGAGAAAAGAAGGAATCCGGAGCGATCCGCAATATCGGATTTTCCTATCACGGAAATACCGATAATTTTCTGAAGATACTGAATGACTATGACTGGGACATGTGCCAGATTCAGTACAACTATCTGGATGAAGTGAGTCAGGCCGGGAAAGCAGGCCTGCATGCGGCATATGAAAAAGGGATTCCGGTTGTGATCATGGAGCCGCTGAGAGGCGGAAAACTGGTAAATAATCTTCCGGAAACCGCACGCAATGCAATGAAGGATAGCGGCAGGAGCTGGGGCCCTGCGGAATGGGGGCTGCGCTGGCTGTATGATCAGCCGGAAGTGACCGTGGTGCTTTCCGGCATGAATTCCGAAGCGATGGTGGCGGAAAACTGCCGGACCGCATCGGATACACCTGCCGGAAGTTTTACCGAAGAAGACCGGGCAGTGCTGGAAACCGTAAAGAAGGCAATCCGGGAGAAGGAAAAGGTTGGCTGTACCGGATGCCGCTACTGCATGCCATGTCCGAAGGGCGTCGATATTCCGGGAATCTTCCGCTGTTATAACGCCATGTTTACAGAGTCGAAATCCCAGGGCAGATTTCAGTTTGCCCAGACGGTAGGTCTGACAAAAGAACCGGCATTTGCGACGCAGTGCATCGGCTGCGGGAAATGTGAACAGCATTGTCCGCAGAGCCTTCCGATCCGCGAAAAGCTGAAAGAAGCCGACAGGGCGCTACGGCCATTGCCGTATAAGATCGGAATCGATCTTGTCCGTTCCTTCATGTTCCGGAAACCATCCGCAAAATAAGATCAGGAACAGTACAGGATATTCTGTGCTGTTTTTTTCAGGATTGTGAATTCAGAACAGGAACGGATGATACTATAACTGTATGAAATCAAAGACTGGAAAACTGCTTCTGATCGGAATCAACTTCGCCGTGTTTCTTTTTTTTCTGATGCTGAAACAATCCGCATTTGAAGGAAATGATGATGAAATGATGAATCTGATCGCTGCCGGAGCGTTCGGCACAAACGGAAATCACCTGATTTTTTCCGGCATTCTTACGGAATGGGTGCTGCGGATTCTGTATCTGCTTCCATGGAAAATCAATTATTATCTTCTGTGGTTTCAGACACTGGCGTTTGCCGCATTGAGTGCGGTCAGCACCGTATGCTGGTCAGAAAAGCCGGTTATAAAAGGCGTTGTGTTTACCCTTCTTCTGAATCTGATATTTGCCAATGACTTCTACCTGTACATGCAGTTCACCAAGCTTGGCAGTCTGCTTGCCGCAGCAGCCATACTCCTTCTGCATGACGCGTTCCGCAGAAGGTCCTGGCTGACAGGCAGTACCGGAATTCTTCTGCTTGTGCTTGGCATCAGTGTGCGGCAGGAAAGCGCGCTCTTTGCATTGCCGTTTGGCGCCTGCTGGCTGCTGGAAGACTACTGTTCCGTGTGTGAGAACGGAAAACTGCTCCGCTTTCGCGATCAGGCCGGCGGGAAGTTTCTTGTGAAACTGGTACTCAGTACCGCTGCCGCATGCGCAATCCTGCTGGGGCTGAACAGGCTGCCGTACCAGAGTCCGGAATGGAAGGCGTATGAGCGGTTCAACCGGGTGCGGTCCAACCTGCTTGATTACGGGATGGCGGATTATGAATCGAATGCCGACGCATATATCAATATCGGAGTGTCCTATGAAGACTACCGGCTGCTCCGGGAATGGGTGTTTGCGGATCCGGAAGTATTCACTGTGGAGAAGCTGGAAAAAATCGATGCGATCTCAAACGGGCGGGGAATGCATGCCGGCCTGAAACAGGCGTATGCCTCATTCGTTTCTGCGGTCCGTTACGGAAGCTATTCCCATCTGGTTCTGATTCTGCTGGCAGTTCTGGTGCTTGCGGATGGAAAAAAGAAACATCGAATCCTGCTGGCAACTGGCGGAATGGTGCTTGCGGAATATCTGTTTCTTGGCATCCTCGGTAGGATCAATATCCGGGTGGAGCTTGGCATCTGGTTTGCGGCGCTGCTTGTGCTGCTCTATGAAACAGAAGAAGAACGGCTGCTGGAAAAGAAACCGCTGCTGGTGATTGCGGCGGTGCTCGCTGCTGCAGAGGGATTCAGAAGCGTGCAGGCAATCGCAGAGCGGCTTGAACTCAACCGCAAAGCGGCAGAGAGTACTGAGTTTTCTGAGTATTTTCTCAAAGATGCAGAAAAAGCGGCTGAGAATTGTTATCTGATGGATGAAAAAACGATTTACCGGGGAGGGAGTATTTTTTCTTCGTCATATACTATCACTTCCGATCTTGACCAGCTTTTGATCAATGTATGCCCGCTGGGCGGCTGGGAATATCCGGCTCCCTTCCTGATTGAGGATATAAAGGAAGCGGGGGTTGCCAATCCGCTGAAAGACCTGCTTTATCAGGATCATATCTATTTTGCGACGGTCAACCGGAACGGCATCTGTGATGTGCTTCTGAACTATCTCAGAGAACATTACGATCCTTCGGCTGAGATGAGACATGCGGGTGAAATACGGGGAATCGGTATTGTGGAATACTATATTCCGGAATAAAAAGAAGAAGTTAAAAAGAAGAAGGAACGGGGATCAACGCGGAAAGGAAAGCGGAAATACAAGATGTACAATTGCCCTTTGAAAACAATAACCGCAGCAGTTCTTCTGGCGGCTCTGATTGCCGGATGCGCAGGCACAGATGCGGCAGAGCCGACTGCTGTGCCGGCAGAAACAGCACCTGCTGCAGAGCCGGAAGGATATGATCGCTATCTCGAGCGGATGAACGCAATGCCGAAGATGGATAACTATACTGCTGGCGTTCAGCGTTCCTATGATATGAAGCTGGAAGATGGCTCACGCTCTGCGTATGATCTGGATGGGGTTCTGATGGAGCAGGACGGGAGAATTCATCTTACACAGCATCTTTATTCGGACGGCATGCGTTCGGAAGCAGACGGATGGTACGATGGTTCCCGTCTGTATATGACTTATAATCAGGTGAATTACTACGAAGACATGGATCCTGATTCTGTGAGGGAGATTGCCATGGTGCCGCTCACTCCGGTTACGGTGAGGAAAGAAGACATTGCGTCCATGGACTGTCATCCGGAGGAAGGAAACGAGAGCTGTACGTTTGTGCTGAAGCCGCAGAATGCTTCAGTACTGTTTGATGAGCGATATGATATCTACGGGCTGAACAGCTCCGGGGGTTATGAGATGAATACGGGAACGATCGTGCAGACGTTTCAGCCGGACGGGACGATCGTTTCAGAAGCAGCTTCTTTTCTCTGCAGTATGAATGTAAAAGGAATGAATGTTTCGGTTGAAGCGAAGACCTATGCGGGATGGATGGATATCGGAACGACCGAAGTCAATCTGACGAATGAACAGAAGGAAACGTTTGCGTCCTATGTGAATTTCCGGGATATTGATACCTCGAAGATCAGCGATGCGGACATCACTGCGGATACGGCAGAAGCGACTGCAGAGGGGACCTTCCGGAAGCGGCTGCAGAGCAGGCTGAGTTATAAACTGCAGGAAGACGGAACCTATCTTGCCGAATTCAATGACGCGGAATCGTATCGGGTGGACTTTGAACATCATATCTTCACATATTCCAATCATACGAGTCACTATATCTATAACTGGCAGGGAGATATCGGCGGATTCGAAGACGCCTGTGTCTATGCGTTTTCTGATCAGACATCTGCGTCGGAATGTGAGGAATCGGTCATTGAGCAGATCCGCAACGTGAAGAAATTCTTTGTGATGGAACTGTATTACTGCGGGCTTTCCCTTGAGGATCTCAGAGCGGAAGTGTAATTCCTGTGGTATCGTAATAGCAATTATCAGATGGAGGCAGAAACATGAGAGCTGTAATATCCGTAATCGGAAAAGACCGGCCGGGAATTCTGGCGTTTACCGCAACCGAATGCGCAAACCGAAATATCAATATCGAAGATGTCACCCAGAAGGTTCTGGAAGATATCTTTACGATGATCATGATCGTAACAATTCCGGAAGACCCGCAGGCTTATCATGAATTTGTGACATCGCTGGAATCCAGCGGAGAAGAACAGGGGCTGAAGATTCATGTCATGCATGAAGATATCTTCAATGCCATGCACCGGATCTAGGGGAACACGGTATGCGAAGCGATTATATTCTGGAAACCGTACGGATGATCGAAGAGGAATGTCTGGATATCCGTACGATTACAATGGGCATCTCTCTGCTGGACTGCTGTGACAGCGACATTGACCGTTCGTGCGAAAAGATTTATCGGAAGATTACGACCTGTGCGAAAGATCTGGTACAGACTGCGAGGGATATCTCGACGGAATACGGTATTCCGATTATCAATGAGCGTATCTCGGTTACGCCGATTTCACTTCTGGTAAGCGTCAGTAAAGGCGATCCGGTGAAATATGCGAAAACGCTGGACCGGGCCGCAAAGGCAGTCGGCGTCAATTTCATCGGCGGCTATTCTGCATTGGTACAGAAAGGCATGACAGAAGGCGACCGGGCTCTGATTGAATCGATCCCGGAGGCACTTGCCTGCACCGATATCGTATGTTCGAGCGTCAATGTCGGTTCCACGAAAGCCGGTATAAACATGGATGCCGTGAAGCTGATGGGAACGATTGTCCGCAGAAGTGCGGAACTGACGAAGGACAATAACTGTTTCGGGGCGTCCAAGCTGGTGGTTTTCTGCAATGCGGTGGAGGATAATCCGTTTATGGCAGGCGCATTCCATGGCATTTCAGAACCGGATGTCGTGATTCATGTCGGAGTTTCCGGACCTGGCGTTGTAAGAGAAGCGGTGAGGGAAGCCGGGCCGGACAAACCGATGGATGAGATCGCGGAAGTCATTAAGAAGACAGCGTTCAAGATTACCCGGATGGGGCAGCTGGTCGGAACAATTGCGGCAGAGCGGCTTGGCGTGCCGTTCGGCATCGTGGATCTTTCTCTGGCACCAACCCCTGCGGTCGGTGATTCAGTTGCGCGGATTCTCGAAGAGATCGGACTGGAAACGTGCGGCGGCCCCGGGACAACTGCCTGTCTTGCCATGCTGAATGATGCGGTGAAAAAAGGCGGCGTAATGGCAAGCTCCTCCGTCGGCGGACTTTCCGGTGCGTTTATTCCGGTATCGGAAGACGCCGGTATGATTGAAGCCGCAGGAAAAGGCGTGCTTTCGATTGAAAAGCTGGAAGCGATGACCGCGGTGTGTTCGGTAGGACTTGATATGATCATCATTCCCGGCGACACCACGGCCGAAACGATCTCCGCTCTGATCGCAGACGAAGCCGCAATCGGCATGATCAACAGTAAAACCACTGCCTGCCGGCTGATACCGGCAATCGGAAAGCAGGAGGGAGAAACTCTGAACTTCGGAGGACTGCTGGGCTATGGCCCGGTAATGCCGGTGCGCAGTGTCAGTGCAGAAACAATGATTAACCGGGGCGGGCGGATTCCTTCTCCGATTCACAGTCTGAAAAACTGAATACAGATCAAGATAAAGCTCAGTCCTGGCGGCTGGGCTTTTCTGATTGCGGAGCCAGCTGTTTCTGAACCTTCTGTTTCAGATCCTGCAGCAGCTCCGGATAATCCCGGTTCCGGTAATCCGGGTTTGCCAGCAGAATCCGCCGAAACGCGTTCTGTTCCAGAAGATCCAGCTCAAGCCGTTCTGCTTCCCGCTTCAGCTTCTCCTGAGCTGTTTTTTCTGCAAGAAGGAACCGTGACCGTTTTTCCGCAGCCGCATCCTTCAGCTCCGCACGGAACGCTTCAGCCTGCTCTTTTTTCAGCTGAAATTCATGGTTTTTCTCAATTACATCGGTGCCGATCTGCGTGCTGACGCTGTCGCTGACAGAACGCATTGCATTCCGGGCGTGATCCAGCGCTCTGAAGGTACGGTTCAGGCCAAGCAGGAACGCAATTGTAATCCAGACATCCGCACTCAGAAATGCATAGCTTACCAGAATCAGAATCCAGCCGGCGGAGGAAGGAAGCACATCCGAAATCAGATGTGCAACGGGCGGATGGATGACCCGCATGCCGACCAGAATCGCAACACCCCAGAGGATGGAGAACTTAAGGCAGATATAGCCGTGCAGATTGAGGGGAAGATCGCTGTAATCCCACCATCGTGCGTGAAACATCCGGTCCAGAATCCAGCCGGCAGCCAGCTCGATCAGTGTTGCGAAACATGAGCCGCACAGAAAGAGAGCCAGCGGATTGCGGAGGGGGAAATAACCATCTGCCAGCAGAATCGCTGCGGCACCGAATCCGTATACCGGACAGAGCGGACCGTTCAGAAATCCGCGGTTTACTACTTTTCCAAATGATACGGCATGATAAACGACCTCAAGGACCCAGCCCATGCAGGAATAGATCATGAAGTACAGAAGCAGTGTGTACAAGGACATGATTCCATTGTAATTGTTTGTCAGAGAGAAGGAAACGGAAATGACAGAGTGCGTTCGCGGCTGCGTGATTTTTTTCTGCCCGCTGAAACGAAGCTTCCGGAATGCGGTAAGATACAGACAAAGAGGGCTGAACATATGATCATTGGTGCTGTGATGGTTCCCCATCCGCCGATTGCAGTTGCAGAGATCGGAAAAGGGGAAGAGAAGAAGATTCAGAAAACACTGGACAGCTTTGCGAAGGTTTCAGAAACAATTGCAGAACTGAAACCGGATACGATTGTAATGATTACGCCGCATGTGATTCTCTACCGGGACTGGTTCAATATTTCGGAAGGCAGCCATGCGTATGGTGATTTTTCCAGGTTCGGGGCAGGCTCTGTGAAATTTGAAACGGACTATGATGAGACGCTGAGCAGACGCATCAGCGAACTCTGCGAAGCAGAAGGAATCCCTGCCGGTACGCAGTATGACCGTGACCACGATCTGGATCAGGGGACGATGGTTCCGCTGTATTTTATCAATCAGAAATACCGGAATTACAAGCTGGTGCGGATCGGGCAGAGCGGCCTGCCGTTAAGTGTGCATTATCGCTTCGGAATGTGCATCCGGAAAGCAGCGCAGGAAAGTGATAAACGCATTTTGATCGTGGCAAGCGGAGATCTGTCGCACTGTGAAAAAGAAGACGGTCCCTATGGCTATAAACCGGAAGGACCGGCGTATGACGCAAGGCTGATGAAGGATATGGCGGAGGCAGACTTCAAAGCGCTGCTTGGCTATGAACCGGGGTTTCTTTCGAAAGCGGAAGAATGCGGGCATCGCTCCTTTGTGATTATGGCCGGCATACTGGACAGACTTGCGGTGGAGCCGGAAGTGCTCAGCCATGAGGCGACGTTCGGGGTCGGATACGGATTTGTGATTTACCGCATAAAGAAAAGCGATGAAACAAGAAACTTTCTGGATCAGTACGAGGCGGCCGTCCGAAACGAATGCGGGGCCAGACAGGAAGCTGCCGATCCGTATGTCCGGCTTGCGATTGCGGCGGTCAGGGAGTGGGTGCTCTTTCATAAACGGCTGTCTGAACCGGTTGCGGAAGAACTGAAGAACCAGCGGGCAGGGGTATTTGTATCCATACATGAATTCGGAGATCTGCGCGGATGTATCGGAACGATTGAACCGGTACGTTCCTGTATTGCAGAAGAGATTGTCGCAAATGCAATTTCTGCCTGCTCAAAAGACCCGCGGTTTGAACCGGTGCAGAAGGAAGAACTGGACTTTCTGGAAATGTCGGTAGATGTGCTGTCACCGGCGGAACCGGTGCGCAGTATGAGCGAACTGGATGCGAAGCGCTATGGCGTGATTGTGTCTTCGGAAGACGGCAGAAGAGGACTGCTACTGCCGGATCTGGAAGGGGTGGATACACCGCAGGAACAGATCCGGATTGCCCGTTCCAAAGCAGGAATCGGCGAATTCGAAACGGTTCGTCTGGAGCGTTTTGAGGTGATCCGGCATGTCTGAAATCCGCTGTGAGGTCTGTTTCCGCCACTGCATACTGAACGAAGGAAGGACCGGTTTCTGCCGGGCAAGGATGAATCAGAACGGGCAGAATATCTGTACCGGCTACGGACGCATCACTTCACTTGCCCTGGACCCGATTGAAAAGAAGCCGCTGGCCCGGTTCTTTCCGGGTTCCATGATTCTTTCTGCCGGTTCTTACGGCTGTAATCTTGCCTGTCCGTTCTGTCAGAACTGGCAGATTTCCATGGCAGATGAAACCAGCGTGCATTATGAAACAGTCTCTGCAGAAGAGCTTTCTGCTGTTGTGCTGCGGACAGAGGGGAATCTTGGCATCGCGTTTACCTATAATGAACCGCTGATTTCGTGGGAGTACATCCGTGATGTTGCGAAACTGGTAAAGCCGTACGGGAAAAAAGTTGTTGTCGTTTCAAACGGGTGCGCATCCCCCTCCGTGCTTATGGAGCTCGAGCCGTATGTGGATGCGATGAATATTGATCTGAAAGGAGATGACGCCTGTTACCGGGAGTTCGGGGGCAGTTATGAACAGGCAAAAGAGACGATCGAACGAATGCATACGCATTGTCATGTAGAGGTGACATCTCTGATCATCCCGGGAAAGAACGATTCGGAAGAATGGGTGGAGAAAGAAGCGAAGTGGCTGGCCTCGCTGGATCCGTCCATCGTCCTTCATCTGACCCGCTATTTTCCGAACTGGAAGTATGATCTTCCGGCAACACCGAAAGAAACGATATGGAAGCTTCAGAAAACTGCATCGCAGTTTCTTGAAACCGTACTGACAGGAAATATGATATGACCAGCAGTCTGAAGGAAGTGGAACTGCAGGCAAGAGAGAATCATGTTCCGATCATGCTGGAAGACGGAATGGAATTTCTTCTCTCCTATATCCGCGAACATCCCTGGATCATGAAAATTCTGGAATGCGGAACTGCAGTGGGCTGGTCGGCAATGAAGATGGCTGAAGTACGGCAGGGCATTACAATCGATACGCTGGAAGCCGATCCGGCAATGGCAAAGCAGGCTGTGAACAATATCAGAAATGAAAAGCTGGATGACAGAATCTTTGTTCATCTGTGCGATGCGGCGCTGTATCAGACGAATCAGTATTATGATCTGTTTTTCATCGATGCCGCAAAATCACAGTACCGGATGTATCTGGAACACTTTCTGCCGAATGCATATGCCGGTTCGGTATTTGTGTTCGATAATCTGAATTTCCACGGGATGGCCGATCATCCTGAGCTCACGGATAACCGGAGCACGCGGCAGATGAGCGCAAAGATCCGGAAGTTCAGGGAATCCCTTCTTCAGGATAAGCGGTTTCGGGTCTCCTGGCATCCGGAAATCGGCGACGGAGTCATGACAGCGGAATTTCTCGGGCATAACAGTTTGCCGGAAAAACAGAATCGGTAAAATAAAGACGGAGGAAAGAAACTATGGTATATGATATTGCGATTATCGGAACAGGTCCCGCAGGTCTGGAAGCGGCGATTACTGCTCAGATCAGAAAGAAGAGTTTTATTCTGTTTGGCTCAAAGAAGTCATCCGTCAAAGTAGAAAAAGCACATACCATTCTGAATTATCTCGGACTTCCGGAAATCACCGGCTCAGAAATGTCAAAGGCATTTCTGAACCATGCGGCTTCAATGGGGGTTGAGATCACGGAAGAACAGATCACAGCGGTCTATGCAATGGGTGAGACCTTTGCACTTCAGGGTGCAGTCAATATGTATGAGGCAAAGACGGTGATTCTTGCGACGGGCGTGGTCATGGAAAAGCCATATCCGAACGAAGAACGCCTGCTTGGCCGCGGAGTCAGCTATTGCGCAACCTGTGATGCGGCGCTGTACAAAGGAAAGACGGCAGTTGTGATCGGAAGCTCTTCGAAAGAAGAAGAGGAAGCGGATCTTCTGAGCGAATATGCGGCGAAAGTCTATTACATTCCGCTGTACAAAGATGAGGTTCATACAAAGGAGTGCATCGAAGTAATCCGCGAGAAACCGATTGATGTGATCGGCGACAGACAGGTTGAGAAACTGAAGACCGATCAGCGTGAGATTGAAACAGACGGCGTATTTATTCTCAGAGATGCAGTTTCGCCCGGGCAGCTGGTGCCGGGACTTGAGACAAACGGAGCCCATGTGGCGGTAAACGTCGATATGTCGACTTCCATTCCCGGCTGCTTTGCGGCAGGCGATATTGCCGGGCTGCCGTATCAGTACATCAAAGCAGCAGGGCAGGGGAATACTGCAGTACTGTCTGCAGTAAACTACCTGAATTCAAAAGCGCATAATAACGGATAAATGCAGAAAGGATTCCTGACAGCGATTATAAACCGGCTGTACAGAAATCCTTTTTTCTGTTTCCTTCATTGTTTTGCGGATCAGTGTTTTGCCCGTTCCGCATCCCGCCAGTTTGTCTGATATCCGCTGAGCAGATCGACAAACCGTCTGGCGGTCAGGTGCGGCCGGGTTATTGCGCTTCCGACCACAACCGCGTGGGCACCGAGGAAAATGCACTTCATCGCATCTTCCGGAGTATAGATATGGCCTTCCATCATGACATAAGCATGATCTTTGAACTGCCGGCACATCTCTGCGAACATCCGGTAATCCGCACCTTCGATATGTGCGGTTTCCTTTGTATATCCGTAAAGCGTCGGCGCAATGATGTCAGCGCCGTTCTCCACCGCATGAGCTGCTTCTTCGAGCGTTGAGACATCAGCGAAGGTGATTGCGTCAGGGATTTCCTCTTTCACCTGTTTCAGAAGATCCCAGGCAATGGTTTTCTCATGGGTAATCTGCTTTGTGCAGTCCATGGCAATGATTTCTGCACCGGCTTCCCAGATAGCCCGGGCTTCCTTCATGGTCGGCGTGATAAACACGTCGGTATCTTCATGCCAGACCTTCCATAATCCGATTACCGGCAGTTCCGGGACAGCTTCCTTGATCGCCCGGATCTGTTCCGGTGAATTGGCCCGGAGTCCTGCTGCGCCTGCCCAGCGGGCGGCCTCCGCCATCTTGACCGGCATCAGGTTCGGATCGGAAGCGATATTGATCGGATCATCATGCTGTACCTGGCAGGAAACAATCAGGCCTCCTTTCATTGATTCGAGCAGTCTGCGTTTTCGTTCGTCCTGTGTTTTCATATGTCCTCCTGTTATTCTGCAGTCCGGAATGTGTCCGGATAGTTTTCCTGCGGTTTGCCATTGAGATATACCGCATCAAAGTCACTGAGCTTTGCGAATGAGATCAGGGCACGCTGATTCAGTTTTGAGGTGTCTGCCAGTAAAAAGGACTGGCAGGCATGCTTCATGACGAGTTTCTTCAGTTCTGCGATTGCGATATCCGCAGCTGTCACTTCACCTGTATCCGGATTGATGCCGCTGGCACTGATCAGTGCGGTATCAAAGCGGAAGCGATCCAGCTGTTCCAGACACTCGATCCCCACCAGCATGTCATATTTCTGATCATAGGTACCTCCGATCAGGTGCACTTCGGGCCGGAACCGCTCCGGCAGCCGGCGGATCAGATGAACCGATGAGGTGACAAGAATGAGATTACGGTTCCGCAGATACGGAATCATACATGCGACGGTTGTTCCGGAGTCCAGATAGATGCAGGTGTCATCTCTGAGGTCTTCTGCAGCTCTTCTGCATAACGCCTGCTTTTCTTCTGCCCGGATCGTTTCCTTTTCCCGGACGGAGCGCTCAATCGCCTTGTTCAGGGTTTCCTGTACGGAATACCGGCTTGCGCCGCCATGGCTTCGGACCAGACGGCCTTCCTTTTTCAGCGCATCAAGGTCCCGCATTACGCTGCTGCGGGAAACATGAAGTTCTTCCATCAGTTCCTTTACGGAGACAAACGGGTTTTCTTCCAGCTTTTTCAGTATGCGCATCTGTCGTTCCTGTGTGAGCATAATGGGCTATCCTCCGATGGAAACAAGCGCATCGCAATAGCGCTCCAGTTCTTCTTTTTTCAGCGCCGGTATATCGTCATAGCAATATGGCTTCTGAAGCTGATGCCATTTGGCTTTGCCGAGATTGTGGTAAGGCAGCAGGTGGATCGCCTTTATATGGCGGGATTTTGCATAAGCGATGAGGTCTTCCACTGCATCCTGATTGAAGCCGGGGATGACCGGGATGCGGGCGATGACGTCTGACGGACGCAGCGAAGTCAGATATTCAAAGTTTTCGAAGATCTGTTCCGGCACTGCATGCGTTACTGTTTTCAGAACAGCGGGATCCGTATGTTTCAGATCAAAGAGAAACAGATCGATATACGGTTCCGCCTGTTTCATCAGTGACGCCGGAACATTGCCGGTTGTTTCAGCTGCTGTGTGAAGCCCGGCCTCTTTTGCCTTCGCAAACAGCGCAATCGCTTCCTGGCCTTGAAACAGCGGTTCACCGCCGGAGAAAGTGACGCCTCCGCCGCTTTCCTCGTAATAATCAGAATCCTTCAGAACAATGCGAAGAATCTCTTCTGCACTCATTTCCGTGCCATTGAGAGAAAGCGCGGAACCCGGACAGCAGCGGACACATTCACCGCATGCCGTGCAGGCATTCCGGTCTGCCTCAAAGGCATCGTTCTGCCATTGAATCGCATGCCTGGGACATACGGCTTCACACCTGCGGCAGCGCAGGCAGACGGATTCCTTATACATCAGTACCGGCCGCGGTTCCTTCGCTTCCGGGTTGGCACACCATGGGCAGCAGAGCGGGCATCCCTTGAGAAAAACCGCTGTCCGTATGCCCGGCCCGTCATGCGTCGCAAACCGTTCAATATTGGATACCTTAATCATACAGCTCCCTGCTCAGCAGTTCTTCCTGCACATCCCGTCCGAGATTGATGAATACCGCACTGTAGCCGGCGACCCGGACAATGAGGTCCTTATGGTCCTGCGGATGGATCATGGCGTCTTCGAGATCACCAGGATTGACGCAGGTTACCATCAGCTGACAGCCGCCTCTGCGGAAATAGGTGCGCAACATTGCCCGCACTTTTTCTTCCTCTTCCTTCATCATGCGGGGAGTGAATTTCATGTTCTGTACGCTTCCGGCGTGATACTTTGCATTGAACTTTGCCAGGGAGTTCATGCATGCGGTAGGGCCGGAAACAGCTGCACCGCCGACCGGATTGTTTGCCGGATTCAGATAAACGCCCCGTTTTCTGCCATCAAGGCTTGCGTCTGTCTGATGTCCCCAGTCGGTATTGGTCTGGTTGTTGGAAATCACGATCAGATAATAGCCAAGGCCTGCATCGATGCCGCGCTGACGGATGCCTTTTGCGACATATTCATACAGTTCATTGGCGAGCTCGTCTGCTTCATCAATGTCATTTCCGTACTTTGCACAGGCAAGCAGATCTTTCTGAATCAGCCGGCCGTCTTCTCCTTCAAAGTTGTGAAGGGCAGCTTCATTCAGCTGCCGCAGCGTGTATTTCTTCTGGTCAAAGACGAGTGTCTTTATCGCGACGAGCGCATCAGACGCATTGATGTTTCCGTAGGTCTCGTTGGTTCCGCCGAGAATCTGCACTCCGCCGTCGAGCAGTGCTTTTCTGCGGGCGATGCAGTCATCCATCAGAATGGAGGTGAACAGGAAGGAAACTTCCTGATTCATGATTTCATAGCTGTGCTTCTGTGCTTCGATACTGAGATCAAAGTAGTAGTCAAGCAGCCGTTTATACTGATCGAAGAATTCGTCGAATGTCTGAAAGCTGTCGATATCCGCAACCTTTACCGGACCGGCTTTATAAATATGATCCATCGGGTCATATCCGTCATTCAGCCCCAGCTGCATGATCTTGACGAGGTTGAGCAGGGTGTTGGGTGTCCCGACGCTTTTCCCCTGAATCACATACTCCGTACAGCCAAACGGCGTATACTGTTCCGCTGTTTTACGGTCCACACGCATGCCCCATTCCACTGCCGGTACGTTGACATCGTCGTTGTACAGCGTCGGATAAGTGCATCCCTCAGAAAGACAGGCATAGGCAAGATCAAGAATATCTTTCGGTGTGGTATGGTCGAAGCGCAGTGTGAACTGCGGCTCGACATACCGGGTGGAACGGCATACTTCAAGGCAGATCCGGCAGAAGAGGTCAGCCGCTTCCGGATCTTCTCTTCCCTGCCCGCCGACAATAATCCGCCCGTTGACCGTGGTTCTGCGATTTTCAATCAGCGTCCAGAGAGAGCGGACGCAGCGGAACGCATCTGCCCGGGTAATCACTCCCTGTTCGATATCCCGCTTCAGATACGGGCCGAGCACGATATCCAGCCGGCCGTAATTGATACAGCCGGCACACAGCGCGTACAGCCAGAACAGCTGCAGCGCCTGATGGAATGTGACCGGAGCTTCTTCCCGGATCGCTTTAAGATCCGTCAGGATCCACTCAAGATCCATTTTGCGCTGCCCCTGTGCAGCAGTGCATTCCTCTGCGGTAAGACGGATTTCCTTATCAATTACCTCCTGAAACAGATCCAGCGCACCAAGACACGATGTGATGAATGCGTTTGACTCTGTGCGGCGCAGTTCCTCTTTCAGCCCGTTTACACCAAGACGCATCAGTTTTGCATAATCCAGCATCATGCCGCTGAGCCGGGCAGTTGCCATAAACGGATAGCGGCAGTCAATGAATCGTCCGGTCGTGGTATCGTTCAGCACATCCTGGCAGTAGATTGATTTGACATCATGTTCCTGCCAGTAGTCGTACAGCGTCTGAACCCGCTGTTTATGCGCATCATCTTCAAACTGTTTGCCGAATGCGCGCAGTTCATGAAATACGCAGTAATGGCCGACACCGCCGATACTGGTCACAGAACCGAAGCCAATCGGCAGGAAATCGAGCCGGCCGGCAATCAGATCGGTTTCTTCATTATGGCGGAACAGCACCGGGTACAGAACCCTGAGGCAGTTCAGCTCCCGGATTGCCTTGTCCTGACCTTCGCTGTTTCTGTGCGCATCAGTATATGTTTCCATCAGGGAAAGCTGTTCTTCTGCGGAAAGTTCCGGCGCAAGCCGTTTTGATACATTGACATTCTGTGCGCCTTCAATATTGATCCGTGCCATAGCATGTCCTCCGTTTCGCTTCAGCTTCAATATAATGCATGCGGGAACTATATTCAATCAGAATTGATCAGAAATAACCAGAATTGATCATATCCGGAGATCTGATCAAATCAGATTTCAAAGAAGCGGAAACAGGCTATTCTGGAAGCAGAAAGGAGATCCAGTATATGATTCGACTTGCATTAATCGGCACCGGCACCATGGGCACCAATTATCTGAAGTACATCGCAGAAGGCAGCGTTCCTTCTGTCACTGCAGCTGCCGCTGTTTCCCGCAGACCGGAAAAACAGCAGGAAATCCGAGAGCTCTTTCATGATTCGATCGCTGTCTTTGAGAGCGAAGAGGAGCTGTATGCACATCCGGAATGTTTTGATGCGGTTCTGGTTGCCACGCCGCATTCCCTGCATGCGGAAATGGGCATGCGGGCGCTTCGGGCAGGCAAGCATCTGATGCTGGACAAGCCTGCCGGCGTATGCACAGCGGAATGCCGTCCTCTGGCAGATCTGGCAGATGACGCCGGTCTGAAGTTTTCGGTGATGTTTCATCAGCGCATGTTTCCGAAATTCCGGCGGGTAAAGGAACTGCTGGAACACAGGGAAATCGGTGATATTACCCGGGTTCTGATGAAAAACAGCCGCTATTTCCGAACGGAACATTATCATCGTTCTTCACCATGGCGCAGCAGCTGGAACGGAGAAAGCGGCGGTCTGATGATCAATCAGGCCCAGCATCTGATCGATATGTGGCAATGGCTGTTCGGCATGCCGGAAACACTTTATGCGGATATCTGCTTCGGCAAATACAATGACTTTTCCGTTGATGATGAAGTGACGATTGTCATGGATTATCCGGACAGAAAAACCGGCGTCTTTCTGGCCTCTACCGGAGAGGGGACGGGCAGTGACCTGCTTGAAATCACCGGCTCGCTGGGAACAATCGTACTGGAGGATCAGACACTGACGATTACCCGTTATGATCAGGACCTCAATGATTACCGGAAAAATGCGGAGTGCAATTCCAGAGAGCGGCTCAGGGAAACCGTGGTTACGGAGCAGCTGGAAGAGAACACGAAGACGCATCCGCTGCTTCTGGAAAACTTTGCCCGGGCAGTGGAAGGAAAAGAACCGCTTGTTGTGGAAGGAAGAAATGCGGTCAATGCACTGGAGCTTACCAATGCGGCGTATCTCTCCGCCTGGAATCACGAAGTGATCGGTTTCCCGATTGATGAACAGCGCTATGTGAAGGAGCTTCTGGAACATCAGAACGCAGAACGGGAAGCAGGAAAATATCCCCGTTAACGGATTCGCAGTCATTCTTCGCTTCGCTTACGTTTACAATAAATAAAGGGGTGCGTGACGGATGGAACTAACCAAGATCGTGATTACCGGCGGGCCGTGTGCCGGAAAGACAACGGCAATGAGCTGGATCAATAAAGAGTTTTCCAAACGCGGATACAAGGTGCTGTTTGTGCCGGAAACAGCGACAGAACTGATCTCAGGGGGCGTAGCGCCATGGACCTGCGGAACGAATTACGATTATCAGGTCGGACAGATGCGGCTGCAGTACGAAAAGGAAAAAGTCTTTGAGGCAGCGGCGAAAACAATGCCGGATGAAAAGATACTGATTGTCTGTGACCGAGGTCTGATCGATAACCGCGTTTATATGACGGAAGCGGAATTTCAGAAGATTCTTGCCAGTATGGGGCTGAATGAAGTGGAATGCCGGGATTCCTATGATGCGGTGTTCCATATGATGACTGCGGCAAAAGGAGCGGAGCAGTTCTATACGACGGACAATAATGAAGCACGGATCGAATCGATTGACCAGGCAGTCAGACTTGATGACAGCCTGATTGACGCATGGACCGGACATCCGCATCTTCGGGTAATCGATAATTCCGTTTCCTTCGAGGAAAAGCTCGTCCATCTGATTTCGGAAATCTCTGCTTTCCTCGGCGAGCCGGTCATGATGGAGGTAGAACGGAAATATCTGATTCGCTATCCGGATATTGCCTGGCTGGAAAGTCTGACGAACTGCCGCAGAGTTGAAATCATTCAGACCTATCTCTGTGCGCCGGCCGGAGAAGAACTGCGTGTGCGTCAGCGGGGAGAAAAAGGGCATTATACGTATTACATGACTTCCAAGCGGAAGGTCACGGGACTGAAGCGGATTGAAATTGAAAAGCGTCTGACACAGAATCAATATCTGGACCTGCTTATGGAAGCAGACCCCCAGAAGCGCCCGATCCGGAAAACCCGTTTCTGCATGTCTTATCAGAGTCAGTATTTTGAAATTGATATTTACCCGTTCTGGAAAGACCGTGCCGTTATGGAAATTGAGCTTCAGAATGAAGATCAGGAGATTCATTTCCCGGAAGGAATTGAAATTATCCGGGAAGTGACAGAAGAGCCGGAATATAAAAATTCCGAGCTGGCAAGAATCAGTCTGGAAAAGGAAAAGAACAGGCTTCTGTAACAGCGGCAGAGCGAAGGAATGAACTGTCTGCACAGGCGGATACAGATTCAGGGAACCAGTACATTCTGCTGGTTCCTTTTTCGATTGAGGAACTGAAAACTGCAGCCATGGGCTGCAGTCATTGATCTGTTAATGCTCGTTCGGGTAATCGGATTTTCCGGTTATTTTTTTCTTTATGATCTTAAAGCCCCGCTTCAGCGCATAAGGCGCAACGCACCGGATCATTTCTTCTGCGGTATGCATGTCTGAGGCATGCGGGATATCCCGTTCAAGCCGGATGGCATCGAATGCGCAGCGTGTCGTGCAGAGACCGCAGCCAACACACTGGTTCAGATCAACCTTTGCGGCACCGCATTTCAGACAGCGGCGTGCTTCATTCTGTACCTGCTTTTCGGTAAATGGCGCCCGCAGATCGGAAAAGGTTTCAGCTGCACTGCCGGGTTTTGAACCGGGCCGCTGACGAGCTGCGCTGTCATACGATTCGACACGGATATCGTCACGGTCCAGTTCAGTGAATTTCCGCAGATCGCGGCCAAGCGTGAGCGACTGCCCGGGATGGACAAAACGGTTGATTGATACCATGCCTTCTCTGCCCTCAGCGATCGCATCAATCGCAAACCGCGGACCGTGATAAATATCACCTCCGGTGAAGATATCGGGCTCGTCAGTCTGATAGGTAATCGGATCAGCGATCACAGTGCCGTTCGGATTGAGGCGGACCTTTGTTCCGTTCAGCAGATCTCCCCAGTCTGCTCTTTGGCCGATTGCCATCAGAACATTGGCGCAATCTACGCGAATCGTTTCATTTTCATTGAATTCCGGAGAAAAGCGTCCGGTTTCATCGAATACGGAAATACATTTCCGGAAGATCATGGAGGTGATTTTTCCGTCTTGTGTCCGGATTTCAAGCGGACCGTATCCGTTGATGATGTCGACGCCTTCTGCTTTCAATTCGGCGATCTCTTCGTCAGCGGCAGGCATTTCATCAGCCTGTTCGAGACAGACCATGAAGACGCGCTCACTTCCTGCACGCAGTGCGGTACGTGCAACATCTGCCGCAACATTACCGCCGCCGACCACAACTGCGGCACCGCTCAGTCGCTGCGTTTCATCCTGGCTGATGCGCTTCAGGAAGGAAATACCGCTTTCGACACCTGCAGCGTCTTCGCCGGGAATGCCGGCCATCGCTCCTTCCTGCAGACCGATCGCAAGATAGAATGCTTTATATCCCTGCGTCCGCAGTTCTTCAATCGTGACATCTTTACCGACTTCAATTCCGCAGCGGATCTCAGCGCCCATCTTCTCAATGATCGAAATCTCCGCATTCAGAAGTTCTTTTTCCAGCCGGAAGTTCGGAATGCCGTTCATCATCATCCCGCCTGGCCGGGATTCTTTCTCAAATACCGTAACCGGATAGCCTTCCGTCCGGAGCCAGTACGCTGCTGTAAGCCCTGCAGGACCGGCGCCGATCACGGCGATTTTAAATTCATCCCATTGTTTTCCGTCCATGTTCTCACAGACAGGAATAAAGCAGTCCGGATTCTGAACCTCATACTGACAGAGGAACTTCTTGATCTCATCAATTGCGACCGGCTGATCGATGATTCCGCGTGTGCAGCGGTCTTCACACCTTCTGTTGCATACTGCTCCGCATACTGCCGGGAACGGATTGTCCCTGCGGATCAGCTTTACAGCATCTTCATAGCGGCCTTCTGCCGCCATACGGATGTACCCCTGAACAGAAACATGTGCAGGGCAAGCGGTTTTGCATGGCGATGTGCCGGTGTCATAGCAGCTGATTCTGTTATGATCGCGGTAATCGGGATCCCATCTGTCTTCGCCCCAGATGTTGTCATCCGGCAGCTCATGGAGCGGATACTTCACACGGGAGCCATCTGCCCGGCAGAGTTTCTGGCCAAGCTTTGCGGCTCCGGCCGGACAGACCTCAGCGCATTTCCCGCAGGCTGTGCATTTCTGCGGGTCAACATGCGCACGGTAGGCGCTCCGGCTCATGTTCGGCGTATTGAACAGCTGGCTGGTGCGCAGTCCGTAGCAGCTGCCGGGAGAGCAGTTGCAGATGCCGACGATGCGATCCGGACCGTCAAGATTGGTGATCTGATGCACGTAACCCTTGCGCTCTGCCCGCAGGATGATGTCCATCGCTTCTTCTCTTGTGATGTAGTGCGCATCTTTTCCGGATGTTACAAGAAACTCGGCAATATCACCGACGCCGATGCACATATAGCCTTCCACATCACCGACGCCTTCATTCCGGATGCGCTGAGCTTTCCGGCAGGCGCAGACCATTGCACAGAAGGTGTCGTATTTCTGAAGCCAGTGGGAAAGATGCTCTACGGAAACCGAACGGCTTTCCGCTTCAATGGCCTTCTCCACCGGAATGACATGCATTCCGATACCGGCTCCCCCGGGAGGAACCAGTTTTGCGGCAAGCTCAAGGGGCTCCTGCGGGGCAAGGTTGAACATAGTGGCAATTTCCGGATGCTCATCCGGCAGTGTCGGGTGCTCGACCATGTATTCCCCGCTTCCGACAACCCATTTGGGAATCAGATACTGAATATGGTGATCCTGGTTGTCGCGGTTCTGTTCCAGGAGGCCGATCCACAGCAGATGGTTGATCATGCGCTGAGCTTCCTCTTCACTCATATGATTGGCTCTGGCAAGTTCCGCTGTGGTTTTTCCGGTCCGCCGTTTTCTGAAGCTGAGCATGAACTTCACTTCTTCATTGGAAAGAAGCCGGTCAAGAATCCAGAAGTCCATATGATTTTCGTGCATTCCTCCGGGGAGTTTGCGGGGAATGTTGTCGGTGATCATCCGGGCAAGCTTCATCACAAGCTCTTTCTTCTCCGGATCATCACAATGGTGGTCCTGATACGGGTAATCGCGTTCATTCACATGAATGCGTGGATTAACTTCTTTTGGCATGCGTGTCTCCTTAAATGAGTTTCCGGCAATCTGTTTTCACATTCCGGTCTGAACAGGAACCGGATTGCGGACAATAAGAATCCTGCTGGAGTAATTTTACAACATCATAATGAGAAAACCATCCGTCAGGCAGAAAAGGGAGGGGCGAGGAGATTCGGAAATGCGTGCAAAAAACCGAATCATACGGCTATAATGAAATCAGCTGAAACACTGGAGGATAATTTACTTATGGATAAGGATACAAGAATCTGTATTATCGGCGGAGGACCCGCAGGTCTTTCTGCCGGAATGTATCTTGAAAAGAAAGGATACGATAATTATACGATCCTGGAGCGGAACGATCATGTCGGCGGCAAATGCAACAGCCCGCACTATAACGGAAGACGGTATGAGATGGGCGCGATCATGGGCGTGCCTTCTTACTATGCCGTTCATGATGTGGAAACATTCTGCGGCATTACCCATGACGGACCGCAGCTGAGCCGCAGATACAAGGATGCCGAAGGAAATGTAATCGAACCGTTTGAACCGGCGAAGAATCTTCTGAAGATTCCGCATCTGATGAAGATGAAGCAGCAGGTTACAGAACTGGGACGCATTCTTGAGACAAAGTACAAGGGGTACGATGTCAACGGACACCGCGGTGTTGCGCAGGGCCGGTATGAAGGCTTTGCCTGCACGCCGGAGCGCGAAGAAGTCAGCGGTACAAACGAGAATCTGAAGGATCTTTCTATGCCGTTCAAAGACTGGTGTGAAATGAATCATGTTGAACTCATTCAGGATATCTGGGTCGGCCCGTTCACTTCATTCGGCTACGGTTATTTTGATGAGATTCCGGCGGCCTATGTTCTGAAATATCTGGACTTCCAGACATGCATGAACTTCGTCCGGCTGAACCTCTGGACATGGAAGAACGGTACGCAGTACATCTGGGAATGCCTGAATGAAAAACTGAAGAATCCGGCCCGGCTCTGTGCTTCGATTTCGAAGATCGAGCGGAAAGACGGAAAGGTATATGTGACCGTCAACGGGGAAACAGAGGAATACGACAAGCTGATTGTAACCGCTCCGCTGCAGTTCTTCCCGAACTATGCGGACGCAAGAGAAGATGAGAAGAAGTATTTCTCGAAGATTGAGTACGAGCGCTATGACGTGCTGGCAGTCGAGACAAGACCGGAAGATCATCCTGATATCTCCTACTATGTATTTGATAATATGACGCCGGAGCGCCTCGGGCATCTGATGGTTTATTACCGTCGCTGGAGAGATACGAAAGACCAGGTGATTACCACCTACGCCCTCCGCAAGCATAAAAACCGTGAGGAGATCACCGTGGATGCGTGCCGCCAGATGGTTCTGGAAGACCTGCGCATCATGCGGAACCCGGCATCCAATGTCATCAATGAACAGAGCTGGTATTACTTCCCCCATGTCTTCTCGGAAGACTATGCGGCAGGCTGGTACGATGACGTTGAAGCAATGCAGGGTAAATACGATACCTACTATGCCGGTGAAATCATGTCATTCGGAGACATGGATGAAACCGCTGAGTATTCAAGAGAACTTGTTGAACGTTTCTTCTGAGAAGCCTTCAGCGATCCGAAGATTGAAAGAACAGGTTCGGCCGGATGCGGCAGCCTGTTCTTTTTCAGTCAGGACAGAATGCGTAAAAACAGATCCATAGCATCATGAGAAAGGATAATCCTATGGCTTTTTACAGAGAACATTACGATGTGATCGTGATCGGCGGTGCGCTTGCGGGCATGAGCTGCGCGATGCGGCTGGCTTCGGAAGGAAAATCAGTGCTGGTGCTTGAGCGCCATAATCTTCCGGGCGGCTGTGCGACAAGCTTTGTGCGAAGCGGGATTGAAATGGAAGCGACCCTGCATGAGATGATGTCGCTTGGCCCGGCGGAGGAACCGCTCTATATCCGGAAGTATCTGGATGAGATGAAGGTAGCGATTGACTGGCTCCGGGTTCCGGAAGCGTATGAACTGGTTTCGCCGGAAGATCAGATTGATATTGAACTGCATGCCGGAAGGAGAGCGGACGGCACATGGGTCTGCGCAGATGAGATCGAAGCGCAGTATCCCGGCACCCGCCCGGAAGTCAACCGGCTGCTTGAGGTCTGCCGCAGCGTTTATGAATCCGTGCTGTATCTGAATGAGCATTCGCTGTCGAAGGCAGAGATGCTGATGAAACATGAAGCGCTGGTCAGAACAGCCGGCTATTCCGCAGAGGAAGTGCTGCATGCTGCGTTTCATCTTCCTGCACCGGTGAAAAAGATTCTCAGCGCATACTGGATTTACGTCGGGCAGCCGATGAGCACCCTGCCGTTTACAATCTATGCATTTCTGATGGCGGATTATATGATGGGCGGAAGTTATGTTGCGCGCGGCTTCTCTCATGAGATGGCCATGGCAATGCAGAACCGCTGTGAAGAACTCGGCGTGCAGTTTGAATACTGTCAGAACGTGGAGAAGATCCTGGTGGAAAACGGCCATGTTTACGGCGTCCGTACATCCCGCGGGGATGAGATTCATGCGCGGTATATCGCCTGTGCGCCATATCCGAATACCGTTTACGGAACCATGATCGAACCGCAGTCTGAAGTTCCGGTACAGGCAAGAAAGTACGCCAATGCGATGCCGATGTCCGTGACAAACTTTTCGGTTGTGCTTCTTCTGGATCAGAAACCGGAAGAGCTCAATATTCATTCCTATTCGGTCTTCTCCAGTGAAATTCCGTTTGATACGAATGTGTTCTGGGAACAGGGAAAACAGCCCGGGAACTGGAGCTATCTGACAGCGATCTGTCTGAATTACGCCAATCCGGATGCGGTGCCGGAAGGCATGACCAGTCTTTCGATCACCAACCTTCCGCTGCCGGAAGCGTTTGACCGGGTCAATGCGGATAATTATTACAGAATGAAGCGGAAGATCGCAAAGCAGATGATCGATACGGTGAGCAGACGGCTTGGCGTCAATCTTCTGAATCATATTCAGGAGATTGTGATTGAAACTCCGATGACGATTGCCCGGTATACCGGAATGTATCAGGGCGGTATTTACGGTTACCAGCATTCGATGGTCAACTCTGTTGTCGGCCGGCTGGAAGATGTGGAACGGGAACAGTACATCGGGGGTCTTGTGTGGTGTGCGAGCCATCAGCTTGTCGGAGACGGCATGGCGTGCAATATCAATAACGGAAAGATCGCTGCGACGATGATCCTCGAACAGATGAAAAAGGAGGCGTCCGGAAAATGAAAGTCCATGGATTTTTCAGAGATGTACTCGGCGCAAACCGCGTCATTGACGCAAGACGGAAGCTGATTGAAAGCGGCAGCCCGGAGAACCTTTACCACGACCATATCAAGGAGATTGCGCAGGAACTGCATCCGGAATCGACCAGAGTCAGGGTGACGAAGGCGGAGAATGTTTCGCCGACTGCCAGACGGTTTACGTTTGAGGCAGCAGAAGGAGAACTCCTTCCGCCGTTTCAGGCAGGACAATATGTCAGTCTTGATCTGGAAATTAACGGAACCGTGACTACGCGCCCGTATTCGATCTGCAGCGCGCCGTTTGAAGCGCGCGGTGATGACCATCCGTTCTTTCAGATTACGGTGCGAAACGGAAAACCGGAAACCGGATTTGCGGCAAACTGGCTGTATGCCAATGTGAAGCAGGGAGATATCTTTACTGCTCATCTGCCGTTCGGCGAATTTTACTATGAACCCCTGCGGGATTCCAAAACCGTGGTGGCGCTTGCGGGAGGCAGCGGCATTACGCCGTTCTGCTCGATGGCAAAGGAAATCGCGCATGGCACGCTGGACATGGATCTTACGATTCTGTATGGTTCGGTTTCGCCGAAGGATATCATTCTGGAAGATACGCTGAAGTCTGTTCGCAGCGACCGCGTTCGTCTGATCAATGTCATCAGCGGGGATGAACCGTATGAAGGAGAACGGGGACTGCTTTCGAAGGAGCTGATCCGGAAGTATTCGGGTGAGGATACGACATACTTCGTATGCGGACCGCTTCCGATGTATCGCTATGTGAAACAGCAGCTGGAACAGCTGAACGTGCCGGCCAGGCGCATCCGGATGGAAGTGTTCGGCGCACCTCGTGATGTCAGACAGGCAGAAGGCTATCCGAAGGAGCAGAAGCCTGAAATCTTCCGGCTGACGGTGCTTCGCGGCATTCAGGAAGATGTGATAGAAATGCGCTCAGAAGAGCCGATCATGATCGCACTGGAACGGGCGGGGATTCCCGGCCGCAGCAGATGCCGCTCCGGAGCCTGCGGGTACTGCCGCGCCAAACTCATCAGCGGAGAGGTATTTGTACCGGCGGACGGCGATGGCAGAAGACGGGCGGATAAGCAGTTCGGCTATATTCATGCCTGCAGCAGCTGGCCGCTCAGCGACTGCACGATACGGATTCCGATTCTGTAAGCAGAATTGGCGCAGTAAACAGATGATCAGAAGAACACGGCTGTAAGCGCTGTGTTCTTTTTACCCTCAGCTGATTCTGCGAAACCGGCTTCCGGACAGAAAATCCGGACATTCTGATTTTTCATGCGGATGTTTTCTGTGATGAAATAAGCACACTTGTGGCAGGAAACGGATTTTGTAATATGCTATGAAGCTGATGCCTGTCCTGCAGAGGCAAAAGCAAAAACAGGAAAATGCAGATTATGCATAACTGTTATGAAGCACCCTGAGCATTGCGGCCTGACAAAGTTTATAAAACCGGAGATTATGACATTGGTGAGACAGGTGATATTCTCGCTCTGCCGCACTATCCTGTCTTTCTGTTCGGATGCAGAACAGATTTGATTGAGATGAGTCGAAACGCTGCCTGATCGACAATATCATGATGAAAAATATCTTTGAGGCCGATCAGGATCGGGCTGTACGGGAGTGCGTGTTATCCATGGCTGCGCAGTATCGCCGGTTTAATGCCCGTCCGATGTCAATCACAGAGGTTATGACAATCATTCAGACAACATGCACGCGTATTAAATTGAATGGACTGAGTCGCTGATTTGCATATAAGTCCTTTCGTATCGCTGCAGAGGAAGTGCGGTATGATAAGATGGCATTTGCATGAGAGATATGCATCAGCGACGGAAACAGTGTCAGGCACAGCTGTTTTGCACAGAAACAGAATGGAAAGGAATCGCGGGAATGCCTGCCCGAAAAGAAAAATGGAAATGAAACCGGAAAAACTTACAGAGCTTGAAGAGAAAACCGTTCGTCAGGAGACGGTCTATGACGGACATATCATCAAGGTGCGGCTGGACGAAGCAGAGCTGCCCGATGGCCAGCATGCGGCGCGGGAAGTAGTTGTTCACCCGGGAGGCGTCGGAATTGCACTGGAAGATGAAGAAGGAAAATTCACATTTGTAACACAGTGGCGGTATGGCCAGCAGATGGCGATGCTGGAATACCCGGCCGGAAAAAAGGAACCCGGAGAAGACCCTCTTACAACCGCAAAGCGTGAGATCGTGGAAGAAACCGGTTATGAAGGAACAGGGTTTGTCCGCCTCGGCTCGCTGGTACCGACACCTGCCTATGACAGTGAAGTAATTGAACTGTATTATGCAAAGCAGGGGAACTATGTCGGTCAGCATCTGGATGCGGATGAGAATATCAATCTGAAGAAACTGACGCTCGATGAAATTACAGAGCTGATTGTCAGCGGCGAAGTGACCGATGCCAAGACGGTTGCCATGACCTTTCTGATCAGAGAGTTCAGACAGCGGGGGATGATTGAATGAACGGATGCACTGATCGTACAGAATATCGCATCGGAAAGAGGAGGATACATGCATAACTATAAAATCGGAATCATTGGCGCAATGGCGCCGGAAGTAGCGATTCTTCATGACCGCATGAATGTGGAGTCGGAAACGGAAAAAGCCGGAATGAAATTCTGGCAGGGAACAATCGGTACGAAAGATATCGTTCTGGTTCAGAGCGGAATCGGAAAAGTCAACGCTGCGGTATGCGCGCAGATTCTGATTGACTGCTTTGAAGTGACCCACATTCTGAATACCGGAATTGCCGGTTCGCTGAATGATGCGCTCAATATCGGAGACATTGTGATTTCAACCGATGCGGTGCTGCATGATTTTGATATCACTGCGTTCGGGTATGCCAAGGGTGAGGTGCCGGGAATCGGAAGTGCCTCGTTCAGAGCCGATGAGACATTCCGGGCGAAAGCAGTGGAGGCCGCAAAGGCAGCTGCTCCGGATATTCAGGTGTTTGAAGGGAGAATTGTGACCGGAGATCAGTTCATCAGCTCCCAGGCGAGGAAGGAAGCCATCATCGCGGATTTTGGCGGTATGTGCACAGAGATGGAGGGCGGTGCGATTGCGCAGACCGCCTGGATCAATCACATTCCGTTTGTGATCATCCGGGCGATTTCTGATAACGCCAATGATACGGCCCATCGGGATTATGCGGAGATTGAAGCGGAAGCTGCCGCACACAGCGCAGCGATCACTGCACGGATTCTTGAACTGATGTGACGGAGACGCCTCTGCAGCAGGGGCGTTTTTTGTTTTCGGCGCAGGCGGAAGTGCGCCTGTACGTAATGCAAAAACCCGTTATAATAGGAACTGCGGTTTTTCCGCCGTCGGTAGCGGCTACCCGACGTATACCTAAAATAAGGAGTATGTATACATGACACTGAAACGTTTAACCAGAATTGCAATGGTGGCGGCGATCTATGCGGTCCTGTCCATTGCCCTTGCCCCGCTTTCCTACGGGCCGATTCAGATCCGCTTCTCGGAAGCGCTGACGATGCTGCCGCTGATCTGGCAGCCGGCAATTCCGGCGCTTACCATCGGATGCTTTATTACAAATCTGGTCGGCACAGCAATGGGGGCGACCGGGGCGATTGACATTGTTTTCGGAACGCTGGCGACGTTCCTTGCGGCGGTATGTACCTATAAGCTGAGAGATGTAAAAACATTCGGGATTCCGTTCGCATCGATTCTGATGCCGGTTCTGTTTAACGGAGTCATTATCGGACTGGAACTCGGATGGATGCTGAGTCCGGATCAGATGTGGAAGATGTCGGTTATTTACGGGCTTCAGGTGGCAGCCGGAGAACTGGTTGCTGTGGTGATCGGTTATGTTCTGGTGGAACAGCTGGAGAAAACAGATCTGTTTAAGGAGTGATTTCATATGAAATATGTGCTTTCTGCACTGCTTGTTGTACTGGTGGCGCTGCTTGCCGTCAGTTCCTATCTGACCTTCTTTTCAAAACCGAAAGCAGAAGACAGTCAGATACCGGAACCGGAACCGGAAACAGAAGCTCCGGAGAGTTCAGCTGAGCCGGAGCCGACCGTAACGCCGGAACCTGAGCCGACGATTGATCCTGCGGTATTCACCGATACCGGCAGCCTGCTTGTTGTCGCCAATAAAAAACACAAGCTTCCGGACGGTTACGTGCCGGCCGATCTTGTATCTCCTTCCATCGCACAGACAGCCGCATGTACGATGCGGGAACCGGCCGCACAGGCAATTGCAGAAATGGCGCAGGCAGCAGCCGCGGAAGGCGTGACACTGATGATCTCCTCTGCATACCGGGGAGAGGATTATCAGCGGCAGCTGTATAACGGATATGTCGCAAGCTATGGTGCGGAAACGGCTGATACAATCAGTTCACGGCCGGGTTATTCCGATCATCAGACCGGACTTGCGGCAGACTTTGTGGAGGTTGACGGTTCGCTGAACGGCATCAACTTCAATCAGAAGTTTGAAGAGACCGAAAGCGGCAAGTGGCTTCGCACCCATGCGCATGAGTACGGATTTATCATGCGCTATCCGAAGGGAAAACAGGAGATTACGGGTTATGCCTATGAACCATGGCATTTCCGCTATATCGGAATCGAAGACGCAACAGCTGTTTACAATGTGGATGAATTCGAATCGTTTGAGGAATTCTTCGGCGTAGAAGGCGGCGATTATGCAGGCTGAGCTCTGGAAACAGGGCTTTTTACATGGGCTTGCGGATAAGGAATCTCAGGTACGTGACTACAGCTCTGCAGTCCTGCGGTTTTTGGCTGTGTATTTTGCTTTGAACGGCGAAGAGGCAGAGGTTCGCATGTGGCAAAGGAAATTCTGCTGGGGTAAGATGGTAATGCGCTTATGAGTGAAAACAGAAAACTGACGCCGGGGTTTGATACGCTCGGAAAGATCGGCAGTATCGTTCTGCTGAATTTTATATGCATGGTCAGCTGTATTCCGCTGATTACAATCGGGGATGCGGCAGGAGCGATGTATTACGTGATGCTGAAGCTGGTGCGGGGAACGGAAGAAGAAGTGATAAAGCCTTATTTTCGGTTTTTTATCGGAAATTTTCTGAAAAGTATTCCCTATACGCTGGCTCTTGCGGCCGGCACATTTGTGATCAGCTCCGCAGTAACGGTCCTGAAAGAGGTCAGCGGTCCGCTTGCGTTCTGCACAGGCGTTTCGCTCTGTATTGTACTGGCTGCGGAAGCGGGCTGGGCAATCCCGCTGTTTGCACAGTTTGATGACTCCTTTGCCACAACCCTGAAACATGCGTTTCTGCTTGCACTGCAGAATCCAAGAGAGACTGCTGTGGTGACCGCATGTAATCTGTGTCTGCCCGCAGTTATGTTACTGCTGCCGCAGGTTTCTGCTTACGCCCTGTTTTTCTGGATGTTTGCAGGAGCTGCGATCCTGAGCCGGATTGCGGCAGGCGTGCTGGCGCCGGTGTTTGAAAGACTGATGCCGGAACAGAAAAAGATAGAAGAGGAATGTTCAGAAGATGAGTAATGCGGAACAGACATTTCAGCACTGGCTGGAATCCCCTTATTTTGACGAACGCACAAAAGAAGAGATGCGTACATTTCAGAATGACAGGAAAGAGATTGAGGACCGGTTCGGAAAAGAGCTGTCGTTTGGTACCGGGGGTCTGCGGGGACTGCTTGGCGCCGGGACGAACCGGATCAACATGTATACCGTCCGCCGGGCAACCCAGGGACTGGCAGACTACATCCGGGAGCTTCACGGTGAAAGCAGAGGAGTTGTGATTGCGTATGACAGCCGCCATATGAGTGCAGAGCTTTCAGAGGAAACCGCGCTCTGTCTGAATGCCAACGGCATCCGGACGTACCGGTTTGAAAGCCTGCGCCCGACACCGGAGCTTTCATTTGCGGTACGGGAGCTGAACTGCATTGCCGGTGTGGTGATCACAGCGAGCCACAACCCGGCTCCATACAACGGATATAAAGTATACTGGGCAGACGGGGCTCAGATTACACCGCCGCATGACCGCAATATTCTCCGCCATGCGGAAGCAGTCACTTCCTTTGAGTCTGTGAAAACGATGGAAAAGGAAGCGGCAGTCGAAGCGGATCTGTATAAAACCATCGGAGAAGAAATCGATGAGCGGTATTATGAAGAACTGCTGAAGCTGACAATTGACCGGGAGGTTCTGAAGCAGTATGCAGATCAGGTGCGGATCGTTTATACTCCGCTTCATGGAACGGGAGCGATTCCGGTGACGACGCTTCTGAACCGGCTTGGCATTACGCATACCTGCATTGTGAAGGAACAGTGGGAACCGGATGGGGATTTTACCACCTGTGAAACGCCGAACCCCGAAGAACCGGATGTATACCGACTTGCGCTGAAGCTGGCGGAAGAACAGAATGCTGATCTGATTATTGCGACGGATCCGGATTCTGACCGGATCGGCGTCATGGCGAAAGATGAGACGGGAAGGTATGTTCTCTTTAACGGAAATGAGACGGGTCTTCTTCTGGGAGAATATATTCTGAGCAGACGGAAGGAACGGGGGACCATTCCTTCTGACGGCGTGCTGATGACAACGATCGTATCCAGCCCGATGGCAGAACGGATGGCAGATGCGTATCATCTGCAGCTGCGGAAAGTGCTGACGGGTTTCAAATACATCGGCAATGAGATGCGGATCTTTGACGAAGAAGGCGGTCATGAATATATCTATGGCTTTGAGGAAAGCTATGGATGTCTGTATGGCAGATATGTACATGATAAGGATGCGCAGTCTGCTGTGGTGATTCTGGCGGAGCTTGCGGCTTCCTGCAGAGCGGAAGGCGTTACGCTGGTACAGAAACGGAACGAGCTGGATCAGAAATATGGCTGCTACAGAGAAGATCTGATCACGGTACGGCTCAGCGGAGCGGATGGACTGGCCCGCAGTAAAGCAGTGATGGAAACCCTGCTTTCCCCCGACCGGCAGTCGATCGGCGGAAAAACAATCCTTGCGGTGCAGGATTATCGGAGCGGCGTCAGGCTGGACCGGAATACCGGCAGGCGTACGGATCTGAAGCTTCCGTATTCCAATGTGGTTTATTTTGAACTGGAAGACGGATGGTGTGCGATCCGTCCGTCCGGAACCGAACCGAAGCTCAAGTGCTATCTTGGCGTGAACGCAGAGAATGCAGGAACGGCAGATGCGGATCTTTCCGCGCTGCGGGAAGGGCTCATTGCCCTTGCGGGAATCTGAAAAGAAGAACAGCGGGCCCGATGAAACGGGCCCTTCATGCTATAATCACGGTATGTTTAAAGGGAAATTCATTACATTTGAAGGACCGGACGGAAGCGGAAAAACGACTGTTTCCACCGCGGTCGTTGAAGCGCTGAAGGAGCTCGGCTATCCGGTGCGCTATACAAGGGAACCAGGGGGTTCAGTGATTGCGGAGAAGATCCGTACGATTATTCTGGATCCGGCGCATACGGAAATGGATGCGCGGTGCGAAGCGCTCCTGTATGCGGCTGCGCGCGCCCAGCATCTGAATGATATCGTGCTTCCTGCACTGGAACAGGGCATCCATGTGATCTGCGATCGGTTTACGGACAGTTCGATTGCCTATCAGGGTTTTGCACGGGGGCTTGGCGCAGAAGGCGTGCGGCTGATCAATCAGTTTGCGACTTCCGGGTTTATGCCTGAGAAAACGATCTATCTTGATCTTCCGGCAGAGATCGGTCTGCAGCGGATGCACACAAGAGACAGGGCAAACGACCGGCTGGATAATGAGGGCATTGCATTTCATACGGCGGTATGCCGCGGCTATGAGCAGGTGAAGAAAGAAGCCGGCGACCGGATGGTCGTGATCGATGCGTCAGCACCGGAGCAGACGGTGATTGAAGAAGCGATCAGAAAGGTAAGGGAAATTCTCGATGCCGGCTAAAAAACTGACCGCAAAGGAAAAGGAAGCCGTTGAGCAGGATAAGGAACGGACGGAAACCGACCTTGCGGATCAAAAAAAGCGGACGCAGATCAGCAGGCTGTTCCGGCAGACCCCGGCAGGACAGCTGCTTGAAACATCTCTGTCGCATCAGGATGTGTTTCATGCCTATCTTTTTTTCGGGCCGGCAGACTCATTGAAGGATGATGCGGCACTGCTGTTCGGGGCAAGCATTCTCACCGGAAGCGATCATCTGATTGATGAAACAGAGGAGACCGGAGAAACAGCGGAGCTGATTTCGCAGGTCTATCACGGTGAACACAGCGATTTCATCTGTCTTGACGGAACCCGGCGGGAAGCGATAAAGAAGGAAGAGATCGATGAGATTCAGAAGCGGTTCTCCCGGACGGCGTCCTCTGCGGCCGGCCGGAAGGTCTATATCATCACACGGGCAGAGAATTCTTCCCTGAATGCGATGAACAGTCTTCTGAAATTTCTCGAGGAACCTTCCGGGAATGTGTTTGCGATTCTGACAACCGACAATCTGGAACGGCTGCTGCCGACAATCCGTTCCCGCTGTATTACCGTTCAGTTTCATTCACTTCCGGAAGAAACGATGAAAGAGCTCTGCCGGGCTGAAGGGCTGGATGAAGAAGACGTCTATTTTCTCAGTACGGCGGCGGTGCGTCCGGATGAGCTGGGCAGAACCGCGGCAGGAAGGAGCTATCAGACCGCAAAGAAGATGCTGAAACAGTATCTGAATGCGGAGGGAAGCAGAGAACTGCTGTATGTGGATTATGAGAACCGGTACCGGTCAAAAGCGGGAAGCGATGACGGGGAGGGCGTACGGTTCAAGGACGCAAGGGATGAGAATCTGGATACGCTGGATTTCTTTTTCCGTTTTCTCATGCAGTATTATCATGCGGTATGCGCAAATGACGCGGAGGGACCGGCATGGTATCATGAATCTGCCGCAAGGCTGCGGCAGCGGGAAGATTATATGCGGGTATGCACCGCATGCATGAAAGCTGCGGCGGATGGCCGTGACAAAGTGAACCGAAACAACGATCTGAGTCTTCTGCTGGCGCAGACGCTGGTTCGACTGGAGGATATATAAGTTATGCCAATGAAGGAAGATACGATACAGAACGTACAGGACGGCAGGGCAGAACGCCGTTACCCCTATACGGTTTCTGTACGGTTTCATAACAGCGGGCGTTCGTATACATTCGGAACGGAGCTTGCGGATCTGAAGATCGGCGACCGGGTAGTTGCTGAGACTGCGCAGGGACTTGTGCTGGGGACGTGTCAGACCGCCAGTGTAAACTGGGAGGGATGCCGCTGTCCGAAGATGTCGCTGATGCCGGTACACCGCAGGGCGGAAGCCAATGACATTGAACAGTTTCAGAAGAATCTCGAACTTGCAAAATATGCACTCCGCTTATGTGAAGCAGAGGTAAAGGAACTTGAACTGGGCATGCATCTGCTGTCGGCAGAATATACGCTTGACCGTTCCAAGGTGCTGGTTGTCTATCAGGCGGAACAGCGGGTGGATTTCCGCGAGCTGCTGAAACGGCTGGGGAGCCGGCTTCACTGCCGGATCGAGCTGCGGCAGATCGGCGAGCGCGATAAGGCCAGAATGGTCGGCGGCATCGGTTTATGCGGCATGGAATGCTGCTGTGCGAGATTCAAGCAGAAGATGGATGTGATCTCGATCAATATGGCGAAGAACCAGCTTCTGGCCCTGAATACGGAAAAACTTTCCGGCATGTGCGGCAAGCTGATGTGCTGTCTGAAATATGAGGACGCCAATTATAAGGAACTGACGGCAGGGCTTCCGAAGCTGGGCGCCCATGTGGAATATCAGGGGGAGATGTACCGCGTGACGTCGATGAACGTCATGACAAATGAAGCCCGGCTGGAAAACAGCGAAAGCTATGAAATTCTTACGATCGATGAGCTGCGTGAGCATACGGTAGTCCGCAAGGGCGTAACGGTCGGCCGCAAGTCGAATCAGCGTACACCCAAGCAGACGCATATCGCACCGGGTGTCCGGAATGTGCGGGAACAGCAGGCCGCATTCAGTGCAAGCGAGAGTGAGAAGAGCCGTGGAATTTCGGCGGAATCCAAGGACACCTCGCATCAGAAGAACGCAGATCTTAAGCCGCTCCGTACCGAGCGCAAACGGCCGGCTGAACCGAAAAAACAGGAAAAGAGCGGTGCGAAGGCGGCAGAGAAAAACCGCCGGTCCGCATCGAATGCGAATAACCGCAGACGGGAGAATAGCCGGAAGACTGCAGATACGAACAATCCGAATGTCACGGTACGCAGCTTCAAGTCTTCAAAAACCAGAGCAGAAGAGGCAGCGAAAGGGTCATCGAAATGAACCGGCAGAAAAGCTTTGAAAACGAAAAGCCGACCCTCTATCTTGTGCCGACGCCGATCGGAAACCGGTCAGAGATGACGCCCCGGGCAATCGAAGTGCTGAAGAGCGTGAATGTGATTGCCTGCGAGGATACCCGGACGAGCGGTCAGCTGCTGAAGTACTATGAGATTCATAACCGGCTGATCTCCTATCAGAACTTCAACGAAGACCCGAGCGCAAGAGGAATTCTGAATCTGCTGGCCCAGGGACAGAATATCGCTCTGATTTCCGACGCCGGCTATCCTTTGATCAATGATCCGGGTCAGCGGGTTGTCAGCGAGGCGAGTGCAATGGGATATAATGTGGTTCCGCTTTCCGGCTGTTCTGCATTTCTCAACGCCCTTGTCGCAAGCGGACTGATTGTTCAGCCGTTCCTCTTCATCGGATTTCTGCCCTCTGGTTCATCCGACCGGGAAAAGAAGCTGCGGGAGTACCGGAATTATCCGATGACTCTGGTGTTCTATGAAGCGCCGCATCGGATCGCGAAATGTCTGGAATCCTGTCTGGAAGTGCTTGGCGACCGCCGGTGCTGTCTGGCAAGAGAGCTTACAAAAAAACACGAAGAGTTTCTTCGCGGCACCATTTCTGAGATCCTTGCGGAGTGTGATGGTCTGAAAGGAGAGATGGTTCTCATCATTGATGGAAATCATGATGATTACCTGAAGGATGTGGATTACGGTGCCCTGCTGATGAAAGTGCAGGAACGGATTGCCGAGGGAATGACAAAGTCGGAAGCGATCCGGAAGGTCGCGACAGAACACGGGGTTCCCCGCAACCGGCTGTATGAATATGTGCACAGCCAGAGCTGCTGATAACGAAAGGAGAATCAACTCATGAGTCTGGTTACAGTTATCTATATTATCGCGGGATTGCTTCCTGCCATCTTTCTGATGTGGTATATCTACAAGAACGACAAACTCGAGAAGGAACCCATCCCGCTGCTCAGAAAACTGGCGTTCGGCGGCGTGCTTGCGGCATTTCTTGCGCTGTTCCTGGAACAGGTGTTTTCCCATGTGATGAGCCAGATCAACTTCCCGGATGAGAGTACGATGATCATCTGTGAAGCGATTATGATAGGCGCCAGCGAAGAAGCGTCCAAGCTGTTCTTTCTGAAACGGAATACATGGCGCAGCCCGGCGTTCAATTTCCGGTATGACGGTATCGTATATGCGGTATTTGTATCGCTTGGTTTTGCGGCAATCGAAAATGTGCTGTATGTATTCCAGTATGGTCTTGGCGTCGCACTGTCCCGCGGTCTTCTGGCTGTGCCGGCACATATGGCGTTCGGTGTTTTCATGGGATCGTTCTATGGCCGTGCGAAGGTTGCGGAGATCTACGGAAGAGATTCCGAAAAGATTCTGAATCTGGTGCTCTGCTATGTGGTTCCGGTTGCGCTGCACGCATTCTATGACGCCTGTGCAATGCTTGGGTCAGATATGGCCATGATTCTGTTTATCGCCTTTGTGATTGTCATGTATATCATTGTCATCCGCAAGGTGAGAAACGAGTCGAAAACAGATTACGAATTCTGAAACATCCGCTGCAGATTCATGCAATGCCCGGGGAGAAAACCCCGGGTTTTTTCGTGCAGAACAGCTGCAGACAGAAACTCTTATTCTGCTGAAAATGTGAAGCAGACACGGGAGTTCTGCTCAAAGAAACGGACAGCGTCCGGAAGACACTGCAGGTGCATGTGGGCTAGAATGAAAGAGTCTGTTATCGCACGGAAAGATGCGGAGAGAGACTTTATCAGAACAGCCCGGAGCGAACCGGTACTTCGAAGAGACAGCGCAGTCTGGCCCGCATATGAAAGAACCGGTTCAGGATATATACTGGGATCCGGATCAGAGAACGTATGTTCAGGGTAGTGTTTTCCGGAGCGCTCAACGGAGATATAAGAGGAGGAAGTTGTTATGCCAAGTCATCACAGTCATAGCAGTCACAGCAGTCACAGTTCACGCAGCTCTTCCAGCTCGCATCACTCATCGGGTTCCCGGTCATCGTTTTCCTCTCCGTCACGGCATAGCTTTTCATCTCACTCATCTCGATCGGCGGGAAAGAATACATCTGGAAAAAGCGTCTGGGGAAATCTGAACAGCCGGAGCTTCAGCAGCACCCCAAAATACTATGTCAGTCCGAAACACCGGTACGTGTATATTCCGGAAAGTTTTATCGGATCGGACGGAGTTCAGTATAAAAAGGGATATTATGACGAGAATAACGACTATTCCGAAACGCTCCGGAACACAGCGGATAAACCGGGGACGATAACCTGTCACTGCCCCTATTGCGATCGGACAGTTGTATATAATCTGCTGAACTTCGACAAGGCGGATATGACCTGTCCTTCCTGCGGCGGTCAGATGGAACCGGAGGCATTCGAAGATGAAATCCGGGAAGTATCCGGCGCTGAAGCAATAAATGAAGGTGAAGTGTCAAAGACAGCGTATCATGCAGTTGCGGCAAGTGCTGTGATTATTCTGGCGACTGCAATCTGCATCTTTTCGGCATACATGTTCATTTCAATTACCCAGGAGAGTCTCGGAAACAGTTATCAGATAACAGAAGTTCTGGAGAACAGGCATGATCCGGTATATCTGAACAAAGAGAACGGTTCAGGATATTCTGTTGTACAGGATAGCAGCAATTATTCCTATGTGCTTGAGTATATTCCGGCAGAAGACTCTTATTACTGTCAGGAGCTGAACCAGTGGTTCTGGTACAACGAAGAAGTATATCCGGCAATCTGGCAGTACTGGCATGAGGACATCTCATCTGATTTCGGTGATTATGGCTGGATGGAGCACGATAATGAAGGCTGGTGGATAGAAACGTCGGACGGCAACTGGGAAAAGGTGCCGGAGCGATATGATACATCAGGGCTTATCTGGATCGAGTGAGGGGTGCAGAGCGTTCAGCTAATAACCGGTCCTGTATGCAGGTGTTCTGAAAAACCGGATAAGGGCATTCTGTCTGTCATTCGGTGATCGGTTCGACCGGTTCTGACGTAAAACCGTATGCCGGATATACGGAGTGTTTTCTGCTGCGAGCGGAAAACAGGTGAGCGGAACATCGGTTTCTGCATCACCCTGGCATAACTACAGACCCGGAGACAGATACGATTCCGGTATCTCATAAAGATAATTCGAAAGCTCTACTCTGACGATGGAACTGAAAAAAGACCCGCATGGACTGCAGGTCTTCGGAATGCTTCTCAGGAATCAAAGAAGTGACGGCCGTCTTCGGTCACAAGCCGTTCGGCCTTCGGATATTCAAAGATCTCAGACTGACCTTCATGGTCTGCGAGATAGCCGGCAAATCTGCGGGCATGCCATTTTGCCATGCCAAGGTTGTGCATCAGATAATTGCCGCAGTTCTCTGCGGAGGCGCCTGGTACATCGTCGTAGTGCTCTACGGACTGAAAGGCCCGGAGTACAAGATCATAAATCTCCTGAGGTTTACGGCTGCCTTTGAGAATCAGATAGAACCCTGTGAGACATCCCATCGGACCCCAGTAGATTACCTGATCCTTCCAGTCGGGTTCATTTCTCAGAAAGGTGGCGATGGTGTGTTCCAGAGTATGCATTGCCGCAACATCAATTGCTGGTTCGTCATTCGGCTTTGTGACTCTGATATCATAGGTTGTAACGATCTGATCGCCGAGAGTGTCAGTTCTGCTGGTATAGATTCCCGGGATGATTCTGGTGTGGTCAACGGAAAAGCTGGGAATTAAATCCATGTTGATATCTCCTTTCAAATTGTGAGAGATGCACATATGCATCCGTATAGTCCGGTTTCATTACAGACTGCCTTCCGGTATCGTGATGGAAGTGCTGCGTCATGAAACAAAACTGCCGGAATCATCATAGCATATCAGCGAAGATCGCAAGGCGGCATTTTTTGTCCGGAATGCCGGGTCTGCAGGTTCAGAATATCTGCTGCACAGATGAGAAACAGCAGCCCTGCTGTGACAGATGAAAAAAGACGGATAAGGAATTGCCGGGGGGATTTTCGGATTATATTTTTTTCTGACAGTCGTAATCTGCAGGGCTGTGAATGTAATGGAAGAAAAATCGTATGAGTAATTCAAAAAACGACATCAGAAGTATTGCCGAAAAAGCCGTCATCGTTTTCCTGCTGGGATATGGAATGCATTATTTCGGGTATTTTATCAGAGCGAGGTATTATATCTGGCTCGATTCACTGCATCTGGATCCCGGCATCGCTCATTGTTTAAGATATTCTGGTCATGCGGTTTTTCTGGTGATCATGCTGGTGTATGCACTGGTGGTAAAAGGGGACAGGAAATATATCTTTTCCTTCTGTCATGGAAAAGCCGGGCATAATCTGAAATATGCGTTAATTGGTGCGGCAGCCGGATTCTGTGAAATGGGTGCCTGTATTCTTGCGGCAAGCCTGAACGAAAATATTGTGATCCGTCCTTCCGCATCGGTCAGCGTTCCGATCTTTATCCTTGCCTTTGCCTGTGTGTTTGTTCAGGCATCAGCGGAGGAGATAGAGGACAGAGGATTTGTGTTCGGGAAAATGAACAGTGAAGGTGTTCCGCTGGTTCCGGCTGTGCTCGTCAGTTCTTTCTTTTTCTCTTATCTCCATGCGGCCAATCCCGGATTTGGCTTTCTGCCGCTGCTGTCGCTTCTTCTGACGGGGGGTTCAGTATGCTCTGAGCTGTCACTACTTCCATACGGTCTGGTTTGCCTTTTTAGCTCATACTGTCTGGAACTTTACACAGGATTTTCTGTTCGGGCTGCCTGACAGCGGACACCCGGCTGCAGTGTCAGTTTTTACGAGCCAGGTGCAGGGTTCCGGATTCTTCTATGATCAGACCTTTGGAATCGAAGGCAGCTGGATGGCAGTTCTGATCAATGTGATTGCCTGCATCATTATCATTGCGGTTGGCAGATATTATCTTCAGAAGCAGAAAGGTTAATGTACATAACGGAGAACTCCCGAAACTGATTTTCCCGTTCTGCCGTTCCTGACGGAAGCACTGACAGAGGGAAGGTGTCCCGAATCAGGTTATGAAACAGTGAATGAAAAATGAAAACGGTTTCTGAATTTTCTGAAAATTGCTTGACCGGCTTTCCGGACCTGGTGTAACATTAGACACAATAACGAAATGCAATGACGGGGAACAAATCGGCCTGACGCGTAGAAGAGAGCTGTCGTCTGGTGAAAGACAGCACCGTGAAGCCGGCATAACTCACCCCTGAGCAGCGAGGCAGAACCGTTCAGTAAGCCAAGCCGGACTGACCCACGTTAACGGGTTCGCGATTCGCACAGGAACCTGTGCTGATCGGCAGAGCGGCTGGCAACAGCAAAGAGAGTGGTACCGCGGTACGCTGAAACAGATCAGCTTCCGTCTCTCAGGGAACAGAGGTTTCCGGAGACGGAAGTTTTTAATTCCCGAAGACAGATGAAAAGGAGATCGAAATTGTATGATGGACGCATCCAAGTATTCCCCCGGCTATTTTCCTGCCCCGGCAGGAAATGACGATTGGGTCAGAAAAGATCACATTGAAACAGCCCCTGCATGGTGCAGCGTTGACCTGCGCGACGGCAATCAGGCCCTGATCATTCCGATGAGTCTGGAAGAGAAACTGGAGTTCTATCAGCTTCTTGTAAAAATCGGATTCAAGGAAATCGAAGTCGGATTCCCGGCCGCAAGCGAAACGGAATATGAGTTTCTGCGGACATTGATCGATCAGAATATGATTCCGGAGGATGTGACGGTACAGGTGCTGACACAGTGCCGTGACCATATCATCCGGAAGACATTTGAAGCGGTAAAGGGAGCACCTTCTGCTGTGATTCATTTCTATAACTCCACCAGCGTTGCACAGCGTGAACAGGTGTTCAGGATGAGTAAGGATGAGATCAGGCAGATTGCGGTTGACGGAGCGAAACTGGTAAAACAGCTCTCAGAAGAATATGAAGGCAATTTCCGGTTTGAATATTCGCCGGAAAGCTTTACCGGAACAGAGCCGGAGTTTGCACTGGAAGTATGCAATGCGGTGCTTGATATCATGAAGCCGACAAAGGAAAAGCCGATGATCATCAACCTGCCTTCCACGGTGCAGATGTCCATGCCGCATGTGTATGCTTCACAGATCGAATATATGCATAAGAATCTGAAATACCGGGATGCGGTTATCCTTTCGCTTCATCCGCATAACGACCGGGGAACCGGCGTAGCGGATGCGGAGCTCGGCGTGCTTGCCGGAGCAGACCGGATCGAATGCTGTCTGTTCGGAAACGGAGAACGGACCGGAAATGTCGATGCGGTTACGCTGGCAATGAATATGTACAGCCATGGCGTAGACCCGCATCTGGATTTCTCCGATATGCCGTCGATTGCGGAAGTTTATGAACGCGTTACCCGGATGAAGGTCTATCAGCGCAGTCCATATGCCGGTGAGCTGGTATTTGCGGCATTCTCCGGCAGCCACCAGGATGCGATTGCGAAGGGTATGAACTACCGTGCCGACCGGAAAGCACATCGCTGGACGGTGCCTTACATTGTGATTGATCCCCATGATATCGGCCGCACCTATGACTCTGATATCATCCGGATTAACAGCCAGAGCGGAAAAGGCGGAATCGGCTATATTCTTGAACAGAATTACGGCTATGTACTGCCGCCGAAAATGCGGGAAGAACTCGGATATGCGGTCAAATCGGTTTCTGATGCCACACATCGCGAGCTGAAGCCGGATGAAGTGTATGAAGTGTTTGAGAAGAATTACCTCAATCTGAATACGCCGGTTGATATCTTCCGGGCACATTTCGTTCAGGAAGATGATGACGAGGTCATTACAGCTTCCGTGAAGATCCGCAACGGCGAAGAGGAAAAACGTGTCATGGCAACCGGCAACGGCCGCCTGGATGCGGTAGCCAATGCGGTACGGGAATATACCGGTTCGCACTTTGTGCTGGAAAGCTACAGTCAGAATGCGCTTGACAGTGAATCCTCAAGCCGGGCTGCCTGCTATGTCGGTTTACGGTGGGCAGACGGAAAAACGAGCTGGGGAGCCGGAACCGATACGGATATCATCCGTGCCGGCATAAAGGCATTTGCCTCTGCCTTCAACAATGGCTTTCAGAAGGAGGAACAGTGAGATGGGAATGACGATGACACAGAAGATCCTTGCGGCACATGCGGATCTTCCGGAAGTAAAAGCAGGACAGCTGATCAATGCAAGGCTTGATCTGGTGCACGGAAATGACATCACCACGCCGGTAGCGATCAATGAATTTGAGAAAGCCGGGTTTACGGAAGTGTTTGACAGAGACAAGGTGTCGATCGTACTCGATCACTTTGTGCCGAACAAGGATATCAAAAGCGCCCAGCAGTCAAAGCAGTGCCGTCTGTTTGCCGGTGCACAGCACGTATCGCATTTCTACGATGTCGGCTCGATGGGCATCGAACATGCGCTTCTGCCGGAAAAAGGAGTGGTAGGAGCCGGTGACTGCATAATCGGCGCAGACAGCCATACCTGTACCTACGGAGCCCTCGGGGCCTTCTCAACGGGCGTCGGCTCAACGGATATGGCAGCCGGAATGGCCAGCGGATATGCATGGTTCAAAGTGCCTTCCGCAATTAAAGTTGTGCTGAGCGGAAGTCTTTCAAAGTATGTTTCAGGCAAGGATGTCATCCTTGATCTGATCGGCCGGATCGGTGTGGACGGCGCACTGTACCGGAGCCTGGAGTTTACCGGTGAAGGTGTTGCGTCGCTTTCGATGGACGATCGCTTCGCCATCTGCAACATGGCAATTGAAGCCGGTGCGAAAAACGGAATCTTCCCGGTTGATCAGACAGCGATTGCCTATATGGAAGGAAGAACCGAACGTCCTTATACCATATATGAAGCAGACGATGATGCGGAATATGAACAGACCATTGAGATGAATCTTTCGGAGATTGTGCCGACGGTATCCTGGCCGCATCTGCCTGAGAATACACATCCTGCATCAGAAGGTTCAGATATCCGGATTGATCAGATCGTGATCGGTTCCTGTACCAACGGACGGATCGAAGACATGGAAGCGGCGTATGAGATTCTGAACGGAAAGAAAATCGCTCCCTGGGTACGGGGCATTATCATTCCGGCAACCATGGATGTATTCAGAGAATGCATTCAGCGGGGGTATGCGACCGCATTCATCGATGCCGGCTGTATTCTGTCAACTCCGACCTGCGGGCCGTGTCTTGGCGGACATATGGGAATCCTTGCGGAGGGAGAGCGCTGCGTCTCCACGACCAACCGCAACTTTGTCGGCCGGATGGGACATGTGAAGTCGGAAGTCTATCTTGCGAGCCCTGCGACAGCTGCAGCGAGTGCGCTGAAAGGCTATATCTGTGATCCGCGCACGCTGGAAGGAGAAGAATAATCATGGAAGCGAAAGGGAAAGTATTCAAATACGGTGATAATGTCGATACGGACGTTATCATTCCGGCCCGCCATCTCAATACACAGGACGCAAAGGAACTGGCAGCGCATGCAATGGAAGATATTGACCCGGATTATGTGAAGCGGGTTCAGCCAGGCGATATCATGGTTGCCGGATGGAATTTTGGCTGCGGGTCTTCCCGTGAACATGCCCCGCTGGTGATCAAGACCAGCGGAGCCGCGGTTGTCATTGCCAAAAGCTTTGCCCGCATCTTCTACCGCAATGCGATCAATATCGGACTTCCGATTATGGAATGCGAGGCGGCAGCCGATGCGATTCAGAGCGGGGATACCGTGTCAGTGAATTTCGATACCGGAGAGATCAAGGATGAAACGACCGGAGAAACATTTCAGGCGGAACCATTTCCGGAGTTTATTCAGAAGATGATCCGGGCCGGAGGTCTGATGAATTCGATCAGAGCTGGAAAGCAGTAAGGGAGACAGACGCATGGAAAAGAAAATTGCAGTGATCCGGGGCGATTGTTCTTCCCCCGAATTTGTGAGAGAAACCCTCCGCGTGCTGGATAAGATCGCGGCAAAATACGGGCATGTGTTTCATTATGAAGAAGTTACGATGGGCGGCGAAGCGATTGACCGGTATGGCGATCCGCTGCCGGAAGCGGAACTCGAAAAATGCAGAACATCCGATTCCGTACTGCTTGGATCGGTCGGCGGACCGAAGTGGGACGGATTGCCGGGAGATAAGCGTCCGGAAAAAGGACTGCTCAGACTGCGGGCCGGTATGGGGTTATACTCCAATGCCCGTCCGGCGAAGATCTGGCCTCAGCTGGCACCGGCCAGTCCGCTGCGTAAGGATATCGCAGCCAGAGGAATTGATTTCATCATTATCCGTGAACTGACCGGCGGCGTGTATTTTGGCGAGCATAAGACAGAGACGGTCAATGGCGAAGTGTGCGCAGCTGATCTCATGACCTACAGCACCCATGAAATTGAGCGGATCGGCCGGATCGGGTTTGAGTCCGCAAGACGGCGGAGAAAGAAGCTGACCAGCGTAGATAAAGCCAATGTACTGGATACTTCAAGACTCTGGCGGAAGATCATGCATGAACTGAAGGAAGAATATCCGGATGTGGAATATGAGGATATGCTGGTAGATAACTGCGCGATGCAGATTGTGAAGGATCCGTCTCAGTTTGACGTCATTGTGACGGAGAATATGTTCGGTGATATTCTTTCCGATGAAGCCAGCATGATTACAGGCTCAATCGGAATGATTCCCTCTTCTTCCCTCGGGGATACGACAGTCGGCGTATATGAGCCGATTCACGGAAGCGCTCCGGATATTGCCGGGAAGAATATCGTCAATCCGACGGCCTGTATTCTGAGTGCTGCCATGATGCTGAGATACAGCTTTGACATGGCGGAAGAAGCAGATGATATCGAACATGCGGTCGGGGCAGTACTCGACAAAGGGTTCCGGACTGCAGATAATCAGAGCGAAGGCTGTGTGGTGCTCGGGACAAAGGAACTCACAGACAGGATTCTGGAAGAAATCTGAATGGAACGATACCTGTATCAGTCTGGCTGCCTGTTTCATGCGGGCAGAACAAATTACGGAGGTGACACGATATGAACGGTGCAGATGCGGTTGCGAAGTGTCTGGAACTTGCAGGAGTAAAAACCGTTTACGGCTATCCGGGCGTAGCGATCTGTCCGGTTTATGACAGTCTGCTTGATACCTCGATCCATCCTGTGCTTGTCCGTTCGGAAGCCAATGCGGCGCATGCGGCATCCGGCATGGCAAGAATCTCAGGGGAGCCGGGCGTATGTATCTGTACAAGCGGACCCGGTGCGACAAATCTGATTACCGGAATTGCAACGGCGTATATGGACAGCATTCCGCTCATCTGCATTACCGGCCAGGTCAACAGTGATCTGATCGGCGGTGATGTATTTCAGGAAGCGGATATTACCGGTGCGGCAGAAAGTTTTGTGAAATACAGCTATCTGGTACGGAAAGCGTCGGATATACCGCGCATTTTCCGGGAGGCATTTCATATTGCCTCAACCGGCCGGCGGGGACCGGTGCTGATCGACATCCCGTTTGATGTGCAGAACCAGGAGCTCCGGAAATTTGAGTGGCCAAAGGAAGTCAGTCTCAGAACCTATAAGCCGACCTATTACGGTAATCCGATGCAGATCCGGAAAGTGGTGAAAGCGCTGGAGGAATGCGACAGACCGATCCTGTATACGGGAGGCGGCGTTCATCTCTGCGGCGCAAGAGACCTGGTAAGACAGTTCAGTGAGATGCATTCGATTCCGGTCGTATCGACGATGATGGGAATCGGAACCATGCCTTCCCAGCATCCTCTTTATATGGGAATGGCCGGAAACAACGGCAATCTTGCCGCAAACCGGGCAATCCGGGAAGCGGATACGGTGATTCTGGTCGGCGCAAGAATTGCGGACCGTGCAGTGAGTCAGCCGCAGAAGATGATGGCTGACAAAAAGCTGATCCATATCGATGTGGACCCGGCAGAGATCGGCAAGAATGCCCATTGCGATCTGCCGATTGTCGGTGATGCAAAGGCAATCTTTGAAGAACTGCTCAAAGAGGAAATCGCAATGAAGGATATGAAGCCCTGGACAGAAGAGCTTCAGGCGTACCGGAAGAAGAAGAGCCGGCGGATTAAACCGGAGAACCTGACTGACCCGGCATATTTTGTCCATACCCTTAGCATGAATATGCAGGAAGATGCGGTATATGTTGCGGATGTCGGCCAGAATCAGATCTGGAGCTGTGCCAATGTGGTGATGCGGAACGGGAGATTTCTGACCAGCGGCGGAATGGGAACGATGGGTTATGCATTGCCTGCGGCAATCGGAGCCAAGATGGCAGACCCGAAGCGGGAAGTGGTTTCGGTGAGCGGCGACGGCGGCTTTCAGATGGCTATGATGGAGCTTGCGACAAGCAATCAGGAAGGGCTCGAGCTCAAACATGTGGTGATGAACAACGGTTCTCTCGGCATGGTAAGAGAAGCGCAGCGGTTTTCCTTCGGCCAGCATTTCACAATGGTGGATCTGAAGGGCGGTCCGGATTATGAACAGCTGGCCAAGGCATACCGGATGAAATATCTCCGGATTGAAACGGACGAGGATGTGGAAGCGATTGTTCCGCAGTTTCTGAAAACAGAAGGCAGCGTGCTGCTGGAAGTGCTCATCGATGAAGACGGTATCGTCCGCAAGACGGGAGGTGCACAATGAAACGGATCTTTTCCGTGCTTGTTGAAAACCGGTCCGGCGTTCTGAGCAAGGTTTCCGGACTGTTCGCAAGACGAAGCTTCAACATTGAGTCGCTTGCGGTCGGTGAAACAAATGATCCGGAAGTTTCCTGCATGACGATCGTATCGAACGGCAGCGCACAGACGATGGAGCAGATCGAAAAACAGCTGAACAAGAAGCTGGATGTAATCAAGATCAAAAGCTTTGAAAACTGGCAGAGCGTGACCAGAGAACTCATTCTGATTAAGCTCCGCTACAATAAATCGAACCGGGAAGAGATTCTGAGCATCTGCACGCTTGCCAATGCGCAGGTGGTGGATGCGGGCAAGCGCACCATGATGATTCAGATGTGCGATACCCCGGAAAAGGTACAGATGCTGCTGGACCTTCTCGCAGGCATCAGTATCGTGGAAGTGGCGCGGACCGGAACGCTGGCCCTGCAGCGCTGCATGGATACGGAAAAATAACGGAACTCCGTTATTTTTTTCGGCCATGCCGGGGTCTGGCTGCGGCATAACGCATGAGCTGTTCAGCTCATCATCTGCGGACGGTCGAAAACGTGGATGCCGATATTCAGTGCCTGATCGAGAACGATCAGGCAGGTGTAGTCAAGGCCGTTGCTGCAGCGGATCAGAAATCTCGCATTTTATGTAGTGTCCGAATCATTCAGAATTTCTGCCTTGTTTTCACAGGTCAGCGAAAGTACCGGAATTCCGGCACTCTTTACCAGAAGTTCATGAGCGGCTTCCGGATGTGCCGCAAGAAAGCGGGAGAAGGTTCTGCGAAGCCGGGTAAGATACTGATAATCTGTATGCATAAGTTTTTTCCTTTCTGTATCTGTTTATTGATACCCCCGGAAATCAGAAATCCCGAAAAAATATTTTCCGTTGTCGTTTTCCTCACGGATCACCCGGAGAAGAGACAAAGAATGAAAAAACTTTCAGAAAATAATCTGCTTTGTTTTGTTTACAAATGAAACCGGAAAGGTTACTATTTTCTCAATACAAAAATGCGCGCAACGGGGAGTGGTGAGGAAAGCACCCGGATCAGAGAGCTGTCGGCAGGTGAAAGACAGTTCCGGAGTTCCAAGCAGATCACCCCGCAGCAGATTCGCTGAACCGGATCAGTAAGCGAATACGGCAAGGCACCGTTATCAGAGCCTGCGGGTTGACTGACCCGGCAAAGTGGCTGTTTACCAGCAACAGGAGTGGTACCGCGGAAGTGTGTTGTGCTTTCGTCTCTTGCGGAGATGAAGGCTTTTATTTTTCAGGAGAAAGCTATGCTTACATTGGACAGGATTTATCAGGCGTCATACACATTGAAGGAAGTTGCGAGAAAAACAGATCTCATTGCGGCACAGAAGCTGTCGGAAGACGGAAATCTGTTTCTCAAGACGGAAAACCTTCAGATTACCGGAAGCTTCAAGGTGCGGGGAGCGTACTTCAAAATCTCCCAGCTGAGCGAAGAGGAAAAGAAACGCGGCATTGTCGCCTGCTCCGCCGGCAACCATGCACAGGGCGTAGCGCTGGCAGCACACCGTATGGGCATCCGGGCAGTCGTCTGTATGCCGGACAGTGCGCCGATCATGAAGATCGAAAGCACAAAAGCGCTTGGTGCAGAGGTCTGTCTCGTGAAGGGAACCTACGATGATGCGCATGACAGGGCTGTCGAACTGCAGAAGGAAACCGGCATGACCTTCATTCATCCGTATGACGATGAAGATGTGATTGCCGGACAGGGAACGATCGGTCTTGAGATTCTCGAGCAGCTGAGTGATGCCGAGGCTGTGATCGTACCGATCGGAGGCGGCGGACTGATTGCCGGCGTTGCATATGCAATCAAACGGCTGTGTCCTTCCTGCAAGGTATATGGCGTTCAGTCGAAAGGCGCTCCGTCCATGTATGAATCGTTCGTAAATAACGAACGGAAGGTTCTGGAGAGTGTTTCTACATTCGCAGACGGAATTGCAGTAAAGAGTCCGGGTGAGCTGACCTTTGATCTCATCCGGAAGTATGTCGACGACATTGTTACGGTCAGTGAAGATGAAACGGCAGCGGCGATCCTGGCGCTGATTGAAAAGCAGAAACTGATCGCGGAAGGTGCCGGAGCGGTATCAGTGGCAGCAGCCCTGTTTGAGAAGGTTCCGGTACGGGGAAAGAAAACGGTATGTCTGGTCTCGGGCGGAAATATCGATGTCAACATTCTCTCCCGCGTCATCACCAGAGGCCTGATCATGGGCGGACGCAATACGACGCTTTCCATCGCGCTTACAGATAAACCGGGTCAGCTTCTGATTGTCAGTGAGATTGTCGCCTCCTGCGGCGCCAATGTCGTATCCGTGGATTATGACCGCAGTGACCGCAATATGGCAATCAACGACTGCTATCTGAGACTCGGGCTTGAGACCCGTGACAGGGATCAGATCAATGACATCATCAAACGGCTCAAAGCGGCAGGCTTTGAACGGATTATGGAATTTTCATAAGAAGGAGAACTCAGATGTTTAAGGAAATCAGTACAGCGAACGCTCCGGCTGCAGTCGGACCGTATTCCCAGGCAATTGCCGTCGGACAGTTTATCTTCGCAAGCGGTCAGATTCCGCTTGATCCGGAAACACAGACCATAAAAGGCGAAACTGCCGCAGAACAGGCTGAGCAGGTATTTGCCAACATCGAAGCAGTTCTGAAGGAAGCTGGCGCATCGATGAATGATGTTGTGAAAAGCACGGTATTCCTGACTGATCTCAAAGACTTCTCAGCCGTGAACGAGGTCTACGCATCACACTTTGCAAAGCCCTTTCCGGCACGTTCCTGTGTCGAGGTAAGCTCCCTTCCCAAAGGGGCGAAAGTGGAATGTGAAGTCATTGCGGTAAAACCGTAAAAAAAGCCCGGTGTCTAAAGTACACCGGACCTGATCTGTTCGATAAACTGCTTTGCGGTCCGCGGGGTTCTTCCGCCAGCCCGTAACGCAAACGCTTCCGCACGTTCTTCCAGAAGCTGCGGATCTTCAAAGACCCCGTACCGTTTCGCCAGTTCGTGAATGATATGAAGGTAGCGGTCCTTATCCGGTTTCTGGAACGTGATAATGAGACCGAAGCGGGCAGACAGCGACAGGATTTCCTGGCGGGTGTCGTTCTCGTGCAGGTCATCGGAAAACCGGTCAGACGCCTTCTCCCGTACCAGATGGCGGCGGTTGGAGGTTGCGGCGATGATCGTATTGGAAGCCTGACGGGCAACGCTTCCTTCCAGAATCGCTTTAAGCGCTGCGAAGTTATCGTCTCCTTCGGCGAAGCTCAGATCATCAATGAAGAGAATGAACTTCAGAGGCTGCTCTGCAAGCTGCTCAAGAAGTGCGGGAATCCGGAACAGCTGATCCCGGCGGACTTCGACAAGCCGCAGGCCGCGGTGGTGGAATTCGTTGACAATGGCCTTAATGGTGCTGGATTTGCCGGTACCGGCATCGCCATAGAGCAGAACGTTAACGGCAGGCCGGTTATCCAGCAGCGCATTCACATTCGCAATGACGCGCCTGCGCTCCGCTTCATAACCGGGCAGTTCGGACAGCCGCTGCGGATCGGGATAGCGAACCGGCTGTAATCCGTGTTCATCAAATGTGAACACATAATAGTCGGCATAGATTCCGTAACCGCATCGTGTAACCGCTTCCAGCCGGCGGACATAAGCCGGGCCAAGATCGCATTCAGATGTGTTCCAGCCGGCAAAGAGCGCTTTTGCAGGAAAACTGAACTGATCAAGTGTGACGGATGCGGCGCTGTTCAGTACCGCAAGCTCCTTTTCAAGCGCATCCGCGATCACATCACTCGTTCTGCCGGCCGCCTGAAGCCGGACTGCGGGATTGTCGCAGGAGAGTACTGCGTGCGAAAGATACTCGCTCCAGTTATCTCCGGTTTCAAACAGGGATGCTTCAAAGGATGCACATGCATTCAGGAATTCATCCTCGTCTGCGGCATTGAGAAGTGAAACGAACTGCGATATGGTTCTGTCTTCCAGCAGACTGCGGAAGATGACCAGCGCCCTCATCTGCGAATGAAGGGTTTGAAGATGATTCATAGACGTTACCTCAACTCATATCAGAAACAAGTATATTCTATCTGCTGCCGGCTGCAGTAAAAATTCTGCAGAGGCAGGCATCTTGATACATGCATATCTAACGCAAAGGAGGACATTGAATGAAACTCACAGGTTCCCAGATTTTTGTGGAAGTGCTCGCGGAACAGGGAGTTGATACGCTGTTCGGCTATCCGGGCGGAGCAGTGCTGAACCTTTATGATGAGCTCTACAGAAATCAGGACCGGATTACCCATTATATGACTGCACATGAGCAGGGGGCCTGCCATGCGGCAGACGGTTATGCCCGGGCAACCGGGAAGACAGGCGTGGTGCTGGCGACAAGCGGGCCCGGAGCCACGAATCTTGTGACCGGAATTGCGACGGCATATATGGACTCGGTTCCGCTGGTGGCGTTTACCGGAAACGTAGGAACGGCAGGGCTCGGCAAGGATTCGTTTCAGGAAGCGTATATTGAAGGAATCACGATGCCGATTACCAAGCACAACTATACGGTGCGCCATGTCGAAGATCTTGCGGATATCATGCGGGATGCGTTCCGGATTGCCCAGAGCGGACGCAAGGGCCCGGTGCTTGTGGATATTCCGAAAGACATTACGGCAGCGTACTGTGAATTCTCACCGAAAGAACCGGTAACCCCGGATCGGAAAAAGGAATTCGATCCTTCGGCGGTAAAGACGGCTGCGGATCTTCTGAACGAAGCACAGCGGCCGATTATCTACTTCGGAGGCGGCGTGATTCTTTCCGGCGCCAATGAAGAACTGGCGGCGATCATGGAGAAGGCGGATATTCCGGCAACCTGGACGCTGATGGCCAAGGGAACACTGGCGGATGAAGACCCCCGCAATCTCGGTCTCATCGGCATGCACGGATGCTATGCATCGAATAAGGCGATTGACAGTGCGGATGTCGTGCTGGCGGTCGGAACCAGATTTTCTGACCGGGTTGCGCTGAATCCGCGCAAATTTGCGAGAGAGGCTTCGATCATCCATGTCGATATCGATGCCAGTGAAGTAGATAAGAATGTGCAGGCAGACTGCTCGGTAGTCGGTGACGCAAAGGATGTGCTCACCGCCATATGCGCGGCGCTGAAACCGGCAGTGCATCCGGAGTGGCGGGAGATGATCCGGAAATGGAAAGATGACGATTACACCCCGGATGACAGCGATACGGTGCTCAAACCGCACTGGATTCTGGAAACCGTTTCTGAGCTTGCCGGCGAAGACAGTATCTATGTAACGGATGTCGGCCAGCATCAGATGTGGTCTGCACAGTATCTGAAAAACGTCAGGCCGCGTCACTTCCTGACCAGCGGCGGCCTTGGCACGATGGGCTATGGCTATGGCGCAGCGATCGGAGCACAGATCGCACACGGAAGAGATCAGCGGGTCATTCATCTGACCGGTGACGGCAGCTTTCATATGAACCTCAATGAGGCGGTGACAGCGGTAAGCTATGACCTGCCCATTATCACTGTAATCTTCAACAACCGGGTGCTCGGCATGGTGCGGCAATGGCAGACGCTGCTGTACGGAAAGCGGTATTCTTCCACGGATCCCGGACGGAAGACCAATTACGTTAAGCTTGCGGAAGGATTCGGCGCAAAAGGCTATCACTGTGAAACGCCTGCGGAATTTGAGACAGCGCTCCGGGATGCGCTGACACAGAAGTGCCCGTGCTGGATCGAATGTGTGATTGACAAGGATGAAAAAGTGCTTCCGATGATTCCGGCGGGAGCCACCATTGAAGACATCATCCTGGCAGACGGAAAGGAGGCGGAGTGAGATGGCAGAAAAGAATTACCCGCGTTCTGTGATCAGTATTCTGGTTGAAAACCATTACGGTGTACTGGCACGGATTTCCAGCCTCTTTAACCGGAGAAGCTTCAATATTGATTCGATTGCCGCAAGTGAGACGATTGACCCAGGTATTACACGGATCACGATTACCGTCCATGCGGACCAGAACACGCTGAAGCAGATGCTGCTGCAGACCGAACGGCTGGAAGAAGTAAAGAATGTATTCCTGCTGGATTCCAACAGCCTGCAGCGGGAACTGCTGCTGATCAAGGTGGAGAGCGATCCGCTGCTGCTGCCTTCCCTGCGGGATATCGCAGGCGTATATAACGCAAAGATCATTGATCTCTCACCGGGAAGCCTCGTAATGGAGCTGACCGGCAAGCCGGAAAAGATTGACGGATTTCTCAAGATGTTCGCAAACTACAACGTGCTGGAAATGTGCCGGACCGGCATTACCGCACTGAACCGGGAATGACAATCGTTCCATCAGCGGTCAATGACAGAAGAAAAAGTTGTATCATAAACAGCGTATGCATAGCCTGCGGCAGGCCGTAAGACAAACGCTGTGAAACAGAGCTTCAGATAACAGAAAGGCTGTCGCATACAGCTATCGCAAAAGAAGGAGAAAAAATATGGCGATCAAAAAGTATTATGATTCAGACTGCAACCTTGGCGTACTTGACGGAAAAACCGTTGCTGTGATCGGTTTTGGTTCACAGGGACATGCGCATTCGGAAAATCTCGCAGAGAGCGGCGTTAATGTCGTTGTCGGCCTGAGAAAAGGAAGCGGCCATTGGGAGAAGGCTGAAAAGTTTGCGGAAACACATCCGAACTTCAAAGTCATGGATATTGAAAGCGCTGCGGAAGCAGGCGATGTTGTCATGATGCTTGTACCGGATGAAAGAGCTGCTGACATCTACAACAAGATGGTCGCTCCGCATATGAAGGAAGGCGATACACTCGCATTTGCCCACGGCTTCAACATTCATTTCCAGTTCATCAAACCGGCAAAGAACCTCAATGTCATCATGATTGCGCCAAAAGGCCCGGGACATGTTGTCCGGTCTACTTACACCGAAGGTCAGGGCGTGCCTTCTCTGATCTGTATTGAACAGGATTACACCGGCAATGCGAAGGAAATCGCGCTTGCCTATGCATGCGGAATCGGTGCAGGCCGTGCAGGCATTCTGGAAACAACTTTCCGTGAGGAAACCGAGACCGATCTCTTCGGCGAACAGGCAGTTCTCTGCGGCGGCGTATGCGAACTGATTCATGCCGGATTCGATACGCTGGTAGAAGCAGGCTATGCACCGGAGATGGCATATTTTGAAACCTGCCATGAGATGAAGCTCATTGTTGACCTCATCAACAAAGGCGGCTTCGGACTGATGCGCTATTCCATTTCCAATACTGCAGAGTATGGTGATTACCGTACCGGCAAGCGTCTCATCACAGAAGAGACCAGAAAGGAAATGAAGAAGGTTCTGTCTGAAATTCAGGATGGCACCTTCGCAAGTGAATTCATGCAGGAGATGTCCAGCGGCCGTCAGGCGAAGTTCCTTACAATGCGCAAGAAGGAAGCAGAGCATCCGATTGAAAAGGTCGGTGCAGAGCTCCGCAGTATGATGAGCTGGCTCAAGAAGTAAGCACCTGAGAAGGAGAATACCAATGCGCAGTGATAATGTCACAAAAGGCCCGGAACGCGCACCGAACCGCAGTCTGTTCTATGCAATGGGCTATACGAAGGAAGATCTCGAAAAACCGCTGATCGCCGTTGTATCTGCTCACAGTGATATCGTGCCGGGACATATGAATCTCGATAAGCTGACCGATGCGGTCAAGATGGGCATCGAAGCAGCCGGCGGAACGCCGTTCATGGTTCCGGCAATCGGTGTATGCGATGGCATCGCTATGGGCCATATCGGAATGAAATATTCCCTTGCGAGCCGGGAACTGATTGCCGACAGTACGGAAACCATGGTGATGGCGCACCAGTTTGACGGTGCAGTCCTGATTCCGAACTGCGATAAGATCGTGCCGGGTATGGTGATGGCAGCTGTCCGGATGGATATTCCCGCTGTGGTCTGCTCGGGCGGACCGATGCTGGCGGGCAGATATGACGGGCAGGAAGTCAGTCTTTCCAAGATGTTTGAAGCGGTCGGCGCATATAAAGCCGGCATGATCAATGACGACAAACTGGAAGAATGTACGCAGAACTGCTGCCCGGGCTGCGGCTCCTGCAGCGGAATGTATACTGCGAACAGTATGAACTGTCTCTGCGAGGCGATCGGAATCGCCCTTCCCGGAAACGGAACGATTCCGGCAGTATATGCAAAACGTCTGCAGCTGGGACGTAAAGCCGGCAAGGCAATCATGGCGATGGTGGAACAGGGCATCACAGCCCGCGATATCATCAACGAGCGCAGTATCCGCAATGCGCTGACCTGCGATATGGCGCTTGGCTGCAGTACGAATACCGTGCTTCATCTGCTTGCCATTGCCAGGGAAGCCGGGTTGGATCTTGATCTGAATGTATTCAATGAGATCAGTGCGAAGACACCGAATCTCTGTCATCTGGCTCCGGCCGGACCAACGCATATGCCGGATCTCTACGAAGCCGGCGGCATCCCTGCCGTACAGGCAGAGCTCGCCAAGAAGGGTCTGCTGGACCTGGATTGTCTTACGGTGACCGGAAAGACTGTGGGTGAGAATATCCGCGGAGCCAGGATTCTTGATGAGAAGGCAATCCGTCCGATTGACAATCCGTACAGTGAGACCGGCGGTCTGCAGATTCTCTTCGGAAATCTTGCACCGGATGGCTGCGTGGTAAAACGCAGTGCAGTCGCCCCGGAGATGCTGAAGCATTCCGGACCTGCCCGTGTATTCAACAGCGAAGATGATGCGATCAAATCAATCTATGAAGGAAAGATCGTACCGGGCGATGTAGTTGTCATCCGTTACGAAGGGCCGAAAGGCGGTCCCAGTATGCGGGAGATGCTGAACCCGACATCGGCGCTTGCCGGTATGAAGCTGGATACGACGGTTGCCCTGATTACAGACGGGCGTTTCTCCGGCGCAAGTCGCGGTGCTGCGATCGGTCATGTATGCCCGGAAGCGTGCGCTGACGGTCCGATCGGGCTTGTCGAAGAAGGCGATATCATTGAAATTGATATCCCGAACGCTTCGGTAAACCTGAAGGTATCCGAGGAGGTGCTGGCAGCCCGCAAGGCGGCGCTTGTTAAGCCGGAACCAAACATCCGAACCGGATGGCTTGGCCGGTACGCACGTCTTGTGGACGGGGCAAATCACGGCGCCGTGATGAAATAAAAAGCAGGAAGGAGCCTGAAGATGCTGGATATCAAAATCACAAAAGCTGAAACACTGAAAGAAAAGCCGACGGATGAATCAAAGCTCGGCTTTGGAAAGATCTTTACGGATCATATGTTCCTGATGGATTACGACAAGGGGATCGGCTGGCATGATCCGCGGATCGAGCCGTATCATCCGTTCAGTATCGCACCGGGATGTGTGATTCTGCATTATGCACAGGAAGTTTTCGAAGGTATGAAAGCTTACCGGACAGCGGATAATACCATTCAGCTGTTCCGCCCTGACTGCAACGCATCGCGCTTCCAGGACAGCTGCGAACGTCTCTGCATTCCGACGATTCCGGAAGAGGATTTCATTCAGGCAGTAAAGACGCTTGTCGAAGTGGAAAAGGACTGGGTGCCGCATACAGACGGTGCAACCCTCTACATCCGCCCGTTTGCCTTTGCGACCATGGAGCAGCTTGGCGTACATGCAAGCTCCAGCTATACCTTCTGCATCATTCTCTCGCCGTCCGGCGCATATTATGCGACTGGTCTGGCACCGGTGCGCATCTATGTAGAAGATGAGTACATCCGTGCTGCGCCGGGTCTTACCGGATTTGCGAAGTGCGGAGGAAACTACGCGGCTTCCATCAAGTCCGGCGAACTGGCGGAAGAACTCGGCTATTCGCAGGTGCTCTGGCTGGATGGCGTCGAGCATAAGTATGTTGAGGAAGTCGGATCCATGAATATCTTCTTCAAGATTGCCGGAAAGATTTATACCGCAGCCTGCACCGGAACCGTGCTGCCCGGGGTTACCCGCCGCAGTATTATCGAGCTGTGCAGAGACTGGGGCTATGAAGTGATTGAAGGCAAGCTTGCGATTGAAGATGTCATGAAAGCCGGACATGACGGAACACTGGAAGAAGTGTTCGGGGCCGGAACTGCCGCAGTTGTCAGCCCGGTCAAAGAGCTGAAGTATGAGAAGGATACCGTTATGATCGGAAACGGTGATATCGGCCCTCTGACGCAGAAGCTCTACGATACCATGACCGGTATCCAGTGGGGAAAGATCAAGGATACCAAACACTGGATCGTTCCTGTGTGCAAGGCCTGATTCCATCAGATATCAGTAAGGAAGGAAAACACATTCCTTCCTTTTCTCTTCTGACGGAAATGACCCTCAGAACCGGCTGATCAGAAGCTCTAAAAAGGAATCAACTTCTGCGCATGGAATCCGGAAAACAGAAACGTAAATAAATATGAAAAGAAAAGAGGAGAACAGAAATGGCAGAACTTAATATGAGTGAACTTTCCAAAGTGAACGGAGGAGCAGCACAGAACCCGAATACGATTCCTGTTGAAGCGGTCAACACATTCATCCGTACCTGCAAGAATTCATGGGGACTTGATCTTGAAGGTGCGCTGGCAAATCTTGAGGCAAACTGGGCGTCCTATTCCGCAAGCTGGGCAAAGGGCGGCGTTACACCGGATCTTGCGGCATGCAAGACATTTGTCAGAGCACACTGGGATAAGGTGTTCTGAGAATTCCGCAGTCTGCAGCGATGCAATGAAGAGCCAATCGGATAAACCGACTGGCTTTTTTTGCGCTTTTCAGGAATTCTTCCGGTTCTGTTCAGAAATTCTTCACACAGGGAAGGTAAATTGAAAACCGTTGAAATGAGGGACTTATGGAACATTACCGACATGAATGGAAACATGAAATCACCTGGTCTGATCTGCTTGCGATACGGCAGAGACTGTGTGCAGTCATGACGCCGGATCCGCATGTGAAGGAAGGGAAATATCAGATCCGGAGTCTGTATTTTGACAATATCTATGACAAGGCGCTGCGAGAGAAAATTGACGGAGTGAACCGGAGAGAAAAGTTCCGGATCCGATATTACAACTTTGATCCATCCGTCATCCATCTGGAAAAGAAAAGCAGGGTTTCCGGTCTTGGCACAAAATACAGCGCTCATCTCAATGCAGAGCAGGCACAGAAGATCGTTGATCATGACATTGAATGGATGAAGGATTCCGATCAGCCTCTGATTCATGAGCTGTACCTGAAAATGCAGTATCAGGGGCTGCGTCCGCAGGTGATCGTGGACTACACCCGGGAGCCCTATATCTACGGGCCGGGGAATGTACGGGTCACATTTGATTATGATATCCGGACCGGACTGCGTTCCGCAGACTTTCTGAATCCGGATTGTGTGACGGTACCGGCTCCGGATTCCGGCATTCTGCTGGAAGTGAAATGGGATGCATATCTGCCGGGGATTATCCGTGACTGCGTACAGCAGCCGGGAAGAAGAGTGACCGCATTTTCCAAATATGCGCAATGCCGTATGTATGACTGATTACAGATAAGGAGATATAAATTATGTCATTCACAGATGTATTCAAATCGGGTTTTCTGGAAAACGTTATGAGTGTTTCAATCTTCGATATGTTTCTTGCGCTGGGACTGTCGTTTCTGCTTGGACTCTTCATTTACTTCGTGTATAAAAAGACCTATGCAGGCGTGATGTTTTCGACAAGCTTCGGCGTTACGCTGATCGCACTGACAATGATTTCTACACTTGTGATTCTTGCGGTTACCAGCAATGTTGTATTATCGCTGGGCATGGTCGGTGCGCTTTCGATTGTCCGGTTTCGCACCGCAATCAAGGAACCACTGGATATCGCCTTTCTGTTCTGGGCGATCGGCGCCGGCATTGTGCTTGCGGCGGGAATGATCCCGCTGGCAGTGATCGGCAGCGTCATCATCGGAATTGTACTGATTCTGTTTGTCAATAAAGGAACGGATCATACGCCGTATATCGTCGTGCTGCAGTGCGGCAGTCAGGAAGCGGAAAAAAATGCGGTTTCGCTGCTGAAAAAAGCAGTGGAAAAAATGGCTGTCAAATCCAAAACAGTACGCAGAGATTTCATTGAGCTGACCTGTGAAATCAGAGTCAGAAATGATGATACGTCGTTCATCAATGCGCTTTCTGAAACAGAAGGTGTAAACAGCGCGGTATTGGTAAGCTATAACGGTGATTACATGGGGTGAGGACGGATATGTCAGCGCATAAGCATATTGATCAGATCTGCGTTGCCGGTATCCTGCTTGCCCTGGTGATCACGGTTCTGTTTATGAACGGTGAAAAGCTCGGCATTGTGAAAACAGTCAATGGCGATGCGGAAGGCTATGAGGCAACGGAATACTTTACCTCAAATGACCTGAACGCATCAGCGATTGATTTTTCAGACTCCGTGAAGATAACGCTGGAAGAAAACTCTGCATCTGTATCCGGCTCCGGTGCATATGTCTGGGATGATGAAGTCCGGATCGTACGCAGCGGGTATTATTCCATCAGCGGAACTTCAGACCGGTATCGGATTGTGGTGGATGCAGAGGAGTATTCCAAAGTCTGGCTGGAATTCAATGGCGTCAGTCTTACCTGCGCAGATGATGCATGCCTGCAGATTGAACGTGCAGACAAAGTTTTTCTCATTCTGGCTGAAGGAAGCGAGAATACGCTGACCAGCGGCGAAGTGTATAACGAAGAAGCAGTGGAAGAAGGACATAACGGGACGATTTATGCAAGAGATGATCTGACGATTGCGGGCAGCGGAATTCTGAATGTCAGCGCATCCTTTAAGCACGGAATCAAGGCAAATGATGATCTGGCAATCACCGGCGGCGTGATACGGATCACTGCTCAGGGAGATGGAATTCATGCCAACAGCAGTATTCGTATCCGGAAAGCGGAACTGACAGTCAATGCAGAGGATGACGGACTGCAGACAGATGAAGCGGACAGCTTCATATATGTTGAGTCAGGTACTGCTGTCATTACCAGTGCAGATGATGCGATCAAATCTGCCGGAGCGATTACGGTGGATGGAGGAAGTTTCCGGATCAGCGCCGGAGATGACGGTATTCACTCAGATACTGAAGTCTGCATCAGCGATGGTGTGATTGCGGTGGAGAACTGCTATGAAGGAATCGAAGCTGAGCGAATCGAAATCGCCGGCGGAGATATTACAATCTTCCCGCAGGATGATGGGATTAATGCGAACGGAAGCAGTTTCGGTATGATGGGCATGAACCATGAAGGACCCATGATGAATGATCAGAATGCACAGGAAACGGAACAGGATGGCAGCCAGAACACACAGGAACAGCTTACGGCACCGTCTTCAGAGCCGATTCCGGAAGAACCGGAGCAGGAGACGGAAGAGGAATGCTATATCCGGATCAGCGGCGGAACTGTTACCATCATCAATGAAACCGCGCAGGATGCGGATGGCCTGGATTCAAACGGAAGCGTCATTATTGAGGGCGGAAAGATTCATATCTCGCTTTCAGGAAACGGCTCCAACAATGCAATAGACTATGGCAGCGAAAGCGGCGGCACTGCAGTGATTAACGGCGGTATTGTACTGGCAGCCGGAAGCAGCAGTATGGCAGAAGCTCCGGATTCCTCCGGTACGCAGGTATCCTTCATGTACAATCTCGCATCACTGGCGGATGCCGGCACATTGATTGCCCTGCGGGATTCTTCCGGTAATGTACTGCTTTCCGAAACACTGGAGTGCAGCTTATCATCTGTGATCATCAGTACCCCTGAGCTTGTATTGGGAAACACCTATACACTGTCGGTCGGGGAAACGGAAGAAACCATAACAGCAGAAGAAATGAGCACTGTTTGTGGGAATACGCAGAGTATGACGGGATGGATGAATCCAGGCGGCATGCATTCAAATGACGGACAGATGCCGGATTTCTCACAGATGCGGGACGGTGAGTTTCCGCAGATGGGCGAAAAGCCGGATGATGGCGAACGTCCGAAGATGAGTGAACGGCCGGAAGGAATGAACCGGGGTGAACGCCCGGAGAGGACGCAGAATACGGACATCCCATCAGAACAGCTGCCGGAAAGTGAAACAGCAGCTGACGCATCGGCTGGGTCTGACGGACAGATGCGTGCGCCGGACGGGATGAAGCAGGAAGAACAGATTCAGACAGAACGGATGGATGAAACAGAAGAACAGGAACGTCCTGAAGCAGAAGCGGACAATGAAGCAGTCACAGAAGAAGCGGCTTCCGGTTCAGATGAGGGAAATCTGATACTGGCTGGCCTCTCTGCCGCAGTATTGCTGGGGGGGATTCTGTTTGCAGGAGCAGTAAAAGGAAAATCGGTTTTTTCCTGACATGCAGTAAGAACGGATCATCCGTAACAGATACATATGACAGACTGCAGAGCCTGTACGAAATGCCCGGGACAATTCCTGTCTTCGGGCGTTTTTCCTGCGGGAAGGGGTGATCAGGGAAACAGCCGGCGGATAAAATGATGGCTCCATACGCTGAGAATCAGCAAAACGAAGAACTGCATCAGAATGTTGAGCGGCCCGCTGCTCAGCCCGAGAATCGCAAAGACAGAGCAGACCGGGTACTGCCAGAGGTAGATTTCATAGCTGTATGTGCTGCAGAAACCGGTAAATCCGCGGTCCAGCAGAGGAGTGAGCGGATTTTTCGCATCTGCGCAGAGTTCAACCGCAATCAGAGAAGCGATTGCATATGCCGGCATGCCGAAGCGGTAGATTGCCTGATTCTGACCGGATACGGTGAACCAGATCACGGCAGTAAGGATGAAATAAAACAGAAAATATGGAAGGGAAACGATGTTTCTGACATGATGGTTCCGTTTCTGTATGGCAGTTTTCCAGCCGGCATATGCCCCTGCCAGCAGTGCGTGAATGCGGCAGAACGTTCCGTAATAGAGTACCGTCTGTGGAATGGAAGGGACAAACGACAGCGCCGGCATAAGGAAGAGGGAAAGCAGTGCCATGATCCGGAGGGTGTCTGCGCGATGGAGTTTCCGTGCGAGCCGGAAGAGCCATGGCCAGATCAGCTCAAACTGAATCAGTATGGCGATATACCAGAGATGGGTAAACGGGGAGTTTGAGGAAAGATTTGCAAAGTAATCTGCCCGCTGCTGAATCTGCCAGTAATTGTTGTATCCAAGCAGGATGCTGAGGACTTCCGGCTGCGTATTTGCCAGACGGAAATGATCTGTTACCGCAACGGCTTCCACAGTGATGAAAATCATCAGAATCAGAGCCGGATAAATGCGTTTCATTCGTTTCAGATAATACGGAATCACAGCGGTTCTGCCGGATTGAACAGAAGAATAGGCGGTAAGAAAACCGCTGATCACAAAAAACAGGATAACGCCGAAAAAACCTCCGGGAACCGTACGGGGAAACATATGAAACAGCAGTACACCGGTCAGTGCGAGTGTACGAAGCCCGTTGAGGCCATGGATTCTCTGTCTGGAATCCGACCGCGTCATGATTCGCCTTCCCGTGTGACCTTCGAAGTCAGCACACAGTCATTGATCACTGAACGGATCAGTTCGGCGTAGGCTTTCGCACCTTCTTCTGTCGGATGGAGTCCGTCCGCAAGTATATAGGAAGGATGGCGGATCGCTTCGGAATTCCAGTCAATCATAAAGGCGTTGTCATAGAGGCTGGTCACATGTTCCATCTTCTGATTCGAATCATTTGATACGCCATAGGTGCTGAGCCAGAAGGAAGGCCTTGAGCCGCAGTGTTCGATCAGTTCTTCGATATCGCTCTCTTCGATATAGGAGTTTGTGCCGAGAGAGAACAGCACCACATCCCCCAGGGTTCCGTTCTGTTCCATCTGAATCAGCACATTTTTGCCATCGTAGATCGTCCGGCCGAATACAGCGTCAAAGACGCCTTCCGGAAATGTCTCATACAGCTGAGAAACTGCCCCCAGCATCACGGAATCGCCGATTCCGGTGATGTGAAGTTCACTGGCGTCACTGTATTTTCCGAGCAGAGGATTCGCTTCCAGTTCCTCACTGACGCGTCGCTGATAGTCTGCTTCTTTTTCTTCTGCTGCCCGTTTTTCTGCCAGTTCTTTTTCTTTCTGTTTCCGCAGCCTCTCTGCCTCTTCCTGCTGTCTGCGAAGCGTTTCCTCGATTTCAGCCGCTTCCTTCTTCGCGAGCGGAGGCACCCGAAAAAAACTGATTACGCCCAACACAAAAACCCCGGTCATGAAGACCGAGAAAAGCGTGATCAGAAGATTGTCCGCAGCTGCCTGAAAACTGCGCTTCTTCCTGCGGGAGTTCTTTACAGACCTCTGTTTTCCCATGCATTCTCCTTAAAAAGAAATCCTGGTTCATGACGCTGCGAGATGAATCAGGATCATAATATGCTGAACGATCGGCAACCGTCTGCAGACCGCAGCTTAAGGGTTCGGGTCGTCTTCAGAATTGCCTGTGCAAATGCCGTCTTCCGGCAGATCAGGACCTTCGAGCAGTTCGGGTTCGCTGTCCTGTTCTCTGTATTCTGCTTCAATCACATCGGCCTGTTCCGCTTTCTGTTTCCATTCTTCATAATTGATCAGGTCATACTGAAACAGACTGATGCAGAAAGCGATCACGCCCGCATCATCGACCAGACCTAAAAACGGAATGAAATCCGGAATCATATCAACTGGCGAAACAAAGTAAATGACCGCCGCAAGGATACCGAGTATGGTACCGAGGGGAACGGCGCTGTATTCTTTGCGCGTATAGCTTTTCAGCATTTCCAGCATGCCGGGGACGGACGAGAGAACCGAACGGTTTCTTGCCTTCTTCAGTTTTTCATCCGCTCTGGAAAGCAGCCGTCTGGATTCATCCGGATCGCTGAGAATCTCTTTTGCCCGGTTTGTACGCTTGTTCAGCTGTTTTTCTGCAAGTTTGTTTTTCATCGTTCTGTTAGCTCCTGTGCACCGGTCACTCCGCCTGCGGGCTGACCAATGTTATATACGAAATGTATTCGGAAAATCACCGGCAGTTCCGCAGAATATCCAGCAGAATTTCGTATGCATCATCAAACGATTTCAGATCCATCCGTTCCTTCGGAGAGTGGATGTCCATGGTAATCGGGCCTAACGTAATAATGTCCATCTGCGGGTCGAGACCCTTGATGATGCCGCATTCGAGACCTCCGTGGGTGGCGCATTCCTCAAACCGAAATCCGCGGGATTCCACCGCTTTCTTCATCAGCCTGCGGAGACTGGATTCCTTTTCATAAGCCCATCCCGGATAACCTTCCGGAATATCTTTTTCCATACCGAGCATATCTGCAAGTGTACCGAGCATTTCGCCGATATGTCTGCGCTGGCTGTCGTCGGCCGCTCTGATCATAGCCGTGAATTCAACGGTGTCTTCATGCCGGCTGACAATGCCGAGATTCAGGGAAGCTGTAGTCAGATCACGGATGACTACAGAGCGGTGCAGAAAGCCGTCGGGCGTCAGAAACAGATAATTGAGCAGGCGGTCAGATATATCCTGCGAAAAGGAAGATGCCGGTTCATTTATTTCGTGAACTGTGATCGTAAGGTCCGGTTCACTGTAGCGGTATTCTGCTGTAATCTCTGCTGTGCTTGTTTCGATCTGTTTTTTCAGAGCCTGCTCAGAGGCGTCAGAAACAAACCGGAACTGTGCTTCGCGGGCGATTGCATTTTCCTTTGATCCGCCCTGCAGGGAGGAAAGGGTCACATTCAATCCGGCAAGCTGAGCTTCCTTCAGAATTCTGCCTGCGATGATATTTGCGTTTCCCCGCTCCATGTGTATTTTTCCGCCGGAGTGACCGCCAAGCAGGCCACTGACGGAGAGCTCATAAAGCGGAAGGGACGAGGGAATGTCTTTCACTTTCTGAGAAATCCGGGCAGTGACTGCTCCGGCACAGGCGACCTCGGTTGTACCGACGCCGGAACCGTCAAGGGAGATGTACCGGTGACCGTGAAGGTCTTCCGGATGAAGCTCTGCCGCGCCGAGCAGGCCGATCTCTTCCTGCACGGTAAAGATGCATTCCAGAGGCGGATGGGCAATGGAAGAATCTTCCAGGATTGCCAGCATATATGCGGCTCCGGCTCCGTCATCCGCTCCGAGTGTTGTGCCGCGTGCTTTCAGCCATCCGTCTTCACAGATCAGTTCGATCGGATCGCGTTCAAAGTCATGATCGATGCCGCGTTCCTTTTCGCATACCATGTCAATATGCGCCTGCAGGATGATCGGATCGCTGTTTTCATAACCGTCGGACGCCGGCTTGTCTACGATAACGTTATATACGTGATCCTGTTTATAAGGTAATCCGAGTGCTTCTGCAACGCTGCAGATATAATCACTTGCGGCCTTTTCGTTCCTGGATCCGCGCGGGATGAGAGAAAGCTGCCTGAAATAATAGCAGTACCGTTTTGAAAGATCAAAATCCATAACAATGCCTCCTGTAAAATTATAAAGGAAAGTAACAGGAATCCTGCAGAATCGCTGCAAAATCAGAAGAAGCAGACCGCGGCGGCAGAAGAGCAGAAAATGAGGTGAAAAATGGAACTGTGAAGAACTGATGTTCTGATCATATTCACTGATGACCGGCATGGATGACTTGCGTGGTGCGCATGATTGCGGCGGCTATGGTTCAGGAGTCTGCGGTGTCTGAAATAAGCGGAACGCAAGTGCTGAAAACAGTTCGGAATCAATTTCTTTTCCGGCAGTGACGTTGTAAAATAGAGACGTTATGGATATCTACAAACAGTTTAAAGGAAAGATTATAGCGGTCGTTGTCCTTTGTGTTGCGATTCTGATAGGGCTGATTGTGCTCAATATGAAGAGCTGCACGTTTAAAAGCAAACCAAAGCCGACGCCTACTCCGGAGGTGATTGAAACACCGGAGCCGACGCCTGAACCAACACCGGAGCCGACACCTGAACCGGTGATGGTAGATCTTCTGACAGATGATTCGATCAACCGTTATATCTCTCAGAGTCATATGATTTCGGAAAACTATGTGCCTGCCGACCTGCGCAATGTCAGTGTGCATGTTGCGAAACCGCAGCAGTTAAGAGAAGAGGCAGCGCAGAAGCTGGAAGAGATGTTCAAGGCGGCGATTGATGACAGAATCTATCTGAAGCTTGTCAGCGGCTATCGTTCCTATCGGGAACAGGCTGATCTGTTCAGCTACTATACGCAGATACGCGGCTCATATTATGCGAGCGTCGTCGATGATCATCCTGGTGCCAGTGAACATCAGCTCGGCCTTGCGGCTGACCTTGGCTGCTGGAATGGCGCCTGTGAGCTTGCCTACTGCTTTACACAGTATGCAGATTACGCATGGCTGAAAGAAAACTCCTATAAGTACGGATATATTGAGCGTTATCCGGAAGGGAAGCAGTCCATTACCAATATCGCTTACAGCCCGTGGCATTATCGCTATGTCGGTCTGGAAGAAGCTGCGAAGATTCATGAAAGCGGCCTGACGATGGAGGAGTATTACAACATTCAGGATTAACGATCCGATCTGCTGAAAAAAGAAAAAGACTCTGAGCAGTCTTTTTCTTATGAATACACATATTGAGTCTTCCGCATGAACGGAACAGTACACCGGGATCAGCCGGTCAAGGAGGGTATGCGGAAGACTCGGGAGAATGTGAGCGGATGGTTCAATCCTGGGAGGACAAGTCGTACTTTGTGATCTCTGCCGGTACACATCCGTTGACATGGAAGGAGATTCCTTCCGCAGCAGTCTCTGTGTACAGGACATGGCTCATCACCTGTCTTCCGCCGTTAATGAATACTTCACAGCTGAAGCGGTCCAGCAGGATGCGGAGGGACAGAACTCCCTTTACCGGCTCGGTATGACAGCTGCGGATGTGGGCAAGATTGCGTGTTGTGCCGGAGCTGGAACGGTCAAAGGTGAGCGTTTTCTCATCCGGCCGGTATTTCAGAGATGTGTAATGTTTTCCGTCTTCCGCAAACCGGATTTCGAAGGTCTTCAGATCGGTTTCATCCGGCCTCAGCTCAATCAGCAGGTCGATTGTTCTTCCCTGAATGCCGGGAAGCGTCATATCGCCGCTGAGAACCTGTTCATAATGAACTGGGTCATGCCGGAGGGTTTCGAGTTCTCTGATTGGCGTCTGAATCAGAACTCCGTCAGAAATATGAAGCTCTCTTGGAACAGTGATCTGCCCCATCCAGTCAAGGGATTCACCGGTGAATGTGATCGTGTCCCAGTTCTGCATCCAGGCAAGCATGATGCGTCTGCCGTCTTCAGTGCAGATCGACTGGGTGGCATAGAAATCAATGCCGCAGTCAACCGGCTGATCGGTATGCGGAATAAATGTTCCGGATGCTTCATCGAAGTCTCCAGTCAGACAGAGATTGCCGTTGCCGCTGTAATAGCGGTCGTTTTTTTCCATATCCATCGGACTGGCCATCAGTACATAAGTCCCGTCAAGCGGGAAGAAATCAGGACACTCCCACATCTTACCGAATGTCCCGTCATTTTCGGCCAGAACGCCAAGGCAGGACCAGCGGTATCCGTCCGGACTTGAAAAGCGCACGACCCGTCCGTTTCCGTCGGTTTTCTTTTCGACGGTCACGCAGGTATAGGAGCCGTCTGCTTCTTTCCAGATTTTCGGATCACGGAAATCATATCCGTTTCCGCCATCCGGAAGCGATGTGTGATCGATGACAGGGTTGCCTGCATATTTGACATAATCTCTTCCGTTTTCACTGATCGCAAGACACTGTGTCTGAACGGCAATGCCGTCTTTCATCGGGCCGACACCGGTGTAAATCAGAAGATGCTTGCCGTCTTCCAGTTCAACCGCACCTCCCGAGAAGCAGCCGCTGGTGTCTTCGGTAATATCCGGAGCCATGACAGCAGGCAGATAATCCCAGTGAAGCAGGTCTTTACTGACCGCATGCCCCCAGTGCATCGGGCCCCACTTTTTTTCGAAGGGATAATACTGATAGAATAGATGGTACATCCCGTTGTAAACGGAGAATCCGTTCGGATCATTCATCCACCCGACGAAAGGGGTAAGGTGAAACAGAGGTCTCTGTTCCTTCGGGATCTGATTCCCTTTTTCTTCCTCATATGTTCTTGCGTCCGCAAGTGCCTGACTTATCATGGTTCCTCCGTTCTGAAATGATGAGATATCCGCCCCCTGAGGAGCGGATATCTTATCTTGTATTACTTATAGTATTCGTCGAGATATTTCTGATAGATTGCGAGCAGTTTGGGCAGGCCATATGCGTCGAGATCTTTCTGGAGCTGATCCCAGTCCGCATCTGTGAATCCATTCATGACCCAGTCAGACTTCGCGGTGTTGATGCATTTGGTGATGTCAGCCTGGAGATTGGATACTTCCTTGGTGTCTTCGGTTGTCATCAGGACATTCGGGAACACATACTTGGTGTTCATATCCGGTGTGTAGATGTCCTTGATCCAGTTGAGACGGTACTGCGCATCATCCGGGCATGTTACATAAACATCGTAGTAGGAGTCGAGAATTGCCAGCGGGCCGCCGACGCACTCTGCTTCACGTACTTCAACCGGAGAAGCGTCACCGAGCGGAGCGTGCTTCAGCATGTCTTCGCCGTTTGCGTTCTTGCCGAGCACGAAGATATCGAAGTCATCGTCTTCCCCATAGGTGCCCCAGTTGTTCTGCGGGGACTGGAACGGATCATACATCTGGTCGAGCCATGCGCATACGAGCGCCGGGTTCTTCGCAACAGCCGTAATGACGCAGCGTCCGCGGTCGAAACCGGAGGTAAAGGAGCCGTTCTGCGGAGTGATGTTTCTGACATCTGCTGTAAGAGCAGGCAGCGGTACCCATCTCTTGCCGGCAATCAGATCGTCCATGCTGACCTGAGCGATGTTTGCGACATCCCAGGAGAAGCATACACCATAACGGCCGGATTTGCCCTTGGCAACATAAGTGGACCATTCCTGTGTGAAGGCTTCCGGATCGATGAGTCCTTCATCGTACAGCTTGTGGAGCCATTCGAGACCCTTCTTGAAGCCTTCCTGTGATGCGGTGCAGACAACCTGCTTGTCATTGTTGACTGCGATATGTCTTCCTTTGTCCATATCACCGATTCCTTCGCCGAAACCGTTGATGAGGATTGCGGCATCCTGGTCGCCGTCATTCATGATGCAGGCCATCGGGATGATGTCGCCGTCAATGCCGAATTCTTTCTTGATGTCAGCTGCGTTGTCGCGGAATGCGATCAGGACTTTTTCGAATTCGTCTGTTGTCGTCGGCATTTCAAGGCCGAGGAAGTCAAGCCAGTCCTTGTTGATGAAGCTCATGTTGTCGACGGTCTGGATTGCAGTCTTTTCATAACCGAGCTGTTCGATCCACGGCAGAGCCCAGATGTGTCCGTCCGCGTCGGTGCACATTGTACGGTATTCCGGAGCCTGCTCGAATACTTTCTGCAGGTTCGGCATATATTTGTCAATGTATTCTTCGACATTGATGATAACACCCTGTTTGGCATACTTCATCAGATCCGTGTCACTGAAGCCGGCGTTGAAGATGAAGTCAGGCAGCGTGTTGACGTTTGCCATTTCAAGTGCGATCTTGTCGCCCCACTGGTCGGACTGAATGGTTTTCCAGTCTACATGGACGTTTGTCTTTTCCTCGAGACGCTTGAAGATCGTACGGTTGTTCGGCTCGGATTCAGAGCCAGCCGGGTAATTTGTCAGGCCTTTGAGGGTTGCTTTTTCCGCAAGCGGGAATTTCAGCGATTCTGCGTCAACTTCCTGAACCGCTGCGGTTCCGCCGGTTGCGGTGGTGCCGGAGCCTTTGGATCCGCATCCGGCAAGCAGAGCGGAGGACATGCTGAGGGCGAGAGCGGCTGTCACGAGCCGCTTCATTGTGATTGAATTCATAGATGTTCTTTCTCCTATATGGCTTTTATGTGTTGCGCTGTATGTTCAGCCTTTGATTGCGCCGGCCATGATTCCGTTGTCGAAGTATTTCTGGAAGAACGGATACATAACCATGAGTGGAAGGCTTGAGATGATGATTGTTGCGTATTTGAGAAGCTCCGCGAGACGGGCGCGCTCAGCTGTGCTCTGCATGTCGGAGACCATTCCCGGTTCCGGCTGATTCTGAATGAGAATCGAGCGGAGAACAAGCTGCAGCGGCTGTTTGGAAGCGCTGTTGAGGTAAATCATTGCGTCGAAATAGCTGTTCCACATTCCGACAAACTGCCACATTGCGATCGTTGCGATGATCGGCGTGCAGACCGGAAGAAGCACTTTGAAGAAGTAGACCATTTCGTTGGCACCGTCGATTTCGGCAGCTTCCTGCAGATCTTTCGGGATGCCCTGGTAGTACGTGCGTGCGATAATCATGTTCCATACGCTGAAGCATCCGGGAAGCAGAATCGCCCAGATCGTATCCAGCATGCCGAGATTTGAGATCAGCAGGTAGGTCGGAATGAGACCTCCGCCGAAGAACATGGTGATCACAAACAGCGTGTTGAAGAACTTCTTTCCTTTGAAGTCATCGCGCGACATCGGATAAGCCGCAAGCAGTGTGACAACAACGGAGAGGATGGTGAACAGTACAGAGTAGATCAGCGCGTTTTTGAAACCGACCCAGATCTGCTTGTTGGACATAACGCGCTCGTAAGCGGTCAGCGTCCATTTGGAGAAATCGAAGGTAACGCCGGAGTTCTGCAGCGTGATCGGATCAATGAAGGATGCCAGGATGATGTAAACCATCGGCAGGATGATCGCGATAACGAACAGACCGAGCAGGATGTATCCGATCGTGAGGATGACTTTGTCCTCGATGGGATATTTGGAAAATTCACTTTTCTTTTTTGTACTCATGCGCATTCTCCTCAGATTCCCCTGCCATCGTTCATTTTTTCTACGATCTTGTTCATGGAGATCAGCAGAATGACGTTGATTACGGTGTTGAACAGGCCGACTGCGGTAGAGAATCCGTAGTCGCCGTCGAGAAGACCTTTCTTATACACGTATGTGGAAATGATTTCCGACGTGGACAGGTTCAGGTCTGTCTGAAGTGCATAGGCTTTTTCGAAACCGATGCTCATAATGTTTCCGACGGACATGATGAACTGGATCAGAACCGTATCCTTGATCGCAGGCCATTCGACCGCTTTGATCTGCTGAATGATGTTGGCTCCGTCAATAACAGCTGCTTCCTTCAGCTCTTTGGAAGCGTTTGAGAGAGCCGCGGTGTAGATGATCGAAGCCCATCCTGCGCCCTGCCAGATTCCGGATGCGATGTAAATCGTACGGAATGCGGAAGGCATTGTCATGAAGTTCAGATCTGTTCCGAGCAGGGAGTTAACCAGACCTGTCGGAGACAGAAGGATACGGACAATACCGCAGAGGACGATGACAGAGATGAAGTTCGGCATGTAGAGCACGAGCTGAATCTTCTGCTTTGTCTTTGTGCTGAGAATACGGTTCAGCAGGAAGGCAAGCAGAATAGGTACCGGGAATCCCCACAGCAATCCGAATACGCTCAGCTTCAGCGTGTTCATCAGATAGCTCATGAAGTCCGGGGATGACAGGAACCGTGCGAAGTGCGCCATGCCGACCCATTCACTTCCCAGGATACCCCGGATCGGGTTGTATTCCGTAAATGCGATCAGAATACCGCCCATCGGAAGATACCTGAATACGATCGTCAGAATGAATGCCGGCATCATGAACAGAACGTACAGCTGCCAGTGCTGTTTCATATAGATCCACGTATTATGCATCTTGGAAGGCGAAGCGGCCTGTGAGCCGGCTTTGCCCGATGAATTACCCATTGAAATCCTCCTTTCGTATCGCCGGCGGGCCTGCACCTACGGCCGATAGTGCATTTGCCCACTCAGCGGTTTTGTGACAATCCAATACTAGCACTGCGAAGGAGGCACGGTCAATATAAAAAGATGCATATGCACAATGAAAATGTGCAAATGAAAATTTTCGGGCGTTTATTTTCACAATCCTTATTTATAGATATGCAAAAGCAGAAGATTTGTTCATATGACAAATGCTTCTGATTTGTCATATGCACGATTCGATGTTATATTCAAATCAGAAAAGGAATCATTTCAATGAATAAAAGAGTGACGATTCAGGATATCGCAGATGCACTTGGAATATCGCGGAATACCGTATCAAAAGCAATCAATAATTCAGACGGGCTGGCAGACGGGACGAGAGAAAAAATTCTTCAGAAAGCGGTAGAGATGGGCTATAAGCAGTTTTCCTATGTCGCGTCGCTGTCAGCCGGAGCGGAAGGATCAGCTTTGACGGGGACCGGAGAACGCCGCTATTCCGGCGAAATTTCTCTTCTTACTACGACCTATCTTGCAGGGAATCATTTTGCGTCCCTGTTTCTGGATAAATTCCACAAGGAGATTACAGCGGTTGGATTTACGCCGGTAACACACATCATCAGTAAGGAGAATCTGAAGGATCTGACGCTTCCGGTGACGTTTAATATTGAAAAGTCACATGGCGTGATCTGTCTCGAACTGTTTGATCTGCGATACAGCAGTATGATCGCGTCACTGGACCTGCCGACGCTGTTTGTTGACGGACCGGCAAATCCGGACGGGGCACCGCTGGCGACAGATGTGCTGCTGATGGACAACACGACGGAGATTACCCGCTTTGTAAATATGATGCTGGACCGCGGACTGACAAAGATCGGATTTATCGGCGACTATCTGCATTGCCGTTCGTTCTATGAACGATACAGTGCATTCCGGCTTGCAATGCTGATGAACAACGTACCGGTTGAAAGCCGGTTTCTGATCTGTCCGGAAGATCATGAGCTGGATATGTTCCGGGAGAAAATTGTTTCTCTGAAAGAGATGCCGGATGTATTCATCTGCGCCAATGATTTCGTGGCGATCGATGCGATGCAGAATCTTGCCTCTCTGGACCGCGGTCTGCTGCATAAGGTGCGGTTTCTCGGATTTGACGATTCCCATGAGTCACGTATCTTCTATCCGGCGCTCTCCACAGTTCATATCCATACCCAGGTGATGGCGTTTTCCGCCCTTCACCTGCTGATTTCCCGGATCAATGAACCGTCGATGGATTACCGGGTCATTTATTCCGCGACGGATCTTGTTCTCAGGGAATCAACGGAATACTGAAAAAAGGAGATTCTGAAATGGGTATCTTTTCTTATGACAGTAAATTCAGTCAGGTGCTGCTGCGTGCAAGTCAGAGCTGCATGCTGAATGCGATGTGGTTTGCCTGCAGTCTGCCGGTCATCACGATCGGCGCTTCAACCACAGCCTTATATTCTGTTACGCTGCGGATTGCGGATGACCGGGACGGTGAGCTGACGAAGCAGTTTTTCCGTGCATTCAGAGATAATTTTGCGCAGGCCACGAGACTCTGGCTGATCATGCTGGGAGCGGGAATCGTTCTTGGAACAGACGGTTATATTACCTCCCGGATGCGGGCAGCTTCCACTGGCGTTCCGGCTGTGCTGTGGACGCTGAATCTTGCACTGATCATCGTGCTTGGAATTATCTGGGTTATCGTAATGGAGTATGTATTTCCATTGACTGCCTATGTTTCGAATACAGATATGGAGATGCTGAAAAACAGCTTTCTGATCGGCATCCGGTATCTGTTCTGTTCGATCATGATTTTTGTGATCTATTTTTCGATGTTCTTCCTTGTTGTTGCGGTTTTCACGCCGATGATCATCTTCGGTGTGGGGCTGTGTGCTCTGCTGTCATCCTATCTGCTGATCCGAGTACTCCGCCTGTGTGCCTGTTCACCGAACGCGGAACCGGAAGAGGAGGGGACGGCAGAAGAATGAAGAAGGAAAAAGAATCACTGAAAGAAGCGTTTGGGCGGATGACGCTGAAAGAAAAAGCAGAGTATATCTTCACCTATTACAAGCTTCCGCTGTTTACTGCTGCGGTAGTCCTGCTGGTGCTGGGGGCAACTGCTGTGAGGGAGCTGACAAAAAAGGAGCAGGTGCTCTATCTTGCGTGTATTAATCTTTCGATCGGCGATGATCTGTATGGAACACTGACAGACGGATTCATTGAATCTCTGGAGCGGGACCCGAAACAGTATGGGGTGACCGTTTACCGGGAACTCTATATATCAGAAGATGCCTCGCAGGAGAATCATGAATATGCATATGCTTCAAAAATGAAGATTCTCGGGGCAATCAGCGCGAAAAAAATGGATGTTGCCCTGATGAACAGGGAAGCATACGACCTGATGTCTCAGAGCGGCTTTCTCAAAGATCTTTCCGCAGAGGATGCGGAATGGCTCAGCCGGATACAGCCATTTGCGGAAACCAATGAAGTGATTGTGGAAGATAATGCGATTGAATATCGCCTCAATGAAGCGGATGAATATGTTTATCAGTCAGAAGAGGTACTCAATGGTGTCAATGTTACTTCCGCACCGATCTTTCGTAACGCAGGCATGGATGGGGAAGTATTTCTTGGAATCATCGCCAATGCACAGCGGCCGCGGGGTTCAGCTGCCTTTGTGACATATCTTCTGGATCAGCATTGAACTTCACAGCTTCATACAGCAGGCAGTCATAACAAACGCCCGTATTAATCCGGGCGTTTTATTGGCATCGCTGCAGTTCTGTTCTGACCTCATCGATCAGCTCCATCGATGCGTCAGTGTATTTCATGATCATTTCAGGATCACAGTGATCCTCCAGCATATTCCGGATCGTTGATTTTTTCTGATCCAGTTTACCTTCCTGTTTTCCTTCCTGAATTCCTTCCTGTTTTCCTTCTTCAAAGCGTTCATCGCCGTAGAACTCTATATGCATACGGTTATCAAGTTCGTCAAACAGCATATCGATCACCCTGCCGGATTCCGCCGTCAGCTCTTCATAGATCACAAAGTTATCCGGG
>JAFYGX010000146.1 GCA_017543025.1 Solobacterium sp.
CGAAATGATTTCTTCTTCTGATCTTCCGTCTTCCAGCATCCCGAAGACAATTTCTCTACGGTTTTCGTCACGGCCTTCTTCACGGCCTTCCAGCCGCTCGTCAAATGCGAGTTCTCTCATCTTTTCATCCAGTGTCACCATTTTCCATCCCCCTACAGGAACAGCAGTATCAGGAAACCGACTTCTCTGAGTTCCACTTCGCAACCAGCGCAGAAATCGTCTCCGAAGGAATCATTTTCAGAATCGAAATAATCTCTTCTTCTGATCTTCCGTCTTCCAGCATCCCGAAGACAATTTCTTTACATTTCTCATCACGACCTTCTTCACGACCTTCTTCACGGCCTTCCAACCGCTCGTCAAACGCGAGTTCTCTCATCTTTTCATCTAGCGTCATTGCTTTTCTCCTCCAGTTATGATCCTTATTCCGGATTTCTGTCTTTTCCTCAATGCGTTTTGTCAGTTCTGTTCTGGGTGCTTCTCTCCCGCCGATGTAATTCAGAAGGTGATCCAGTTCAACTGATACATTCCGATTTTCCGCTCCACAAAACAGATAAATCCTCGTTGCCTCATCCTGTACCGCTGCCTCCGGGCTGTCTCTGCATTCGAGCTTCACTTCATACTTCGCCATGGAATGCGGAGGGAACGGGTCACTCATACAGATGAAGATGACATACTGCTCTTTGATTTCTCTATATCGGGTTCCCCTGAGATACTCCTGCGCATCGCTGACACTGCTGTAGTATCTGGTACGCTTCGGAAGGCTTTTCAGAGATTCTCTGTTCTTCCGGTTTTCCATTTCAAGATCGAACAGTGTACTCCGATCATCCTTACAGTAAACATCCAGCTGCACGCTCTTTGCATCAGGGGAATAATTCAGAACCTCCTGAACATTCATCGTAACGATATTTCCGATCGGATGTCCCAGAATGGTTTCAAGCATCTGCTTCACAAGCACAGGATCATCGGAAAGCACGCTGCTGAACATCAGATCATCGCAGAATTTGAACTGCTTTTCCGCTTCATCAGACATGATTACTCCTCCTTACGCATTTCTTATAGCCATAAGAAGAAAGAAACCCCCGCTGATTCAAATAAAACAATTCTTCCTCTTCATTGTAGCACTGATTTCCGTTTTGACGAATCCTGTTATGTATATTCGGATTCTCTCTGATGCATGAAATGAAAAAGCCCTGTTTTTTGCCGGCTCGGAATCACTGATTCCACCCCGGTTTTCAGGACCTTATCTGTCTGCTGATCAAACTGATGATACCAGTGCTTGCGGCACCGGTAATATGGGAAATCAGCTGCTGATGCACACGTTCTGCATCTTCTGACTCTGCTGCACGGAATTACACCGTCACAGCAATCTCTTCTTCTGTATCTTGATTCTGTTCTGCGCCAGCTTCTTCTATCCCCTCTGCCCGCTCTTCTTCGTGCAGGATAACGGAATATTCTCTTTCTGCTGAAGCGGTCAGTGCTGCTCCTTCTGCACCTGTCATCATGACTGCAGATTCGATTGCGGTGCAGGTGATCGCAGCCGCAAGCAAAAATCCGACTATTCTGTCTGTCAGTTTCATTTCTGTGTCCTCCTGACAATACGGAATATATCGGATTCAAGTGAACAGTCTCTGAACAAAGCGGAAATCTTTCCGGAAGATTACGCTTCTGTCTTCAGATAATTTCGTGCCCAGGCTTCGTCGATCCTTGTCTCTGAATCAGAAAACTGCAATCCGGCAGACAGCTCTTCATAAAGCTTCAGATCAAGCACAAAGTGCCGGTGAAACCCGTCGGCATCTTCCACCAGAAATACCGGACCCTGATCTGTCGGCGCAAAGTAGAGATGAACAATGGTTCCCTGGGTATCGGCTGCCATCACGCCCTGCTTGATCACTTCAAGCACCCGGTCATCCAGACCGGCTTCAAAAACGGCAATCTTTTCCATCAGATCATTCGGGGTTGCGACAGTACGGAAGCGGTAACGGGATTTCATATCTTCCACGACCTGCTTCATCGCCTGATCGCTTTCATTTCCGCTGTCAAACAATGCGGTAAACGGATCGCTCTCACTGTTTCGATCTGTCAGCTGCACCATGAACCGATTCTTCGGGTCATGGTAAAGAAACGGATACAGCATGCCGGTAACGGCACCGCAGGAGGGACAAACAAAATCAAAGATCGATGCATCCATCACTTTGCTGCGAAACTGCGGTTCTTTTGAAACATCAACGCCGTCATAAATCCTGGCTTCATGTTCCTTTCCGCATTGCGCGCACTTGAAACGGATAAGATGACTTGCCATACGCACTGCCTCAGAGCCTCGGCAGACGTGAATAGGTCGAAGTGATTTCGCGGATCGCGGCAGCCAGTTCCTTCGAAAGGAAATTCGGCTTCAGACGCCATTTCCAGTTCTCACCGATCGTTCCCGGCGTGTTGATCCGCCCTTCTTCGCCAAGACACAGATAATCTCCGATCGGAATGATGCAGAGATCAGAAGGCGTATGATATGCCTCACGGATCATATCCCAGACAAATCCGTTGTAATCCGTATTGTATGAACGGATATATTTTCTCGCAAAGCCGATCGAACCTTCATTCAGTGATTCTGCCCATGTACGCAGGGTCGGATTGTCATGATTTCCGGTATAGACAACCGAACGCGGCGTCAGCTTATGCGGCATATAAATACTGTCCCAGGAGGTGAATGCAAACTGCAGGATTTTCATGCCCGGAATACCCGTATCTTTGAGAAGCTTCTGACTCTCTTCCGTCACAACGCCAAGATCTTCCGCAATCAGACGGATCTCTCCGAGTTCCTTTTTCAGCGCCTGGAAGAAGTCCATGCCGGGTCCTTTTTCCAGTTTTCCGTTCTTCACATCCTTGTCGCCGAACGGAACCGCAAAGCAGGAAAGGAATCCGTTGAAATGGTCAATCCGCAGAATATCGTAGAACTTCAGGCTGTAGCGCAGCCGGGCAATCCACCATGCGTAATGATCTTCCTTCAGCGCCTTCCAGTCATATACCGGATTGCCCCAGATCTGTCCGTCTGCGGTGCCGGCAACCGCCCGCACATTATGCTCTTCATCAATCTCAAATACTTCCGGATGACTCCATACATCACAGCTGTCCAGCGAGACAAAGAACGGAATATCCCCGATCAGCTCAATGCCTTTTTCCGTTGCATATGCATGAAGCTTCTTCCACTGCTTCGCAAATTCATACTGCATGAAGCAGAAGAATTCAATCATTTCATCAAGCTCCTTGCGGGCTTTCATGATCGCCTCTTCGTCCCGGCTGCGAAGCTCCTTCGGCCAGTCCAGCCAGCAGCGGCCTTCTTCCCGGTGCTTGATTGACATGAACAGAGCATAGTCATCCAGCCAGTAAGCTTCCTTATCCTTGAATGCATTATACGCTTCATCCGTCAGTCCGCCTTTTTCCACAAAGCGGTCATAGGCTTTCTTCAGAAGCAGGTAACGGTGCGGAAACAGATTTCCGTAATCCACTTTTGTCTTATCCTTACTGACAGGATACTCCGCAAGATCCACTCCCAGCAGCAGCCCTTCTTCCGAAAGCTGCACCGGATCGATCAGATACGGATTTCCCGCAAATGTGGATGTCGAGGAATACGGCGAATCGCCGTATCCGGTAGGGCCGATCGGCAGAATCTGCCAGCAGGACTGCCCGGCCTCTTTCAGAAAATCAATAAACTCATAGGCTTCTTTCGAAAATGTTCCGATTCCATACGGCGATGCCAGCGAAAAAATCGGCATCAGAATTCCTGCTCGTCTCATTCAGCTTCTCCTTTGTATTCTGAAGTATCTGCTGCAGAATCCTCCTCCATGTCCGTCTCATCGGTTCTATCGACATGAAGGAAGAACTGTATTCATCATCCTGTTTCTCGCTGAAGTCTGCCGGGTCCTCTTCCGAAAGACGGAATGGTTCCGCATATACGGCACCGCCCTTTTTCTGCGGTACGATCGAACTTGTCATCGTCTGCGGACGGCGTCTTCTGCCGAGCAGGAACGAACTGCTCACCGTAATGCTCAGCTCCGGAAGACGGTCTTCATAGCCCGGTGCCGGCTGCCGCAGATATACCCGACCAACCAGCAGCACGCGGTCTCCTTCATTCAGATTGTAGATCTCTTCCGCATGCTTCTCCCTTGCCGCAAAACTGATGATGCAGTAAGGGCCCTGATCATCTTCCGAACGCCAGTGAATCCGGCTTCCGGTCTCCCGCAGCAGAAGAGAAATAATCCGGTCTCTTCCGCGGACAGTGAGCTTTCCGAATGCCATTTTCTTGTCGCCGGATCCGCCCAGATCCGTACGCATCCGGGTTTCCCCGTCCTTCTCAATCGTGCCGATCGCAGTGACGTGATAGCAGATCACATCTCCGTTCCGGTCACGAATCGTTTCAAATGTAAAATAATCTTTAACCATAAATCTCCTGAAAATGAATGTTCTGCAGTCTGGCTTACCCATCTGCAGACGGGTCACAAAACATTGTAATTATACCTGTTTTTCACCCGGCAAAACACTTTTTTGCGTCTTCCATCTCTTTCTTCAGCATCCGCGAACTCATCCGCATGGCTCCGTTGGCAAATGCGGCGTTCTGAACCAGCGCATCGCTGGTCGCTACCGTAACCGTATAGCGGCCCGAAAGGTCGTATACCAGCTTTTCAATATAGGCATCTGCCGTCTGTCCGGTTTTCGTATAAACCACTTCCAGCCCGCCGGTTTTATAGGAGGTACCGATATTTCCCTTCTGCCGGTATCCGTCAAATACGACAATCATCCGCTCTCCTCTGAACCCCTGATATGCGGCAACCTCATCGATCAAATGTTCCCGCGCAGAGGTGATATCCGATTCGTCAAATCCGCTTTCATAAAGCAGATTATATCCGTCAATAATCATACATCCAGGCAGGATGGGCGCTGTCTTTCCCTTCCACGCCTTCGGTTCTTCCACCACCTTCTTCGGTTTATCGGGTCTTCGGTTCTGCCCGGACTCCGATGCAATGATCGCCTGCAGCTCGTCTTCCCCGACATGATATGTACGATGGGAATAAGAAGATTCCGCAGCACTCTCGTAAGGCGGAATGCTCATGAACGCATCCGATTCTTCCCACGATACAGAGAATGCACTGCCATGGGAACAGAATACCGACCCTGGCGGATTGCGCAGATCCTGAAGCGGATCATATCCGGATTGTACAATGAGTGCTTCCGCATCCCTGCTTTCTTCATACCCGCATGGCTGCAGAATGCATCGCCCGGTTCCTCTTGTATAGGCCGTTACATCCGACTGGCAGTTCATCATTGTTCGCAGCGGGCCGCTTCCGCTGATCTTCATACCGGAAGCTGTCTCGCTGACCGTAACGGAAGCACCTCTTACCTCCAGATCATAAAGCGCATGACTGAGATATTCGGAAGAAAGGTCAATCTCATATCTGCAGTACGGCTCAAGCAGCACGGAATCTGCTTTCATCAGCGCCTGGCGCACCGCTCTTCTTGCCGCATTGCGAAGATCGCCGCCTTCGGTATGCTTGAGATGTCCTTTTCCGGCTGTCAGAACGATCTTCACATCACTCAGCAGCGCTCCCGTCAGCACGCCTTTGTGCGGAATTGTCCGCAGCGCCTGCAGAATCGATGTCTGCCAGTGTGCAGCCAGCGCATCAAATGAACATTCACTGACCACTTCAATCCCGCTGTTTCGTTCTGCCGGCTCCAGCCGGACATGCACTTCCGCATAATGGCGAAGCGGTTCAAAATGCCCGCAGCCATGAACGGTCTCTCGGATCGTTTCCCGGTATACGATTTTCCCCTGCCCGAAGGTCACTTCAAGTCCGCTCATTTCCATGATGCGATGACGCAGAATCTCCTTCTGCATCTCGCCCATCACACTGACGGAAAGCTCCCCGTCTTCCTCTTCATAGGAGAGTTCCAGCATCGGATCTTCTTCCGCCAGCCTGCGGACAGTCTCATACAGAATCCGCATATCACCTGCGCGCCCGGTATTGAGCGTATAGGTAAGACAGGGTTCGATGATCGGCGGCTTCTGATCGCGTTCAAATCCGAGCCCCTGCCCGGCTTCCAGATGTTTCGTACCGTAAATCACCGCAATTGCGCCGGCCGGCGCTTCATTTACCGTAACCAGCTGTGCCCCTTCCCGCATCGCTATGCGGTCTGCTTTTTCCGTTTCCGTCAGCTTCTGTCTTGCATACAGTGTGCCGCCGGTGACACGTACATGGGCCAGGTGTCCTTCAGCTCCGTTGGTGATTTTGAATACTCTTGCGCCGAAGGTTTCGGGAAACGGACGCGGTTCCGTATAAAATGCGATCGCATCCAGCAGTTCTTCAATCCCCTGTTCCTTCAATGCAGAGCCAAACAGCACCGGAAAACATTCCCGGTTCATTACAGCCTGTATCTTCTTCCGGTCAGAAACGCATCCGGTTTCGAGATATTCGTTCATCATAGGATCATTGACCATGCCGAACGCTTCTTCCGTTCCTTCCGTATTCAGCGGAATGC
>JAFYGX010000012.1 GCA_017543025.1 Solobacterium sp.
ACCATTCCCTATGAGATTCTCAGCCTGATCTCAGAGCGGGTTACCCGTGTTTATATGCGAAACGGCATCCAGGTCAGCGAACGCAACGGCCGTGTGCTGGAATCCCACGTCAATGCAGAATGAGCAGAACCGAATACACAGAAGAGCCGGGAAACCGGCTTTTCCTTATGGCAGCCAATATGAAAAAACAGATCATTCTGCTGAAACGGATGTCTGAAATGAAAAACTTTCTGAAAAAAAGAAGGAAATCGCTTTCACGACATGCTATGATAAGAAAACAAAAATCCGGAGGTGTGACATGTCCCGCTATCTGAACTGCAGCTATAAATCACTGAGCCCGTATGTTCCGGGCGAAATCCCGCGTGACAGGGTGGTTCTGAAACTGAATACCAATGAGTCTCCCTTTCCGCCTTCACCAGGCGTGCTGCGCTGTTTCAATGAAGAAAACGGAAAAAGTCAGCGTCTTTACGGCGATCCTTCCAGCCGGGATCTGAACCGGGCAATTGCCGGTGCGTATGGTGTGCGAAGTGAAAATATCATATCCTGCGGCGGCAGTGATGAAGTGCTGGAACTGGCATTTCTTGCATATGGGCAGGATGGAATTGTATGCCCGGATGTAACGTACGGGTTTTATCCGGTGCTGACGTCGCTTCACCATATCGATCTGAAAACAGTTCCGCTGGAAGAGGATTTTTCGGTGAACATTGAGGATTATGCGGCTGCCGGACGCGCTGTTGTGCTTGCCAATCCGAACGCTCCGACCGGTCTGTACCTCGGCCGGGATGCGATTGAAGCGCTGGTCCGCTCCAATCCGGATCATGTGGTGATCATCGATGAAGCTTATGTGGATTTCGGAAATGAAACCATGATACCGCTGACAAAGGAGTATGATAACCTGCTTGTTGTACAGACTTTTTCAAAATCCCGCAGTCTTGCGGGGGCGCGGATCGGGTTTGCCTGCGGTAATGAAGAGCTGATTGAAGATCTGGAGCGGCTGCGCAATTCCCGCAATCCGTATAATGTGACACGGCTTTCACAGCTGCTTGGAATCGCAGCTGTTATGGAAGCCGCATATTACCGGGACAACATAATGAAAATCGTACAGAACCGGGACTGGACGATGCGGCGCCTGCGTGAACTTGGCTTTGACGGGCCGGAAAGCGGCGCGAACTTCGTCATGGTGAAGCATAAAACGCTCAGCGGGGATGAGGTGAACCGGAAGCTCAGGGAAAAGGGAATTCTGGTACGGCATTTTACATCAGAGCGGATCAGAGATTATAACCGGATCACGATCGGGACCCGGCAGGATATGGAACAGCTGATACAGACGCTAAAGGAGATTGTCAATGGATCGGACAGCTGAAGTCTGCCGTAAAACGGCAGAAACTGATATTGAACTGAAACTGAATCTGGACGGAAACCCGAAGAACAGCCGGATTGATTCCGGCGTCGGATTCCTGGACCATATGCTTGTTCTGTTCGCAAAGCATGCAGGGTTTGAACTGCAGCTGACCTGCAGGGGAGACACGCAGGTGGATGATCATCACAGCACGGAAGATATCGGAATCGCACTGGGAAAGGCGATCAGGGAAGCTCTGGGCGAGAGAAAAGGGATCCGCCGCTATGCAAGCCTGGCCCTGCCGATGGATGAAGCGCTTGTTCTTACCGCACTGGATCTTTCCGGCCGTGGCGGAGCCTTTTTTGAAGTGGAATTTCCGACGGAAAAAGTAGGAATGTTTGATACGGAACTGACGGAGGAATTTTTTACTGCATTTGCACTGAATGCGGGCATTACGCTGCATATGCGGAAGCTTGCAGGAAAGAACAGTCATCATATCGCAGAGGCGTGCTTCAAGGGACTGGGCCGCACGATGCGGGAAGCGGTCAGCTATGACGACCGGTTCCGCGATGAAATTCCATCCACCAAGGGGGTATTATGACGCCTGAAGAAAAACTGAACCGGCTGTTTGCGTCATTCGGCTACCGGAAATTCCGGATGGCAAAGTTTGAAGAATATGACCTGTATGCGTCCAACCGTGATTTTCTGACAAGCAGTCAGATCATCACATTCAATGATCTTGACGGAAAGCTGCTGGCACTGAAGCCGGATATTACGCTTTCGATCATCAAAAGCACCTTCGGGCCCCGCCGGGTTTACTACAACGAAATGGTTTACCGGGTCCGGGACCGGCATTACCGTGAGATTCCTCAGGCTGGCGTGGAGTGCATCGGGGAAGCAGACCCGTATATGGAAGCGGAAGTGATTGCGCTTGCCGCAAATGCGCTGAAGGTCATCGAAGAGAACTGTATTCTCCGGATCTCCGATGTGAGTCTGCTGGATACGCTGGTGGAAACGCTGGAGGTACCCGAGTCCTATCGGGAATATGTGATTGAGGCAATGGCGTCCAAACGGGCGGATTATCTTCGCGGACTGGGAGAAACAGGGATCCTCTGCAGACAGAATGCATCTGTGCTGGCTTCGCTCAGCGAACTGTATCTTCCGCTGAAGCAGGGCGTCAGGGAAGTGGGAACGATTGTTTCTTCAGAAGAACTGAAGCCGGCGCTTGATCATCTTGCCCGGCTGTGCGATATCTTGGAAGGGTTCGGCGTACTGGAGAAGGCATACCTTGATCTTTCGCTGATCAATTCCATGGATTATTACAACGGCATAATCTTTCAGGGGGCGGTAAGTACGATTCCGGTGCCGGTGCTTTCCGGCGGCAGATATGACAGGCTCTGTGAAAAGATGGGAAAGCCATTCGGAGCAGTCGGATTTGCGGTCTATATGGATGCGGTGGAAAACCGCCGCAGGCAGAACAGGCATTATGACGGAGATATTCTGATCCTCTATACGAAACAGGATGATCCCTGTGTGCTTGCCGGTACTGTCAGAAAGCTGACGGAGCAGGGGTATAAGGTGCTTGCGGCCAAGAAACAGGATGCGGAAGAAAACCGCTGGAAACGGGTTATGACGCTTGAGGAAGCAGTACAGGAGGCGAAGCTATGATCAATGTCGCGCTGCCGAAAGGCCGGCTCGGAGATAAGGTATATGAACGGCTGGCTGCGGCAGGATACGAATGTCCGGAGATTCTGGATAAATCCTCACGCCGTCTGGTGTTTGAGAACAGAGAAAAAGGAGTGCGGTATTTCAATGTGAAGCCGACCGATGTCGCGGTATATGTGGAGCGCGGTGCGGCGGATGTCGGAATTGCCGGAAAGGATATTCTGCTGGAGTATGAACCGCAGGTATATGAACTGCTGGATCTCGGTATTGGAGTGTGCCGGATGTGTATTGCGGCAGAAGCTGATTTTTATGACGATACGGACCGGCCGCTGCGGGTAGCTACCAAGTTTCCGAATATCGCCAGAGATTACTATGAGGGACAGGGCAGGGATATCGATATTATCAAGCTGCATGGCTCGATTGAACTCGCTCCGATTCTCGGACTGGCTGACGTGATCTGCGATATCGTTGAAACCGGCAGCACGCTGAAGGAAAACAATCTGGTTGTGCGGGAAGAAGTAGTGCCGATCAGTGCCCGCTTCATTGCCAATCGTGTTTCATGGCAGTTCAGGCACGAAGAGATCATTCGGATGAAACGCGCGCTTGAGGCGCAGGAGGACCTTGTATGATTCGGATCTATGAAACAGGAACGATCAGAGATGAAGAGATTTTTCTGAGAAGCAGTGAAACAGCAGATGTAGCGCCTGCAGTCACAGCAATCCTGCAGGATGTGAAAGCACGCGGGGACGAAGCGGTAAAAGAATATACGGAGCGGTTTGATCATGCGGTTCTTTCTGATCTTCAGGTCAGTGAAGCGGAGATCGAACAGGCGGTAAAGAGCGTTGATCCGGTGCTGCTCAGAGTGATGCATGAAGCGGCGGAGAATATCGCGCACTACCATGAAAATCAGGTCCGGCATGATTTTACGGTTACTGACAGACCGGGGGTGATACTCGGCCAGCGGGTGCTTCCGCTGGAGCGGGTTGGCATCTATGTGCCGGGCGGGACAGCCGCTTATCCCAGTACAGTGCTGATGGATGCGATACCGGCGAGGATTGCCGGCGTGAAGGAAATCATCATGACGACTCCTCCTTCCGGAGACGGAACGATTAATCCGAATATTCTTGCGGCTGCGTACATTGCCGGGGTCAGCCGGATCTATAAATGCGGCGGCGCACAGGCAATCGGTGCGCTTGCCTATGGCACAGCGTCGATTCCGTCTGTAGATAAGATCGTCGGTCCGGGCAATGCCTATGTCGCAGAGGCGAAGAAACAGGTGTTCGGCGTAACCGGCATCGATATGGTTGCCGGGCCGAGCGAAGTGCTGGTCATCGCAGACGGTGCGTCGAATCCGGTCTTTGTCGCCGCTGATCTGCTTTCCCAGGCGGAGCACGACCGGATGGCCAGTGCGGTTCTGATCACAGACAGTAAAGAACTGGCAGAAGCGGTGCAGAGTGAAATTGAAACACAGTTGAAGACGCTGGAGCGGGAAGAAATTGCGCGCACGTCAATCGACCATAACGGGAAGATCATTCTTGTGGCAGACCTGGTTCAGGCAGTGGAGTGTTCGAACCGGATCGCTCCGGAACATCTGGAGCTCTGTGTGGATGATCCGTTTGCGCTGCTGCCGCTTGTGAAAAATGCCGGCTCGGTATTCCTCGGCCGGTATAACCCCGAGCCGATGGGGGACTATTTTGCCGGACCGAATCATACGCTTCCGACCATGGGTACCGCGCGTTTCTACAGTCCGCTTTCCGTGGATGATTTTGTCCGGAAAATGCAGTTCAGCTACTTTACGAAAGACGCGCTGGCACAGGATGCGCCGAAGGTGAGTCTGTTTGCCCGCTCGGAAGGACTGACTGCGCACGCAAGAGCGGTGGAGCTGCGGTTTGAGGAGAACAAAGATGATAGCGGTCGTTGATTATGGGGTCGGAAACCTGTTTTCGCTGAAATGTTCTCTTTCTTCAATCGGCCAGGAGCCCGTTGTGACGCGTGAGAGGGACGTGATACTGAATGCGGACCATGTGATTCTGCCGGGGGTCGGAGCGTTCGGGGATGCGATGAAGAAGCTGGTGGAGACCGGCATGAAGGATGTTGTGCTCGAGGCGGCGGGTAACGGAACGCCGCTGCTTGGCATCTGTGTGGGAATGCAGATGGAATTTGAAGAAGATCATGAGTTTGGCGTACATCAGGGACTTGGTCTGATTCCCGGTACAGTCAGGGCAATCGCGCCGGTAATCGGAGAAGGGCTTGATGTGCCTCATATGGGCTGGAACAGCCTGCAGTACGTTAAATACTGCCCGCTGTTTGACGGCGTGGAAGAAGGATCGTTTGTCTATTTTGTCCATTCCTATGCGGCATTTGGCTGTGATCCTTACACGGTTGCGCGCAGTGAGTACGGAATTCCGTTAACTGCGGCTGTTCAGAACGGAAATGTGTTCGGAACGCAGTTTCATCCGGAGAAGAGCGGCGAAGTCGGACTGAAAATACTGAAGAACTTCTGTGAATACCGGGGAGGTGCGTTATGATTCTGCTTCCGGCAATTGATCTGTATGAGAAAAAAGGCGTGCGGCTCTACAAAGGACAGTACGATCAGATGACGGTATATACGGAAGACCCGGTTTCCTTTGCGAAGGGAATCGAGGCAGACGGAGCTTCCTGGCTTCATGTAGTAGATCTGGAAGGGGCAAGAGACGGAACATCCGCAAATCTCGAAGTGATCCGTTCAATTGTGAAAGAGACCGGTCTGCAGGTGGAGTGCGGAGGCGGGATCCGAACATTTGAAACAATTGAAACCCTGCTGGACTGCGGCGTTAAGCGTGTGATACTCGGTACGAAGGCACTGGAATCGGAAGATTTTCTGAAGGAAGCGCTGCGCCGGTATGCCGAATCGATCGCAGTCGGCGTTGATGCACGGGACGGAAAGGTTGCGACCCATGGCTGGACAGCGACAAGTGATACGGATGCACAGGTATTTGTCCGGCATCTGAGGGAACTTGGGGTCCGTACGGTAATCGCAACGGATATCAGCCGGGACGGAGCGATGAGAGGAACGAATCTTTCTTATTACAGGCAGCTTTCTGAAGTGAAGGGAATCGATCTGATCGCCAGCGGAGGAGTCTCTTCAATTGCGGATATTCAGGCGCTCAGAGAAGCCGGGATGTATGGGGCGATTCTCGGAAAAGCAATGTATACCGGAGCGGTGAGTGTAGAAGAAGGCCTTGCGGCAGCGGAGGGAAGACTATGATTACAAAGCGGATCATCCCCTGTCTGGATGTGAAAAACGGAAGAGTTGTCAAGGGAACCAACTTTGAAGGCCTGAAAGATGTCAGCGATCCGGTACAGCTTGCGGAGTATTACTCGAAGTCCGGTGCGGATGAACTGGTTTTCTATGATATTACAGCTTCCCATGAAGGGAGAAATCTGTTTACCGATATTCTGGTATCGGCTGCTTCAAAGATCTTCATTCCGCTTACGGTCGGCGGCGGCATCCGGAAAACAGAAGACTTCGGCCGGGTGCTGGCGTGCGGAGCGGATAAGGTCAGCGTCAACAGCGGTGCGATCAGTGATCCGGATCTGATTGGTCGGGCAGCGGCGAAATACGGCAGTCAGTGCGTGGTGCTTTCCGTTGATGCAAAGCGTGTGAACGGAAAATACCATGTGTTTCAGAATGGTGGCCGGATCGATACCGGAATCGATGCCCTGGAGTGGATCAGAGACGGTGTGAAGCGCGGAGCAGGAGAAGTCGTTCTGAACTCGATCGACACCGACGGGGTAAAACAGGGATTTGATCTTGAAATGCTGGAAGAAGTCAACCGTCTGGTACAGGTTCCGGTGATCGCCTCCGGCGGAGCTGGCGGAATTGATGATTTTGCGGATCTGTTTGAGAAGATCCCTTCCATCAGTGCCGGACTTGCGGCATCGATTTTCCATTATGGCGAAGTGGAGATCAGAGATCTCAAGCTTGCGCTCAGACAGAAAGGCATCGCTGTGCGTCTATGATCAGAGATGAAGCGATCCGGTGGGATGAAAAGGGGCTTCTGCCCTGCATCGTGCAGGATTATGAAACCGGGCGTGTTCTGACGCTTGCCTATATGAACAGAGAGAGCTTTGCGATCACAAAGGAAAAGGGCCTGACCTGTTTCTGGTCGCGCAGCCGGCAGGAACTCTGGCTGAAAGGAGAGACCTCCGGCAATTACCAGCATATCGTTTCGATGGAGCTGGACTGTGACGGGGATGCCCTGCTGGTGCGGGTAAAGAAAGACGGGCCGGCCTGTCACAGAGGGACTGACAGCTGCTTTGATACAGATGAAAGGATAACGTTCAGTGAAGAACGGGAAGGAAACGGCGAATGAGCGAAACAGAATTTGATCTGAATACACTGTACAAACTTCTGGAAGGAAGAAAAAAGGAGCTTCCGGAAGGGTCGTATACGACTTATCTGTTTGAAAAGGGACTTGATAAAATCCTGAAAAAGATCGGCGAAGAATCAACCGAAGTGATTATTGCGGCAAAGGACCGGGATAACGCAGAGACGATTTATGAAATTGCAGATCTTACCTATCATGTCATGGTTCTGATGGTGGAAGCGGGCATCTCCGTGGAAGATATCCGCCGGGAACTTGCCGGAAGACATGTGATCGATCACAAAGTGAAACAGGAAAAAATGACCGGATAACGGCTGAAACAGGAGGGTAGAAATCTTCCTGTTTTTTTGTGAAAAGGATTGAAATCCTGAGTTAGTTAATATAAACTAATTGAAGTTAGAAAAAACTAACAGCGATCTGGCGGAAAGGAGATCAGCATGCTTCCATTAACATTGGCAGAAATCGGAAGGGAATATACGATCCTGCGGATCGGCGGTAATCCGGCAGTGAAAAAACACCTCGAGGATCTCGGGTTTCATGCGGGAAGTACTGTGATTGTGGTCTCGGATATCGGCGGGAATCTGATCGTTAACGTAAAGGAGACGCGGATTGCCCTCGACAAAACGCTGGCATCCAAACTGTTTGTGTAACTGGGAGGGGAAAGAGATGAAGACATTGCGTGACGCAAAGATCAATGAAACGGTGAAAGTCGTAAAACTTCATGGCGAAGGTGCTGTGAAGCGCAGGATCATGGACATGGGTATCACCAAGGGAGTCGAAGTCTATATCCGTAAAGTCGCTCCGCTTGGTGATCCGGTGGAAGTAACGGTCCGTAATTATGAATTATCCATCCGCAAAAACGATGCGGAAATGATTGAAATTGCCTGATAGAAAAGGGGAAACAGAACATATGAATGGAAAAACAGTGATTGCCCTGGCGGGAAATCCGAACTGCGGCAAAACGACATTATTCAATGCACTGACCGGAGCCAATCAGTATGTCGGCAACTGGCCGGGCGTAACCGTTGAAAAGAAAGAAGGCAGACTGAAAGGCCATGAGGATGTAATCGTCGAAGACCTTCCGGGTATTTATTCGCTGTCGCCGTATACACTGGAGGAAGTGGTTTCAAGAAACTACCTGACTGAAGAAAAACCGGATGTGATTCTCAATATCGTGGACGGTACGAATCTGGAACGCAATCTGTATCTTACGACCCAGCTTGCCGAGATCGGGATTCCGATGGTGCTGGCGGTAAATATGATGGATCTCGTTCAGAAGCGCGGTGATTCCATTGATTTCGATCAGATCGGCAGAACGCTTGGCTGCAGGGTTGTCAATATCTCTGCCCTGAAACAAAGAGGTACGATGGATGCGGCAGAAGCTGCAGTCGAGGCGGCTGCTTCGGGTGTCAGACCGACTCCGGTCACCTATTCTGAGCAGGTTGAAAAGGCGCTGAGTGAAATAGCCGCAATGATTGAAGTGCCTGAGGAGATGAGACGGTTCTATGCGGTTAAAGTGTTTGAACGGGATGACAAGGCAATCGAGAAGCTCGGACTCAGTCAGGAAACGGAAAAAAAAGCCGACGCCATTACGAAAAAAACAGAGGCTGAACTGGATGACGATGCGGAATCGATTATCACGAATGAGCGCTACGTAGCAATTGAGAAGCTGCTGAAAGACGGATACAGGAAGCAGGGGCAGGGAAAGATGACCCTCTCCGACCAGATCGACAGAATTGTAACCAACCGCTGGCTTGCAATTCCGATCTTCCTGGTCGTGATGTGGATTGTATATTATTTTTCCATTCAGACGGTTGGTACATGGGCAACAGACTGGACCAATGATGTGCTCTTCGGGGAGATCGTTCCCGGCTTTGTCGGCGGCCTGCTTGCATCGATCGGTGTAGCGGAAGGAACCTGGCTGTATGGTCTGATCATGGACGGTATTGTGGCCGGAGTCGGCGCAGTGCTTGGCTTTGTGCCGCAGATGCTCGTGCTGTTCTTCTTCCTTGCTTTCCTGGAAGGCTGCGGATACATGGCGAGAATTGCCTTCATCATGGACCGTATCTTCCGGAAATTCGGCCTTTCCGGTAAATCGTTCATTCCGATGATGATCGGTACCGGATGCGGGGTGCCGGGTATCATGGCAAGCCGGACAATTGAAAATGAACGCGACCGCCGTATGACGATCATGACAACAACCTTTATTCCCTGCGGCGCCAAGCTGCCGGTAATCTCTCTGATTGCCGGGGCGATGTTTGACAACTCTGCCTGGGTCGGCTGGAGTATTTACTTCCTTGGCATTGCGGCTATTGTCATTTCCGGAATCATTCTCAAAAAGACAAAGCGGTTCGCCGGTGAGCCTGCCCCGTTTGTGATGGAGCTGCCGGAATACCATATGCCGACACTGTCTTCCATTCTGCATTCCATGTGGGAACGCGGCTGGTCTTTCATCAAAAAGGCCGGGACGATCATTACGCTGGCAACCATTCTTGTCTGGTTCCTGTCGAACTTCGGTTTCTATAACGGAAGCTTTGGCATTCTGCCGGAAGAGGACTTCATGGAACATTCACTGCTTGCCGGGCTCGGAAATGCATTTGCATGGCTGTTTATTCCGCTCGGCTGGGGAAAATGGAAACCGGCAGTGGCGACTTTGACGGGTCTCATCGCAAAAGAGAATGTCGTCGGAACCTTCGGCGTACTGTACAAATACGGAGAGATTTCCGAAGAAGGACAGGAAATCTGGGCGAATCTCCGGGCGGATTTCATACCGATCGCCGCCTATTCCTTCCTTGCCTTCAATATGCTGTGTGCGCCCTGCTTTGCGGCAATCGGTGCAATCAGACGGGAAATGAACAGCACAAACTGGACCCTGTTCGCAGTTGGATATGAGTGCCTCTTCGCCTATGCGATTGCGCTGATTATCTATCAGATCGGCGGTCTCTTACTGGGACAGGTTGGCTTCAGCTTCTTTACAGTCCTGGCTGTTGCGGTGCTTGCGACAGGTATCTGGCTTCTGGTACGGCCTTATAAAGAAGCCGCAAAACTTGAGGCGGTCAGAGCCTGAGCGGCAATTGTTGTGGACAGAAACAAACGGAATTCTTCCTGCTGGAACGAGTTCCGTTTGTTTATATTCTGCGGCTCAGAACACCGCTGAAAACGAACAGATGGCGGGAAGGATACGCAGACCGGATGACAGAAACGCCGGAAGAATTTTGTTGAAAATCATTCTTCACAACCCCGGCTTTCATCGTATAATTCTAGGTATAGAGCCATGAAAGCGCTGACATGAGTCAGCCGCATTCAGGACTCTCGCCAGTAAGTTTCGCAGCTGATTGAGGGCATGAACGGAAGATACGGCGGATGCGGAACGCCGGATTCAGAATCGTCAGGCAGCCTCATACACGCGGGAACTTCAGAATTCTTTCTAAACATTTTATACAGAAAGGGGCAAAGAGAAAGACATGGCAACAGTATCACTTAGACACATCGTTAAGATTTATCCCAACACCGCTGATTCCAAAAAGACTCAGAAGAAGACAAACCTCAAGGTAACAGAAGAAGGCGTTCTTGCTGTTCAGGACTTCAACCTGGAGATTGCAGACCAGGAATTCATCGTTCTGGTTGGTCCTTCCGGCTGCGGTAAGTCCACAACACTGCGAATGGTCGCTGGTCTCGAAGAAATCTCCAAAGGTGAACTCTACATCGACAACAAGCTGATGAATGATGTTGCACCGAAGGACAGAGATATCGCGATGGTATTCCAGAACTACGCGCTGTATCCGCACATGACAGTTCGTCAGAACATGGAATTCCCGCTGAAGCTCCGCAAGGTTCCGAAGGCTGAAATCGACAAGGCAGTTGATCAGGCAGCTGAAATCCTCGGCATCACACAGTATCTCGACCGTAAGCCGAAGGCTCTCTCCGGTGGTCAGAGACAGCGTGTTGCGATCGGTCGTGCGATCGTTCGTAACCCGAAGGTTCTCCTCATGGACGAGCCGCTGTCCAACCTGGATGCGAAACTCCGTAACCAGATGCGTGCTGAGATCATCAAGCTCCGCCACAGACTGAACACAACCTTCATCTACGTTACTCATGACCAGACGGAAGCTATGACACTTGGTGACCGTATTGTTATCATGAAGGACGGTGTTATCCAGCAGATCGGCACACCGCAGGAAGTTTATGACAGCCCGGTCAACATGTTCGTAGCCGGCTTCATCGGTGTTCCTCAGATGAACTTCTATGACGGAAAACTGCTCCGTTCCGCAGACGGCAAGTATTCCGTACAGGTCGAGAACGCAGTCATCGAGCTCGCTCCTGAGAAGCAGAAGAACCTCGCTGCTCACAACGTGAGTGCACAGGATGTTACAGTCGGCGTTCGTCCGGATCACATCTCGCTCAAGGAAGTACCGGGCAAGATGATCCGCGGTACCGTTGACGTATCCGAACTTATGGGCTCTTCCGTACATCTGCACATCAACGCCTGCAACAAGGACGGTGTCATCATCGTTCCGACGCTCGAGCTCAAGGGGAACAAGACTTTTACGATGGGTTCACCGATCGATTTCACCTTTGGTGGAAACGTTGTGAACGTATTTGCGAAGGATTCCGGCAAGAACCTGGAATTCTCCAACGATACACAGGCCTGAGTTTTTCAGAAAGCATAGTGGAAACACTGTGCTTTTTTTTTATGGCTCTGCAGGGGCTGTTCGGACAGAATCTGTTCAATTTCCAAAAACTCGCCCGGTTCCTGTCGCATGTGTCTCTGTTATCACGTACAATGAAACAGACACAGCGTAATCTCTGATAGATATTGAAGCGGTATCCGAGATTGACCGCATGATGGGCGGGATATTCTGTCCAGAAAAAACATGATACAGAGACCCTTCAGCTGGCGCGTTAGGTCAGAGAAGGGGGATTATTTGAGAATATGAAAAATCCGTATGACCATACGGAACAGGAAACCGTTTCTGCAGCTGTTGAAGTGATCAGCGAACCGACTGCTTCAAAGCCGGGAGAAGTGCAGTACACCGCAGTGTTTCTGAATCCTTCATTCTCTGCACAGACAAAGAAGACAGGCATTCCGGCTGTCACCTACAGTACTGTGAAAGGGAATGATTCAGAATGGAAGAAAGTGCTGTTTCTCTTTCCTTTACCTTCCGGCGTTCCTGGAAGGGAGAGGAGACTGCGAAGTATTTCCGTTTGGTTCAGATTGACGGAACGGAGATTGCGGCTTCCGGCTACGCACCTGAAACATCCGGGTTTGACATTTCACTTCTGCCGGATACGCTGAACAGGCTCACGGCAGGAAAACATACGATTACCGCCGTATTTGAAGACGGCAGGGCAGAAGCTGTTTTCCGTGTTACAGACAGCAGTCTGATTGCGATGTTCCGGATGTACAACCCGAACAGCGGGGAGCACTTCTATACAGGAAGCACAGCTGAACGGGACAGCCTGATTCAGAACGGGTGGACCTATGCAGGGATTGCCTTCCGGGCGCCGGTGAGGTCAGATCATCCGATGTGCCGTCTCTATAATCCTTCTGCGGGGGATCACCATTACACCGGCAATGCGAACGAGCGCGACATGCTTGTCAAAGCCGGATGGAAATCGGAAGGAATCGCATTCTATGCCTCGGATTCTTCCGGCGTGTCGATGTACCGGCTGTATAACCCGAATGCGGTTACCGGTTCGCATCACTACACATCCAGTACAGCGGAATGGAACCAGCTGAGCGGACTGGGATGGAAGGATGAAGGAACTGGCTTTTATGCCGCAGGATAATAGACGCTTAACCGATTGAACCGGTTTGAACAGACCGCTTTCCGAAAGGCGGTCTGTTTTTTGCGGGAAGCGCGCAGGTTTCTGGAAATTTCAGCGGATATCAGTGGCTAACAGCAGGAAGGAGAGATTATAATAAGCAAAGAGACATACGGAAGAAATTCCGGAAAGGAGATCATAATTTCATATGAGCATTAATCATCGCAAGGTGGCAGTGATCGGCTGCGGATTTGTCGGGTCTACCAGTGCGTTTGCACTGATGCAGAGCGGTTTGTTTTCTGAAATGGTTCTGCTGGACGTCAATCATGAAAAGGCAGAAGGCGAGGCGATGGACATCAGTCACGGAACTGCGCTTACCCATCCGATGCGCGTGTATGCAGGTGACTATGACGATGTCGCAGACGCTGCAATTATCGTTGTGACCGCAGGTGCAGCTCAGAAGCCTGGTGAAACCCGTCTGGACCTGATTCACAAAAATGTATCCATCTTCTCCGGCATTATGAAGGAAATCCGTCAGCGCAAACCGGAGGGTATTATGCTGGTAGTCGCAAATCCGGTCGATATTCTGACTTACTATGCCGCAAAGACCAGCGGGATGGGGGAAAGCCGGGTGTTCGGGTCCGGTACCGTGCTGGATACCTCACGGCTGCGTACATTGCTTGGCTCCAAACTGGACGTGGACAGCAGAAGCATTCATGCATATATCGTCGGAGAACATGGCGACAGTGAGATTGTCTGCTGGAGCAACGCCAATGTTTCCGGTGTTCCTCTGCCTGACTTCTTCGCGCTGCGCGGAATGGGGGATATCGATCTGAAGGCAACCCAGAATGATATCAGCAATGATGTCAAAAACAGCGCATATGAGATCATTGCAAAGAAACATGCGACCTACTACGGCATCGGCATGTCCGTAACCCGCATCTGCAAGGCGATCGCAAAAGACGAGAAGTCCGTTCTGCCGGTTTCTGTCGTGCTGAACGGAGAATACGGCATCGAAGGATGTGCGCTTTCCATCCCGGCAATCGTCGGCCGTCATGGCGTGGAAACGCTTGTACCGATTTCGATGAGCGAAGAGGAGCGGACGCTGCTGGAAAAATCCTCAATTGTTCTGAAAGAGAACATGGCGGATATCGACTTCGCGGTAAAAGACTGACAGATACAGTTCTTCAGATCCGGAGACAGTCCTTCCGGATCTTTTTTGTGTTTCAGCATAAAATGTTTTGACTGCCGGATGATTGAATTCGTTCTGAAACCTGCTATATTGATAACGGCGGAGGAAACTGTGACAATGCATGGATTTCCGTCAGTTCCGCGAAGAAAACATCTGTTGGAATTCGCTGCATCCCATTGCGTGGAGCGGCAGGAGGAGAAAAAATGAATAAAAACAGAAAACGTACGCAGCAGCTCACTTTGGCGGCTTTTTTTGTGGCCATTGAAATCCTGATGGCAATTACGCCGATCGGCTATATCCCGGTCGGAGCTATCAACATTACGACGATGCATCTGCCGGTCATCCTGTCAGGCATCATTCTCGGTCCCGTATTCGGCGCGCTTACCGGCTTTGTATTCGGTATGACCAGTATGCTGAAGGCGACATTTGCTCCGAATATCACGAGTTTCTGCTTCAGCCCGTTCATTACGGTCGGCGGTGTTCACGGCAATTTCTGGAGTCTGTTTATTGCCTTTGTTCCGCGCATCACCCTCGGCGTGCTGTCGTTTTATATTTACCGTGCCATGCGCAGGGCAAACCAGAACAGAGTGCTCTCTGCAGCAGTCTCTGCCGCATGCAATACACTGATCCACACCCTGTTTGTCATGGGATCGATCTGGCTCTTCTTCGGAAATGCATATGCTGACGCGGCAGGCATTACCGTTGGTGCGGTGATCCTCGCAGTGCTGACCTCGAATGGTATTCTTGAGATCATTCTTGCGGCGATTGTGATTCCGGCGCTTGTAAAGGCATTGAAGCCGACGCTCGAAAGGATGGGATTCTATGACTGAAAAACCCTGTGTGCTGATCGGTGTGACAGGCGGAATTGCCGCATACAAGATCTGTACGCTTGTTTCTTCCCTGCATAAACAGGGGTATGAAGTTCACGTGCTGATGACTGCAGAAGCCCGGGAGTTTATTACCCCGCTGACCATGCAGAGCCTTTCCGGTCAGAAGGTTATCCTGGATATGTTCACGACGGACTATACGCCGGATGTGCATCATATTTCTCTGGCATCGAAGGCAGATGTCTTTGTGATTGCCCCTGCTACTGCGAACGTGATCGCGAAAGTCGCAAACGGAATTGCGGATGATATGCTTACAACGACATTTCTGGCGAGCAGATGTGAGAAGCTGCTTGTGCCCGCAATGAATACAGCGATGCTGGAAAATCCGATTACGCAGGATAATCTGAAGAAATGCGCTTCCTATGGAATGCATATTCTGGAAAGCGGTGAAGGATATCTCGCATGCGGGACGAGCGGCAAAGGGCGTATGCCGGAGCCGTCAGAAATTGAGGATGCAGTGAAAGAACTGCTTGCGCCGCAGAAATACCTCGCGGGGAAAAAGGTTCTGATTACTGCCGGACCGACCTGTGAGGCAATTGATCCGGTTCGCTATATCACCAATCACTCCAGCGGAAAGATGGGCTATGCGCTGGCAAAAGCTGCCCGCAATGCCGGAGCGGACGTGACACTTGTCAGCGGAAAGACAGCACTCCCGGCGATCCGCGGGGTTCATATGGTGCCGGTGACATCGGCGGCTGATATGGCAGCGGCAGTGCTTCCGCTCCAGTCTGAAATGGATATCATGATCCTTGCGGCGGCAGTGGCAGACTATACACCCTGTACGCAGGCACAGGAAAAGATTCATAAATCCGACGGCGGCATGACAATTGAGCTCAGACGTACACAGGATATTCTGAAAACGCTTGGGGAACATAAAAAAGAAGGACAGATTCTTGTGGGTTTTTCGATGGAAACAGAGAATCTGATTGAGAATTCAAAGCGCAAACTGGAACGTAAAAACTGTGATTATATCGTTGCCAACAGTCTGCGGGAACAGGGAGCCGGATTTGCAGGAGATACCAATGTTGTGACAATTCTTTCGGAAGAGCGAACAGTTGAACCCGGGCTGCTTTCCAAGGATGAGACGGCAGAGGTAATTCTGCGTACTGTATCGGGAGTGTGATTATGTATCTGCTTACAATTGATGTCGGAAATACGCATATCAAGTTAAATCTGCTTTCAGAAGACGATCAGGAGATTGAGGGGTTCCGTCTGACGACGCGGACACCGCGGACAAGTGATGAGTTTGGTCTTCTGATTAAGGAGTTTCTGGATGCGAATGATCTTTCACGGGAAGATGTAATGGATGTAGTGATTTCTTCGGTGGTTCCGAAGATCATGTATTCCCTGAAATCAAGCATTATCAAATACCTGAGAAAGGACCCGATTATTATCGGCCCCGGAATCAAAACCGGCATCTCGATCCGTACGGACAATCCGAAGGAAGTCGGAGCGGACAGGATTGTCGACTGTGCAGCGGCATACTGTACCTATCATCGCTCCTGCATTATCGTGGATTTCGGCACAGCAACTACATTTGACTACGTTTCAGACGAGGGAGTCTTTCAGTATACGGTAATCGCTCCGGGACTTGAACTTGGTGCGATGGCGCTGACTTCCCAGACGGCAAAGCTTCCGGAAATTGAGATTCGAAAGCCGGAAAGCATTCTGGTGCGTAATACGATCCAGGGAATGCAGGCGGGTGTCGTATATGGCTATATCGGACTGGTGGAGTATATCATCCGGCGGATGAAGAAAGAGCTCGGAGATCCGGATGCGCTTGTGATTGCGACCGGTGGTCTGGGAAGAGTAATCGCAGATGAAACCGATCTGATTGATATTTATGAACCGGATCTTGCCGGCAAGGGAATGGCGATTATCTACCGCCGCAACAGGCAGGCCTGAGCTGCATCGTAGAGAATAAACGGATAAGACTCATATCACAGACTGAAAACCGGCGGAACTGTTCTGCCGGTTTTGATTTACAGAGCTGTGGTTTGTGATGGGGTATTCGGACAGAAGAAAGCAGGATCAAATAAAAAAGTGGAGCTGAAGAGACTCGAACTCTCTACCTCATCGCTGCCAGCGATGCGCTCTCCCAGGTGAGCTACAACCCCATGCACAGGAAGTATATCACAAAAGCAGCGATACGAGACATTTTTTGTGGTTGACCTCTGAATTTCATTCACTTCTCTTTGCTTTGCATATATGCACAGACAAACCGCACAGGAATCTGAATCCGGATCATTTTCTGCAGAGATCAGAATGCGTCTGATTCATGAAAGAAGATGTTTTGAGTAAAATGAAACTGCCGGAGGAATAATCTATCATTTTGGCAAGAGTACCACGCCTGACCAACTGGATCAGACGTGGGTGAATTGCCTTAATCCTTTTGGTGTTGAATATAATGCTTAACCGCAGATGTTGTTTTTTCGCTTACA
>JAFYGX010000147.1 GCA_017543025.1 Solobacterium sp.
TCCGGAAGCAGTCTGCTGAACCTGATGCTTCGACACAAAATCATTCACGGTTCCAAATGAAGACGTCCGCCCGCTTTTCCGGGCTTCCACATCTTTTGCCAGTTCATTCATAAAATCCAGTTTATCTGCCATATCAATCCCTCTGCCGGCACTTATTCCCGCTACATCGCCAGGCTTCTTCTTCAGTCTTCCGATTTCAGTTCAAATATCATATCACGCAGCTCCGCCGCTCTTTCAAAATTCAGCGAGGCTGCTGCTTCTCTCATTTCCGCTTCCATCTCAGAAATCAGTCTGGACTTATCCTTTGCGGCAAGCTTCGATTTCTTCCGGATATACTTTGCGGCCATCTCTCTGGTTTCCTTGCCGCGGATGGCATCTTCCACCGGTTTGATGATCGTTTTCGGCGTGATGCCGTGTTCTCTGTTATAAGCTTCCTGAATTGCCCTTCGGCGCTCAGTCTCCCGGATTGCCTTTTCCATACTTCCGGTCATGACATCGCCGTACATGTGCACTTCTCCGTTGGCATTCCGCGCTGCACGGCCGATTGTCTGAATCAGAGAACGCTCCGAGCGAAGGAACCCCTCCTTGTCGGCGTCCAGTATGCATACAAGCGAAACCTCCGGAATATCAAGCCCCTCACGGAGCAGGTTGATGCCGACGATAATATCGACTTTGCCGAGCCTGAGATCACGGATGATCTCTGTCCGCTCAAGCGTTTTGGTCTCATGATGGAGATAGCTCACTTTATAGCCGCGGTCTTTCAGATAATCTGTCAGGTCTTCCGCCATCCGTACTGTCAGTGTTGTGATCAGAATCCGCTCATTCCGGGCGATCCGCAGATCGATCTGTTCACAGATATCATCGACCTGGCCGCGTGTCGGCTTAACAATCACCTTCGGATCCAGCAGACCGGTCGGCCGGATGATCTGTTCCACCACCTGATGATCCGTATGTTCCAGCTCATAATCTCCCGGTGTTGCCGAGCAGTAAATCACCTGCGGCACGATCGTTTCAAACTCATCAAACCGCATCGGTCTGTTTTCCAGTGCGGAAGGAAGCCGGAAGCCATATTCCACCAGCGTTTCCTTGCGCTGTCTGTCTCCGTTGTACATGCCGCGGATCTGCGGAAGCGATACATGCGATTCATCCACGATCAGCAGCATATCCTTCGGAAAATAGTCAAACAGATTCCATGGCCTCTGGCCGGGTGTACGGCCGTCGATATGCATGGAATAATTCTCAATGCCGGAGCAGTACCCGTTTTCCCGCAGGGATTCAAGATCAAATCTCGTACGCTGCTCGAGCCGTTCCGCCTCCAGCAGCTTTCCGCTGCTGCGGAAAGTTTCCAGCCGCTCTTCCAGTTCAGCTTCAATTGCATCGCATGCCCTTACCATCTGTTCATGACTGCGCGCATAGCCGCTGGCCGGGAAAATATTGTAGAACTGGTAGGCATTCTGAATATGGGAAGTAACGGGATCGATTTCCGTAATGCGTTCGATCTCATCTCCGAACATTTCAATGCGGATATTGAACTGATCGGTATAACTCGGCGTCACATCAATCACATCGCCCCGCACCCGGATCGTACCGCGGGACTGATCCATATCATTGCGGCGATACTGAAGATCAATAAACCGCTTCAGCAGTTCATTGCGGTCATAGCACTCCCCGACGCGGATCGTAAAAAACATATCCTTGTACTGACTCGGGTCACTGGCGGCATAGATGCAGGCAACCGAAGCTACAACGATCGTATCCCGCCGCTCAAGCAGCGAATTCAGGGCCGATTCCCGGAACATGTCGAGTTCCTCGTTGATCGCCGCGGTCTTTTCAATATACATGTCGTTTTTCGGCATGTAGGCTTCCGGCTGATAATAGTCGAAATTGGAAACGAAAAACTCTACCCGGTTATGGGGAAACAGCTCCTTGAACTCACTGTAAAGCTGTCCGGCAAGCGTCTTGTTGTGCGAAAACACCAGCGTGGGCCGATTGACGCGGGCAATGATATTCGCCATTGTAAACGTCTTTCCGGTTCCGGTAGCGCCTTCGAGCACCTGTTCTTTCTTCCCGTCGTTCAATCCCTGAACCAGCTCTTCAATCGCATGCGGCTGATCTCCGGTCGGCTGAAAGGAAGATACCAGTTCAAATCGTTCCATACCGTTCCTCCCTGCCGGTTCCTTCTTCTGCCATCGTCAGTTCCGGATGCAGAATGCCTTCAAAGGAACGGGATTCTGTTTCCGTAACTGAGGCGGCTGCCTGTTCCTTGGCCTGCCGCAGAAGTTCAAGCGCCTTCTGATACTGCGTATCGGTTTCCGGATTGACAACCCATTCATGAATCACAGCGGAAATCAGAGTTTCGTAGGTCTTTCCATTCAGTATCCCTTCATATGCCAGCTCGTGATCCTTCGCAAATGCACGGAGTTCCTCATCCGTCTCTGCGGAGAAATAGCCGTCGGTCCGTCCCGGGTCATACTTCAGAAAATCGAGACAGAGCTGTGCTTCCTTCACCGCTTCACTGACCTGATCCGGACGGTATTCTTCCCCTTCTTCCATGGAGACATAGGAAGCGCTGAGCACCGGATGCAGGTGAACCGTTACATCCGGTTCGATTCCGGTTCCGTTGATCCAGTTCCCGTTCGGGCTCTTCCAGATACTGTCGGTATATTTCAGCGCACTGCCGTCCTCAAAATACTGTGTGATCTGCACACTGCCCTTGCCATAGGTCTTTTCTCCGATGATCGTCACATCATTGCGGTTTTCCTTCA
>JAFYGX010000148.1 GCA_017543025.1 Solobacterium sp.
AGACATGTGTTCCCGATATAGATAAGTATTGGGGCGTTCAAAATACAGTAAGCGCAAACTCCATCGCGATTCGGTCTATAACGAAGATATATATCAACTGCCCTGGATGCGGGAAATCACTTTGCCGTGATGCTCGCAACTCCTTTAAGCAGGAAAACGGCAGGTGGACTATAATAAAATGTCAGAAATGCGGATCCTCAGAAGCCAATCACAATAAAGGTTTGAATCAGAGCGGCTCCGTTATTGAGGAATGCCCGCAGATCGCAGAATGGTGGGACGAACCGAATAACGTAATGTCTATAAACAGTGTTTCCCGGGGATCCCATTACGTAGCATCCCTGAAATGCCCGGCATGCCACACAACTTTCAAACGCGATCTACACAAATTCATAGCCAAGCGCAGTGACGGAAGGTTTCTGCCTGTTGCCTGTCCGGAATGCGGATACTCTTCAGAGGGTGATCCGGTAGACAATCTGCTAAAAGACTGTCCGGAGATTGCGGAATGGTGGGATTACGAGAAAAATGCCCCATTCAAACCGGAACAGTTTGTAAGAGGCAGTAATGCAAAAGCCTATTTGAAGTGCCCTGACTGCGGACTGGAAATATATTCGGATATTAAGTCATATACAATTCCAGACGACAATGGTAATTACGCGATTGCTCATAAAGGTCGCTGCAGGAAATACAGGGCAATGGACAGTGAGTATAACCTGGTAAAGAACTACCCTGAAGTGAAGAACTGGTGGGACTACGAGAAGAATTCATCGGAGATTCCGGAGGAGTATACACTGTTTTCGCCGAAGCCAATGTATTTCAAATGTCCGGACTGTGGGACGGTCACGCACAGAAGAATAACTGAGGCATTCTCAATAAACAGCAATGGTATACCAACGTTGTTCAAGTGCCCTTACTGTAACGAAACAAAGGTGCTCCCCGGTGTAAACTCAGTACAAGACAAATTTCCACCGCTGGTAGAAGAGTGATTTCCACGCAACGAAAGACAGCCTGATAAAGTGCTTTATAACAGCTCATATAACGCGTCATGGATATGTCCCGCCTGTAACGGCGAATACTCGATGTGTGTAAAGGACCGTAATCCGAACGGAGGAAGCGATGATTGTCTGTACTGCAATGACAAGAAGCCTCTCAAAGGATACAATACGTTAGCCGACCGCTATCCAGAATTTGTGGGTGAATGGAGTGATATCGAGAATTATGCGTTGGATCTGGAAGTGGATGAGGTTCTCCCTTCCAGCACAAAACTCGCATTCTGGAACTGCTCAATCTGTAAACACACATATACGAAAAAGATCACAGACTGCGTGCTTGCCAAACGAAGAGGTCACAATCCTTGCCCTTACTGTAACGGCCGGATCCCAAGACGATACTTCTACTGAAACAATCATATAAGAGATATTTGCGGGTCATATTGACCCGCATTTTCTTTGGAAATTAAAAGGAGGCTTTCGCCTCCTCATGCTTCAGAATACTAGATTCCGTGAGTTATGTTCAAAAATCGCATTTTTCAATATTTTTGAAAAGTAAGAGTTCGTTTTAGGCACGGAGCAGTATTTGATTATGTAATTTACAGATGAAGTACCCGTTCACGGATTTCCTGTGTGCGTCCCTGATTCCAGAACTGTGTTCCGATATACCCGCAGGTCCGCCGGGCAACATTCATGGTGTCCTGATTGGTATTGCCGCAGCATGGACACTTCCAGATCAGCTTATGATGTTCATCTTCCACAATCTGAATCTCTCCGTCATAGCCGCATTCCTGACAGTAATCGCTCTTGGTGTTGAGCTCTGCATACATGATCGTATTGTAGATGTGCTTGATCACAGCGAGAACAGCCGGAATGTTGTTCTGCATGTTCGGCACTTCCACATAGGAGATCGCACCTCCCGGAGACAGATGCTGAAACTTCGCTTCCTGCGTCAGTTTGTCAAATGCGTCAATCTCTTCTGCGACATGAATGTGATAACTGTTTGTGATGTAATTGCGGTCTGTCACATGAGGAATAATGCCGAACCGCTCCTGCAGGCACTTCGCAAACTTGTATGTTGTGCTTTCGATCGGTGTGCCGTAGACGGAGAAGTCGATATTGCTTTCTTTCTTCCACTTTGCACATGCATCATTCATATGCTGCATGACCGCAAGTCCGAATTCTCTACCTTCTTCTGTGGTATGAGACTTCTCGAGCATGTAATAGACGCATTCCGCAAGGCCTGCATAACCAAGGCTGATTGTGGAATATCCGTCATACAGAAGCCGGTCAATCACTTCGCCTTTCTTCAGTCTTGCGATCGCACCATTCTGCCAGAGAATCGGCGCTACATCACTCGGAGTTCCCTTCAGCCGATTGTGACGGATAAGAAGTGCGCGGTGGCACAGTTCAAGACGCTCATCAAAGATCTTCCAGAATGCATTCATATCTTTTCCGGAAGAACATGCGATATCAACCAGATTCAGCGTCACAACGCCCTGATTGAACCGGCCGTAATAACGGTGCACACCTTCCTGATAGTCTTTCGCCTCCGCAATATTTCCGACTCCCGCATCGGTGAAGCGATCCGGTGTCAGGAAGGAACGGCAGCCCATGCACGGATAGATATCTCCTTTCAGCTCCCGCATGATCTTCGCTGAAATATAATCCGGCACCATGCGCTTTGCAGTACATCTTGCCGCAAGCTCGGTCAGATAACAGTATTTGGAATCTTCATGGATATTATCTTCATCCAGTGTATAGATCAGCTTCGGGAAGGCTGGCGTAATGAATACGCCCTTTTCATTTTTGACGCCCTTCATGCGCTGAATCAGCATTTCTTCAATAATCAGCGCAAGGTCGTCTCTTGTCTGTCCTTCCGGTACTTCATCAAGGTACATATAGACAGTGACAAACGGTGCCTGACCGTTTGTGGTCATGAGCGTGATGATCTGATACTGAATGGTCTGCACGCCGGTCTGAATCTCCTTGCGGACGCGTGCTTCCGCAACCCGGTTGATATGTTCCTGATCTGCGGTAATACCGGCTTCCGCAAGTTCTTCCGCAACCGCTTCCCGATGTTTCTGGCGGGATACTTCCACAAACGGTGCCAGATGCGCCAGGGTAATCGTCTGACCGCCGTACTGATTGGAGGCAACCTGCGCAATGATCTGTGTCGCGATGTTGCAGGCGGTTGCGAAGCTGTGCGGTTTGTCAATCGCTGTTTCGCTGATCACGGTTCCGTTCTGCAGCATATCGTCCAGATTGACCAGGCAGCAGTTATACATCGGCTGTGCAAAGTAATCAGCATCATGGAAATGAATGATTCCTTTTTCATGCGCATCGATAATATCCTGCGGAAGCAGGAAACGGCGTGTGATATCTTTCGATACTTCACCTGCCATATAGTCACGCTGTGTGCTGTTGACAGTCGGATTCTTATTGGAATTCTCCTGTTTCGCTTCCTCATTGTAGCGGCCGATCAGAGAAAGAATCTGTTTGTCGGTTGTGTTGGCTTTACGGACAAGCGCCCGCTCATACCGGTAAGTAATATAATTGCGCGCCAGCTGGAATGCACGTTCTGCCATGATCTCTGTTTCGACCATGTCCTGAATCTCTTCCACCGCAATGGCTCTCTGCAAAGCGGAGCACTGTTCGATCACGCGCTCCGTGATTTCATGGATCTGTTCTTCGGAAACCTGACCGGTTTCAATGGTAGCGGCATTCGCTTTCCGCACTGCATTTTCGATCTTGATGGAATCGAATGTCACTTCTTCACCGCTTCGTTTAATTACGTTTACATTCATATATGTACCCCTGTTATCCCTGCTGTCCAAAATTAGTTGGACTTCCAACCATCTGTTTCAAGCATCTTGATTATAAGCAGTACGTCATGTAAACACAAGGAAATTAACCGTGAAAATTATGAAACATTTCCGACTTTGACAATAGCCCTGTATTTATGCAGTTTTCTGCACTTCAAAGAAAAAGGAAGGGTTTCGGCCCCCTCCTTCGCTGCGGAATTTTTATTTCATCAGACTCAGGTAAAGCTCTTTGATAATTGCCGGGCTGACTTCCTTCGGATTTCCCGGTGTGCATGCATCCTTGAATGCATCCGCTGAAAGCTGATCGATATCTTCTTCCCTGATGACGCCTTTCAGGCTCATCTCGATTCCGACATCTTCGCCGAGTTTCCGGACTGCCGCAACCGCCGCAGCTCTTGCGTCTTCCAGCGGCATGGTATAAGCGCCCTCTACACCGAACGCATCAGCGATGTCACGGTATTTTTCTCCTGTCGCATCCGCATTGAATGCCATAACAGTCGGCAGAAGCGTTGCACAGGCCTTGCCATGCGGCATGTTGTAATACGCACTGAGCGTATGCGCCATGGAATGGTCAACGCCAAGTCCGACGTTGGAGAAGCCCATGCCCGCAATATACTGTGCAAGCGCCATCGCTTCACGGCCTTCCGGTTCATTCTTTACCGCACCGCGAAGATTCTTTGCGATCAGCTGAATTGCCTTGATATGGAACATGTCAGACAGTTCCCATGCACCGGCTGTAATATAGCCTTCAATCGCATGGGTCAGCGCATCCATGCCGGTCGCTGCCGTCAGGCCTGCAGGCATGGAATTCATCATATCCGGATCAACGAATGCGATAACCGGAATATCATGCGGGTCGACACAGACAAACTTCCGTTTGTTCTCCACATCGGTAATCACATAGTTGATCGTAACTTCTGCAGCTGTACCGGCTGTGGTCGGAACCGCAAGGATCGGTACTGACGGTTTTGTTGTCGGGGCAACGCCTTCGAGGCTGCGGACATCTGCGAATTCCGGATTGGTGATAATAATGCCGATCGCCTTGGATGTATCCATGGAAGAGCCGCCGCCGATCGCAACAATCGCATCTGCACCCGCTTCTCTGAATGCCTTTACGCCGTTCTGAACATTTTCAATCGTCGGGTTCGGCACAATGTCGGAATACAGTATGTAATCAATACCTGCCTCTTCCAGAAGATCTGTCACCTTCGCTGTAACGCCGAATTTCACAAGATCCGGATCACTCGCAACGAAGATCTTCCGGAATCCGCGGTTTTTGATTTCCGGAACAATCTCTCTGATTGCACCGGAACCGTGATACGATGTCTCATTCAATACAAACCGATTTGCCATAAATTAAGTTTTCTCCTCCAATATCAATGTCAGTGACCGAAATCAGTCTCCGAAGCTGACTCCCATCATCTTGGCTTCCCGGATGATACGTGCTTTCGGATCAACGGTCTTCAGCTTGCCGGCAACTTCTGCCAGAGGAACCTTGACCATTTCACGATTCTTATAACCTACCATGAAGCCGTATTCCCCTTTGAGGATCAGATTGCCTGCTTCTGCGCCAAGGCGGCTTGCGAACACTCTGTCATAGGCAACCGGTGCGCCGCCGCGCTGTACATGACCCGGTACGGTTACACGGACTTCACGGCCTGTAAGCTTGAAGATCTGATCTGCCAGTTCATAGGAAACAGACGGATATTTATAATTCGCCAGCTTCTTCTTGTATTCCTTCTTGGAAAGCTGTGCATCCTCTTTGGAAATCGCACCTTCCGCAACCGCGATGATCGTAAACCGATGGCCTTCCTTGTCACGCTCTTCGATCACTTCAACAACTTTCTTGAGATCATACGGAATTTCCGGCAGAAGAATGATGTCCGCACCGCCCGCAAGACCTGCGTTCAGCGGAAGCCATCCGACTTTATGACCCATGACTTCAACGATAAATACACGTCCGTGCGAGGAAGCTGTTGTATGGATCTCATCAATCGCTCTGGTCGCAATATCGACAGCCGACTGGAATCCGAATGTCATATCAGTGCCCCAGAGATCGTTATCAATGGTCTTCGGAAGCGTAATCACATTCAGTCCTTCTTCGCTCAGAAGATTTGCAGTTTTATGAGAACCGTTTCCGCCCAGCATAACCAGGCAGTTCAGCTGAAGCTTGTAATAGGTCTGTTTCATTGCTTCAACCTTGTCAAGGCCATGTTCATCCGGTTCCCGGATAGTCTTGAACGGACACCTGGATGTTCCGAGGATCGTTCCGCCGATCGTCAGAATGTTGGAAAAATCGGCTTCTGTCAGAACCCGGAATTTTCCGTAAATCATTCCCTTGTATCCGTCTTCAAATCCATAGAACTCAACCGGTTCCTTGGAATTCTTTGTGACCGTTTTGAAAACACCGCGCATTGCCGCATTCAGTGCCTGGCAGTCACCGCCGCTTGTAAGCATACCAATTCTAAGCATATTATCTGTCCTCCCTGACAGGAAATGGGTTTTTACCCTTATGACATTATTTAAAACCATAATGCCCGCTTTCTTCAAGCAGAAACATGCGAAAACTGTTGCGGAACCGTTATTTCAGAACCGTTCTGTGCTTCCCGGAAGCCGCTTCGGGTACCTTACAGACGAAAAATACCTGCTCCTCAGGGGAACAGGTACCTGTCGTATGAATTATTCTGTTTCCGGACGGGGATGGCGCTTCTTTCTCCGTTTTTTCCGGTCGATCTTAAGCGAAATGCTGTAATACAGGAACATAAACGATAATCCGAGCAGCAGCCCGCCGATAATATCCGTCAGCCAGTGAACCCCTGACAGCAGCCGGGTGGTACAGGATACCACAGAAATCGCAAGAATCACTCCCCCCGCAATCTGTCTGCCTGTCTTCTGATCAACGAAGCTCCTGATTGCCAGAAACGCGGTACCGCCAAACGATGCGGAAAGCAATGCATGCGTAGACGGATAGGAAGGCTCGGGCATCACTTCGCCCGGCAGGATTACCGGCCGGTAATTGATAATGAGCACCTTGTCAAAGAAGAGATAGAACATCACAGTTACCACATAGATCCCAAGAAGCACATACAGCTTGTGGTCCACGAGCACAAATGACTTTTTCTGAATCAGCTGAATCACTCCGATCACCGCGAAGATTATCGGAAATACATATACCGCATAACCGGAATACTCGCTGATCTTATAGAACAGTTCACTGAACCCGAGCGCATTATGAACTGCACCGTTCACCGCTGAAAAGCCGACATATGTTCCAAGCGGACCGATCGGTGCGACATCCACGAATTTCACCAGCACGGTCCAGATTACAAATACGGAAAACAGTATCATAGAAACAAGCAGTTTTTTATCAATTCTCATAACTCAGATCATCCTTTCGATGCCTCTGTAATCATACATCCCTGCCGGAAAAAAGACAAAAACACATCCACGCCGCTTCATTCCCCCGTAAATCTCATCGAAGCCAGCACGCCGTTCAGAATCGCTTCATGTTCTTCGGCATGTCCTTTTCTGGAATACCAGTACAGCGTATAAAACGTCTGCTTATGCCGGAACACAATCGTTCTGCAGTCGAGCAGCTCTCCCTGATTCCGATAGGTATAGCGGAACCCGTTTCCTTTATGCCCGTCCGCCTCCGCTTCAAAGAACTCCTTCGTCTCATATCCGTAAGGCTTCATCACCTTTGCCATCGTGACATTGGTGGACCCTGCGATATCCTTCGTACTGGTTATCATACTGAGCAGTTTCGTCAGCCCTCTGTTTTCATGGTACAGAACCGCAAGCATCAGATGCCGGTTCTTATCATGGCATCCCCAGCGATCGGGATTGTCATTCTGATAAGCCTGCTTCAGTTCAGCTTCACTCATTTCCGTAAATCCATCCGGCACCATAAGTGCAAGGGTACCGTTAATCAGCACTTCGCTCATGCGCAATCCTCCTTCCAGATGATTCTCTCAGAGAATCAGTCTGATGATATTCTGTGCATTATTCTTTCCGCCATGCCGTTTGTCGGAAGGCGTTTTCGCAAATACGGTCTGATATCTCCCGTCGCCGTAATAGACAAGCTTCCAGTGCTTTCCGTCTTCATGAATGGAAAAGCCAAGGTCTGAAAGCGCCTGCCGCAGCGGGGCATTCATACCGCTGTAATCCTTCAGCAGCAGTTTGATTTTCTCTGCAGTTTTCTGACTTCTGTGCGTATAGCCGTTGTGTTTGAGGATATCGGCTGTCACATCATACCTTCTTGTATTTTCCGGTATGGCTGAAAGACTGTCTTCCAGTACAGACAGAATCAGTTCTCTGATCTCATCCGGAAAGAACTCTTCTTCCTCTCCCATGTTCAGAAGACAGGCTCCGTCTTCTGCGTCCAGTTTCATCTTAAGCCGCTGATTTTCATACTGCAGCGCTTCATTCGCCTTCATCAGTTCTTCTGTCTGTTTCTGAAGCTTCTGCAGATCATTGTCAAACGCTTCCAGAATCGCTTCCGACTCCAGTCTCGCTTCCTCAGCTGCCGCAACCCGGATCGATTTCTGCACTTCAGTCCGCTCACTGATCAGCCGCTGTGCTTCCGATTCCGCTGCCTTCCGTTTCTCTTCTGCTGCCTTGCGCTGCTTCAGCTGCTCTTCCAGCCGGTCCATCAGAACCGCATTCCGAACGCCCTGCCAGGTATACAGCGGCGCACAGCGCAGCGAGTTGGAGTATCGCAGTACATTCTGGATCACCCGCTCCATCATCAGCGTATCTGTTCCATCCTGACTGCGGTAGACAAACCGGCGGTGCTCATTTCCCGGATAGAAGATTCCGATCGCGCCGAAGTATTCATTCCTGTCGTCACACAGCCTGCGCAGAACCGGATTGGAAGAAACAGATTCCTGTGCAAGCACATGCGCTATTCCCTTCAGACGACTTGCCAGCAAACCGACATCTACCGGGTCTTCATCACGGATTGTCCGTGAGACATAAATAACCGGAAGCCGGTATGACTTCGTCCCGTTGATCAAAGCAGCGATCATCTGCGCATTCGCTTCTGTAATCCGCAGCGCATTGCGGGATACCGCAAGATCTTCATCTTTCTTCAATACCCCTTTTTCCTCAAGCAATGTGATGAAATGCGGTGAAGAAAAACGCATTTCAGAATCAGAAGCTTCTTCCGTATAGCTTCTGTCCAGCCGGATCGCAATCCTGCGCTCACGGAAATTCACGACATAATCCGTATCCCATACAGATCCTTCGTTATCCTTCTTCTCAAAACGGATGGCAAGGATATCCTCTTTCACCGATTCTTCCGATGCCATCCAGAGCTGATCACTCCCGAACATAAACCGGTGTTCGCCCTTCCAGCGTATGCCGGGAATGATATTTTCCGGATATGTGCTTGTCCGGTTCCATTCCAGCACCAGGTTGATGAAGTCTTCCTTTCCGAACTGTTTTTCTGTTTCCAGAATTGCTGAAAACAACAGCATTGTTCTCTATCGCCTCCTCTTCTGCTGATCATATATCCCGCAGTTCAATGATTCCGCACAGCTGAGGGTCACTGCATTGCCGCAAGCTGTTCTGCCATGGCTTTCTGAAACCAGACTTCTTCTTCATCAATTACCCGCCGGTATTTCTTCAGCTGCTCCGAATCAATCACTTCTGCATTCAGAAACCGCAGATGCGAGGCCGCAAGTTCTGTTTTCAGAACGATCTGACGATACGCAATCCCGCAGTTCAGAATGGAAAGCGCCTCTTCTGCAGAAAGATAACCGGCCGAGACAATTCCCATCGCATCATAGATCGTATCTGCCGCAACCGGCGCAATCACTGCATCCGCGCCTGCATCACTGTCCCTGTTCCGGTTCCGGTTGTCCAGTATCGTATGAATCCAGCTGAGATCCCGCTGATAGGTTTTTACATTCAGCCCTTCAAGATCCAGATCATAGGTATTCAGGATTGCCTGACAGCCCCGTTTTTCCCTTGCCCATCTGCGGGCAAACTCCGGATCGTCCGTCACATAGAACCCCTGTCCGAAATCCGCATTGATCCGGCCGTAATGCACATCCGGCTCCGGTATGGCAAGATAACCGGTATGATACACGTTCATAATCTCTTCCTTCCTTTTTTTCCTCCAGCGAACTGATACATCCTGTCCGTTTTCACTCAGAATGCAATGCAGAAGCCAGAGTGCAGCTGCCAGGACGATTTACGCTGAAGGAAGTACTCCGCGACAATACCGAACAGGTAAAAATCACGCCATTCATCCTGAAACAGTGTCCGCGTGATGGATACCGCAGCCGCTCATCTGCCCATGAACTCCCGGATCACGCTCATCCGCTCGCTCTGAATCACATCAAACGGACAGCGGTCATCGCAGTGTTCACAGCCGATGCAGTCTGCCGCAGTCTTTTCAAGGGCATAATAATGTTCTTTCGCGAGCGGATCGCCAAGACAGGCAAGGTCATAGAACTTATTCACAGCACCGATATCGATGCCGACCGGACAAGGCCGGCAATGGTTGCAGTAAATACATCTGCCGAACGTATCCGCAGACGTAAATGTATCCACTTCCGAGTAATCGAGCTGTTCGGGGGACTGCGCATAATACGCAAGCAGCTCTTCCGCTTCCCGGACGCTCTTCATTCCCGGAAGCACCGTTAGCACGCCCGGTCTGTCCAGCGCATACCGGATGCACTGATACGGCGAAAGCGATTTGTGAAACGGGGAAAGATCTGCCCGCAGCAGCTGCCCGCCGGAAAACGGCTTCATCACCGAAATGCCGATCCCTTCGGCTTCGCACCTGCGGTACAGCCGGCTTCGTTCTTCGACATCCCCTCTTGCATACTCGCCGCTGCCCCGTTCATAGGCAGGATTCACTGAAAACATCACCATATCCAGATCCGTTTCATCCAGGATCTTCATCAGCACCTTCGGCGTATGTGAGGAACATCCGGTATGGCGCACAATTCCCCGCTCCTTCAGACGCATCAGAAAGTCATAGATACCGTTTTCCCGGAATGTTTCCCAGTCGGAAAACTCATCCTGACAATGGATGAAACCGTAATCGATATAATCCGTATGCAGCTGTTCCATCATCCATGCGACAGACTTTTTTACCGTCTTCAGATCCAGCTTCCATCCGTATGTACCGCCGGTATAGTCCGCACCGAAATGAATCTGATAGAAAACCTTATCACGCACATCGCCAAGCGCTTCATGAAACAGCGCAAATGCAGCTCCGTCTCCGGCTGCCAGATCAAAATAATTGACACCGCCTTCATATGCCGCCCGGATTGTCTGAATTGCCTCATTTCGCTCTGTTTCTGTGATCCAGGCACTTCCCATACCGATTTCTGAAATCCGGTCACCGGTTTTCCGGTTTGTTCTGTACTTCATATTAAACCTGTTCTCCTGTTCTCTCCGATTGCCCGGACTCTGTTTTACAAACGGAATATCCGGACAACATGATGTGCTTCATTCACTCTGCCTTCTGAGCAGACCCGGAATCCTGCAGCAGATGATAATACGGACAGATATTCTCATAGGAGCCGTCCTTCATCCTGAACCCGCCCGGAATCACGCCGAGCGGAAGAAATCCAAGGGATTCATAAAGCGTTCTTGCATGCGTGTTCGATTCCACGACCGCATTGAACTGCAGAATGCGGAAGCCAAGGCGTTCCCCCTGTTTCAGACAGTCCTGAACCAGCGCCCTTCCGATGCCATGTCCCCGCAGAGAAGTATCTACGGCATAGCTCGCGTTGCATATATGCCCGCATCGGCCGATATTGTTCGGATGAAGGATATACAGACCCGCGGTTCTGCCATTGACTTCGGCAACTGCCGTATAGCTCTGTGAGGCAAAGAATTCCGCTCCGCTTTCTTCATCGAGCAGTTCTTCCTGAGGAAATGCTGTACCATCTTCCACCACTGCATTCCAGATCCGGATCATCGAAGGAATATCTTCTCTGTGATATTCCCGCACGATACATTGTTCATTCATAGTACTGACTCCATTGTTTCTTCATATCTGATTCAATTTGCCATCAAACACAGAAAGGCATCCAATGTCTGCCTTTCTCTGTCTTCTGATACTGTTTTACGGTTCCGGCACATGCCGTCACCGTTTAATAATACTGGTCGACAATACCGCAAGGTACACCGGATAGACCGTGCAGACAGCCGCAATGATATACAGCAGGTCAAACCCGAACGCAAACAGCTTCGGATGCTTCACCTTTCCTTCAATCCTTCGCTTCAGCATGGAGGCAAGGATCGCACACATGGGCAGAATTACCATCATTCCCGGATTATTCGAAAGCCCGGTAAACATCAGGCTCAGCGATAAAGGGTTCAATGGAATCAGCACAATACAGATCACAAACATCACTGTCACGATCAGGTACGCAATCCAGAGTTTCTGCGCCGCCCCGCTCACCCGGAATCCGTCATTCCGGTTTCTGAGCAGTATGAACCCTGTCACGGTCATCAGAACGGCAGCACCGATCTTGACCGTTTCAAGAATCAGCGACTGCGGTCCGACTGCAGCCATCGCTTCGAGGCTGAGCCGGTTTGTAAATTCAAGATACAGCGTCAGAAACGTTCCGCAGATCACCGAAGAAATCCCGCATACAAGCATTAAAATTCCAAGCGCTATTGTCCGCTTCACTTCCGGATTGCTCTGTACTGTTTCTTTTTCCTTCACCGGCGCATCATCAACGGTCAGATGTTTCTCTGTAAACCTCGCCTTTGCAAGATTCCAGGAGGAATCCAGCGCACCGGTCGGGCAGGCAGCCATACAGTCTCCGCAGCGGATGCAGTCCGGGCTGTTAGGTGTTTCAAACGTTCTGATATCCATCCTGCAGGCTCTCTGACAGCTGCCGCATTTCACGCATTTATCCGGATCCACGACGATCCGATAGGTCGATATCGGATTGAACATTCCATAAATCGCCCCCAGCGGACAGATATATTTGCAGAACGGACGATACCAGCGGATGGACGTCAGAAGACAGACAATCAGAATTGCCACCTTCCAGCCAAACCGAAGTCCGATCACCGAGCGCAGGGAAGCGTTCATCGCAACCAGCGGAATTCCGGCAAGCAGCGTTCCGCCCGGACAGATCCATTCACAGAACCACGGCTGTCCGGTCCCGGTCACATCGACAAGCAGCAGCGGCATCAGAATTACAAACACCGCAAGTATGCCGTAACGGATATATTTCAGATACCGGTGCCCCGGAAGGTTCTTGAGCTTCCTGCCGGCAGGTATCCTGTACATCAGATCCTGAACGAGTCCGAACGGACAGAGAAACCCGCACACAACACGGCCGAATACGACGCCGACCATGGAAAGGAAGCCAAACAGATAAAGCGAAAACCGATAATGCGGGTTGTTCAGCACCGCCTGCAGCGAACCGATCGGACATGCGCCAAGCGCTCCAGGGCAGGAATAGCAGTTCAGCCCGGGCACACAGAGCACTTTTGTATTGCCGGTAAAAATCTGTCCTTTGACAAATCCTCTGGCATATCCATTGGTTAATGCAAACCATCCGGCCTGAATCCACAGCCGGAATTTATGAGAAAAATGATCCTGTTTCATATGCTCACCCGATTCCGATACACTGCATGCAGAGATGAATTGCCTTTGTATATACTGCCTGTGCTTCCCCGCGCATGACGCCGGCAGCGGCCATCAGTGCACCGATCAGGAATACAGATACAGAAATAAGCTTTCTTGTCCGTTCATTCATTGGGCATGAACCTCCTCTGTCACTTCCCGGATTATACTCTTCCACTGTTCTGCATTCTTCGCACCGACGACTGTGCGGATAATCTTTCCGTCCCGGTTTACGAAGACGCTGGTTGGTGTTCCGACCAGAATCGACCGGATCAGCAGCTTCATCTTTGTTTCCGGAATCAGGCTCCGAAACGTAACGCCGCATTCCGATAAGATCCGTTTTGCTTCCTCGATCCGCACTTCATCTCTGCTGTCAAGGGAGCCTGCATCATTGACGATGCCTATCACCTGAATGCGTGAATGATCCAGTTCCTGATTGATCTGTTCCAGTTCAGGCAGCTCTTTGATACAGGGCGGACAGTCCGTTGCCCAGATATTGAACATCGTGATTTCTGCCTGCTTCATATCCGCATCAGTGAACCGCTCGCCCGTCAGCGTTTCACATTCAAACGACCTGAAGACATCTGTTGAAGACACTGTTTCCATCCGTTTAAGATACTTTCCCCAGCCGATCGAATAGGCGATCATCAGGAAAAACAGTGCGCCGATGACTGAGATAAGCAGAACCGTTACAGTTGAGCTTCTGATGGGTTTTCTGCGGTCAGAAACAGGCATGGTTTCTGCCTCCATTCTGATTTCTGTCATAAGTCACTCCTTTGCAGAAGCATAATATGCTTACTGTAATAATCATATCATTCATGAACGCATATTCGCAGACCTCCTCTGCTGCCTTACGAAGAGAGAGCTCTGTTTACAGAGGCCAGGGAAGATAAGCCGAAAGCACAGCAAGTACGACTGCCGGCAGCATATTCGCCACCCGCACCTTTCTGCCGAACACCAGATTCACTCCGACGCAGAAAATCAGTATCGACCCGATCAGAGAAAGCGAAGCTGAAGCTGCTTCTGTCATGACTGGCGCAATCAGTCCGGCAAGCAGAGTAATCCCGCCTTCAAGCAGAAAGACCGGAATTGCGGAAAATGCACATCCTTTCCCAAGTGAAGACGTCATGACCGCAACAATGATGAAATCCAGCACTGATTTCACCGCCAGCGTCGACCAGTCGCCGGAAACGCCGTCCTGTATCGCGCCGACAATCGCCATCGCACCGATACATACGGTAAGCGAAGCACTGACAAACGCATTAACAAACTGCTGATCTCCGCTGTTTCCTGTTTTCTGTTTCAGCCATTCCCCGAAGGCTTCAAACCCCCGCTCGATTCCGATCAGTTCTCCGATCACCGTACCGGCCGCAAGACACAGTACCACCAGCATCGACCTGCCGCTGACAATCGAATTCCCGTCGATCCTGAGCATCCCCTGCATCGCCCCGGCAATCGCAATAAACATCACGCTGATCCCGCAGGATGCAGTAAGCGCATCCGCCTGTTCTTTCTGAAACAGCCTGTTTGTCAGAGCACCTGCTGCCCCGCCAAGCACAATTGCCGCGCTGTTGATCAATGTACCAAGTCCTGCCATAGTTCACATTCTCTCCGCATTTCTGTCTCAAAAATTCATTTTACTCCGGCTGCCTTTCCTTCAAGAACAAAAGTTCCTGTTTCCATCACTCTGCAGATACCTCTTTCTTTACCATGTATTCCCATCTGCTTCGCTGTTCCTGCCTGACAATATACCTTCCTCTGCCTGTTCAGACTTCACCCGCATTTCCGCTTTCACCGCACAGCACCCCAGTAATATGAACCGGCAAAGAACAGAAAACAGCACGTTCTTTTCCCCTTCCTGTTCCCTTTCGAAACAGCCGGATTTCCGATTATATTCTGTGCAGGAATGAAATCATGATCGAACAGAGCCGGCTGCGTTATACTGAACGATGCGGAAACGGACAGAGCACGTCTGCTGTTTCATCTGCTTCTGCATCAGAGAACAGGAGGAATACTGCTATGAACAGCAGAATTACAGTACGAAGAATCATCGGAATGATCCTGGGGATCGTCATACTCTCCCTTGGCATTGCCCTTTTCAAAGAATCCGGACTCGGAAATGATTCCATTTCCGCGCTCAATATGAGGCTTTCGGAGCTCTGGCAGATTCCGCTTGGAACGGAACAGCTGATCACAAACGGTTTATTCCTGATCGTGGAGTTTGCGTTCGGAAGAAGATATATCGGAGCCGGGACTCTGGTAAACGGAATCGGTGTCGGCTATATTGTCTCCTTCTTTTATGACCTGCTGCAGAAATTCACTGTTCTTCCGGAAACACTGCCGGCAAAGCTCATCTGGGTTATCGCCGGCGTTCTTGTAATCAGTCTTGGGGTTTCGCTGTATCAGACTGCAGATCTTGGCATTGCCCCGTATGACTATCTGGCAATCGGGCTGAAAGACCACACCCCTCTGCCGTATCTCTGGTGCCGTATCCTTACCGACAGCGTTACCGCACTGACCGCATTCCTGCTGGGCGGACTGATCGGGCCTGGAACGATTATCTGCACACTTGGTCTTGGCCCCTTTGTTTCCTTCTTCACGAAACACGTCTCCATGAAACTGATGAAGACCGGTACCAGTGTATCTGCGTGATGTGCTGATTTAAACGAAATTCCGCATTGTTCTTCCCGTGCATTGCAGCCTGCCGCGAAGATAACTGCCGCAGGATTTCGTTTCATAAAAACTCAGGCAGGATTGATTCCTGTATTCCTTTTGTGTTAATTCTGTAAGAGCTGAGATTCCGGTGACGGAAAACCTCAGCGGAACAAAGGATCAGAATACAGAACTTCTGATCCTGGCAAGGAGGCAGCCATGAAAAACAGAAATATGATTCCAGCGATGCTGTTAGCCGTTCTGATAACTGTCATGAGCG
>JAFYGX010000149.1 GCA_017543025.1 Solobacterium sp.
CGGAACAAATAACGGCGCATTGCTGTGCTATGCCGCGCTGCATGAACCGGAACTGCTCGCTGGAATCGATCTGTTTCCGGAAGTGATCGAACTGGCCAGGGAAAATCTTTCGTTCAACGGCATTTCTGCGGAGCTTTTCGTATCGCCGCTGCAGACTTACCGGCACGATCCGTTCACGGTCATTATCTGCAATCCGCCGTATTTTGATTCACTGCCGGAAGAACTTAAGAACCGCAACCGCTATCTCTATGCGGCAAGACACCGCGATTATCTTTCCATCTATGAACTGTTCTTCCACAGTGCGCGTCTGCTGGCGCCGCAGGGCAGGGTAATGCTGATATTTCCTTCCGACCTCTCGGAAGATGTGTTTACCGCAGCCGGAGTAAACGGATTTACGCTGACAAGGTTCTGTCCGGTGTATGATACGCAGGACGGCTGTCTGAAACGGTTTCTGTTTGAATTTACGCTCGGGCAGTCAAACAGTCTGAAACTGCTTCTGCCTGTATATCTGGACTGCCTGCATTCCTCATTTGTAAAAACAGATCTCTATGTGCAGAAAAACGCAGAATAATCGCATTTTTCGATTGACTCAGTAATGTGCTGGTGCTAATATTTTCATGTTTCAGTCCTCTTGAATGAGGTCTGTAACCGCTCAGAAAAGGGTTTAAGTGTGTAAAAACCCCCTTTATGGCGCGTCTTAAGATATGCAGTCAGGAGGTGTAATTGATGTACGCAGTTATCGAAACAGGCGGAAAGCAGGTCAAGGTCGAAAAGGATCAGGCCATTTATGTTGAAAAGCTCAATGTTGAGCCGGGTGAGACCGTAGTATTTGACAAGGTCGTTCTTGTCAGCGATGCGGCTACAAAGATCGGAACCCCGTATGTTGAGGGTGCGAAGGTAACCTGCACAGTTGAAAAGCAGGGCAAGGAACGCAAGATCCGCATCTTCAAGTACAAGCCGAAGAAGGGCAGCACACGCCGCCGTCAGGGTCACCGTCAGCCGTATACAAAGCTGATTGTCAACGCGATCGAGGCTTAACATGATCGAAGTCGTGCTTACCAGCGACCGGGAAGGAATCCGTTCCGTCAGAATCAGCGGCCATTCACAGAGTGCCGACAAAGGAGAGGATCTCATCTGCGCCGCGGTAAGTGCCATTGCCTTCGGCACCTGCAATGCGCTGTATGAACTTGGAAGCGATGCGGAATGCTCGGTCGGCGACAACAGGATTGAAATCAGGAAGTGCGGTTCGGATGAACTTACCCAGACAATTCTGAAAACAGCTGTTGTTCAGCTGAAAACCGTCGAAGAAGGCAATACTCAATTTTTGAACATAAAGGAAAACGGAGGTGTAAAACAATGAAATTCACATTAGATATTCAGTTCTTTGCATCCAAGAAGGGTGTATCTTCCACAAAGAACGGACGTGACTCCGCAGGCCGCCGCCTTGGCGCAAAAGTTGCGGATGGTCAGTACTGCAGTGCAGGTTCGATCATTTACCGTCAGCGCGGCACTCGGATCTATCCGGGCAAAAATGTCAGCCGCGGCGGTGATGACACACTGTTCGCCACTGCATCCGGCGTCGTGAAGTACGAACGTCTCGGACGTGA
>JAFYGX010000013.1 GCA_017543025.1 Solobacterium sp.
AGTGAACACTCTGAAAAAAAAGCTCGAGATTTTTCATATCTCAAGCTTTAGTTCTGAAGTCCCCCAAAGTTTAAGCTTTAGAGGTCAACCATTGTGATCCACCAAACTGTTTGGCTAGTCCCCCAAACTGTTTGGAGATCCCATTTTCAGGCTGGGGTAGAGAGATTCGAACTCCCGAAATGACTGGTTCAGAGCCAGTTGCCTTACCGCTTGGCTATACCCCAAAACGCAATATTTATTATATCCTCACTTTCTGAATTTGCAACCCTTTTATTAAATTTTTTTCGGAATCTGAAGTGAAATGTATGTCGAAGATCAAAAGATTGCAGTCTCAGTTCTGACTGCATCACGATTCCGGTTAAACGGCATGAATAATCTGGCAGGCCGCGCTTCTTCGATCGGGTTCAGCGGATAGCAGTGTATCATCCTTTCCCCGACAATCAGCTCATTTGATACGTCATTATCAAGCATACGGAACATCTTTGTCACATCCGGATATAAGACTTTTTCTGTTCCGATAAAAACCGTCACGTTACGAAGTCCTTTCAGGTCACTGTTGATTGGACTGATCACAGGATCATGAACAACACTGTCGCCTGCCCATACTTTTACGGCCGGCCAGATGTCATATGCAGTAATCATCGGATCACCGGGAATAAACTCTTTGAACTCTTCCTCGTTTTCCATGGATACATACACCCACGGAGAGAAGAGAATAAGTTCATCCGACACCCGGATCCCCTCTGCCTAAAAAATGTTCAGTCAGCGCAAGGGACAATCCTCCGCCGGCTGAATCTCCCATCATAATGATTTTCTATTCCGGATAATCCTCACAATATTTTATATATACCGGAACAATCAGGTATAACGATTCCTTATAGGTCCCAAATGGGACCAGCCGATATGCAGAGGCAATTACCAGAGCATTCGTCTCTTTAACAAGCTTTTCAATGAATGACCAGTGAAGCGATATAAAATCCATTTCACAGGCTCCGCCATGAATGCAGAAAACGGTATACCTGGAAATGCCTTTCTCGTTGGCATAAAAATCCTGCCGTTTTCATAATCCTCCTATCTCGTTACCTTAATCTCATGAGCCGGATTCGGCTTTTCTCCCTCTTCAAATGCTTCTTTATATTTTTCCCGTCTTTCCTCTGCCGTCATCTTCGGCCACAGATACATAAAGATCTGTCTTTACTTTCGCGCTGATGCTTCTGCTTATGGTAGATTCTTTCTTTTTCTTTTCAATTCACAGATAGATGAAAACAGAAATGCTTTCCCTTTCTATATAATAGGCTCTCCCTCCTGCCGTATGCTGCAAGTGCATTTCAGAAAATGCGCAGTAGATCATGCACCGGGCAGCAGCTGAAGTCTCCTGTCCGAACCCATCTGTTTCAGGCTTCCTACTCTTTTTCAGTATACTGTTCTGCCTGCAGTTTTAACCGATTGTTCCTCTTTCTTCCATAAACCCTTCGCGCATCTTTTCGGGAAAAGAAAAGCGATATACAATAATTAACGCATTAAAAAAAGAGGTGAACTATGAGTATACGAACAAGATTTGCGCCGAGTCCGACCGGCTATATGCATATCGGAAATCTGCGTACCGCATTATGGGCTTATCTGATCGCAAAGAAAGATCCGGACGGAGTCTTCATTCTGCGCATTGAAGATACCGATCAGGGAAGGCTTGTCGAAGGAGCTACCGATATTATTTACAATACGATGCGCGACTGCGGCCTGAAACATGATGAGGGACCGGATATCGGTGGCGAATATGGTCCTTATGTACAGAGTGAACGGGTAAAATCCGGTCTCTATCTGGATTATGCAAAAAAACTGATTGATGTCGGAGGGGCTCACTACTGCTTCTGTGACGAAGAAACGATCAATGCCGCAAGAGCCGCCCATACGGGAAACGGAGAGAGCTTCAAATACGATGACCCCTGCAAGCATATCACCAGAGAAGAAGCGGAAAAACGGATCGCTGCCGGCGAGCCGTATGTAATCAGACAGACCATTCCGGCTGATGGCACTACTTCTTTTGATGATGAAGTATTCGGTCATATCGAAGTCGACAACAGCATCCTGGATGAGCAGGTTCTGATTAAAAGTGATGGCTTCCCTACCTACAATTTCGCAAATGTCATCGATGACCATCTGATGAGGATCACCGATGTCGTGCGCGGAATGGAGTATCTTTCCTCAACACCGAAATACAACCTGATCTATGATGCATTCGGATGGGAGAAACCCCGCTATATTCATTGCCCGCCGGTCATGAAGGATGAACACAGCAAGCTCTCCAAACGGAACGGCGACGCTTCCTTCCAGGATCTGATCGCAAAAGGATATCTGCCGGAGGCAATCCTCAATTATATTGCCATGCTGGGCTGGAGTCCGGATGATAACCAGGAAATCTTCACGCTCGAAGAACTGGTAAAAGCATTCAATGTAAAACATATCGGACAGAACGGTGCAATCTTTGATCCTGTAAAGCTTACAAGCGTGAACGGTCTCTGGCTGAGAGGAATGGATCTCGATTCCTATTTCAGACTTACAGAGCCTTATATCCGTCAGGCAGTCAAAGGAGATTTCGATCTCAGAAAAATCGCAGCCGGCGTGCAGCAGCGTGCCAACACGCTTACAGAGATTCCGCCGATGCTTGATTTCTATGATGTCTTTCCAGCATTCTCGAATGAGCTTTACAATAACAAAAAGATGAAAACGACACCGGAAATCGCAAAAGAAATACTTCCTGCCTGCCGGAAGACGCTTGCCGGAACAGAAGACTGGTCGCATGATACTCTGCATGATCGGCTTATGGCACTTCCCGCTGAGCTCGGCAGAAAGAACGGACAGGTCCTGTTCCCGCTTCGAATCGCGATTACCGGAAAAGCATCCACACCGGGCGGAGCAATCGAAATTGCCGATATTCTCGGAAAAGAAGAAACCCTGCGCCGGCTTGACCATTCAATCGCACAGCTGGAGTCCGAATGATTGAACGGCGAGTCATTTCTCCTTCTGAGCTTGTCTCCTTTGTCTCAGCCAGTCATTATGTTCATTATATGAAAACGGCCGCATGGGGAGAGTTCAGACAGCGCACAGAAGGCAGTTCCTTTCAGTGCCTTGGATTTTTCCGGCAGAACAGACTTTCCGCAACCGCGATGGCAATCAGTCATTCCTTTCTGGGTCACCGTTATATCTATATTCCGAAAGGCCCTTGTCTCGATTACGAGGACACGGAACTTCTCCGTGAAGTCATGTATTCTCTCCAGGACTATGCACGCAGTCAGAACGCACAATTTCTGCGGATTGACCCGGATGTCATCCGCGTCAGCCGTAATATCAGCGGCGAGCAGATCGAAGGGATTGATCATGAATGGATCACCGAGGAGCTGAAGCGTGAACACTTTCGTCATCGAGGATATAACTATGCCTATGACGGGAGCTGGACCAACCGCTATACATTGATTGTTGATCTGGACAGACAGGAAGAAGAGATTCTTGCCGGTTACTCCAAACCGCGCAGAACCAGTCTCAACCGGCATCGAGTCAGCGGCGTTTCCACCGCGCTTGCCGGTCCGGAACATATTGATGACCTCATGCGATTTGAAGTGATGCTGAGTGAACAGGATGGATTCAAACCGCACAGCCGCAGGTTCTTCGAAGATCTTCTTGACTGCTTTGGAGATCACGTCCGGTTTTATCTGACTTCGATCGATCTGAATCAGCTTGTTCAGGGTATTACAGATGAACTTCAGTCAAAGAAATACCGTAAGGATCCCGAAGCAAAAGCCGCAAAGGAACGCGACCTTGAACGGGCCGACACTCTGATCAGAGAATATGGCGCCTCTTTGCCGATCGCTGCCGGCATCTTTCTCTATTACGGAGAACAGTGCTGGGATCTGTACACATACAACCACAAAGCATTCAATTTCATCAAACCGGTCGACAACCTTCACTGGTTTGCCATGCGCGACATGAAGAAACTCGGTGTGAAGCGCTATGACATGTGCGGATTCTCCGGCGTCACCTCAAAAGACGACCCCGAATACGGTCTGTATGCTTACAAGCGCTCATTCGGTCCGGAATTCATTGAACAGATCGGTGAATTTGACTATGTGATAAACAAACCGGCTTATCGCAGATTTGTCAGAGAAAAATCACTCGAAGTAAGAGCACGTCACAAGATCTGGCGTATTCGATACCGCAAAAAGGAAACGTCCGGAAATGCATGAAAGCCGAAGATCAGGTCTTCGGCTTTTTTTGATGAACACATTAAGCAGCGCCGCAGTTTTTACAGACAGCGCATGGCCCGTTCACTTCATACTGCGGATGCGTGCGGCAGTCTTCAGAACCATCGGATAAATCTTCATAAAGATACCATAGACAAGCGGGTCCAGAATGATGTTGAATTCTCCGATCATTTCCTCGACATCGACCGGCCAGGCGCTCTTAAACTGCGTCAGGCCATCGTCCAGAGTCCCTTCTACGCCTCCGAAACTGCAGTAAGGGATATGCATTTCCGCACAGCGTTCCAGACATTTGGCATACAGCCAGTAGTTTGCACGTACGCGAAGATAATTCGTATTATTTCCCATATAGAAAAATTCCATCCGGCGGGCGTTATAACAGACCATTTTCCCGCAGAGAACAGCTTCGTCTTTCCCTTCTGCTTCTTTCCATTCGGCAAGCCGGCTGATATCTGCCCGATCGTTTTCAATCTGTTTTTCAAGACGTGCAAGCTCTTTCTTTGAAGCGGCATGTTCCTTCTGCTTCAGACAGGATTCCAGATCTTCCTGAAACCGTTCGGATGCACGGTCAAAATTCAGTTTTGCCGCAAGAACCATACAGTGATCTCCGTATACATCTGCCATATGCCGGAAGTATTCCTCATTGCGGAGCGCAATCCCCTGACGGGTTTCTGTAAAATGAAGCGCAGTGCGAAGATCCGGGATATATTCCGTACCTTCATATAGTTCTGCACCTCGCTTTTCTGCGGTACGGATTGACTGACGCGTGTTTTTAATCAGACGATCCTGCCAGTGCTCATCCACCCGCATCAGAATATTGAACCGCGGCTGAGTAGAATCTTCTATTCTGGTTGTAAACCCTCTGTGCTGTGCACCGTATTCGTTCAGAAACTCAATTACATCTTCATTTTCTGAAGGATGTTCCTGATCTTTTTCCCGGATGTCATAGCACCGCAGTCTTACATAGGGATCAAATCGAATCACCATCGCATGTCGCTGCCGTGCAAGCTCCTTCAGAGAGTCCAGCATAAAGATTACAAGAGACCGGTTATGCCATTCCATCACCGGACCACGGGGAATATAAAACATGTATTTTCCCGGCAGAATCCGCCGGATCAGCACAAGTGCAGAAGCAACGATCCTTCCGTTTTCAGTGACACTGGTCAGTTCAGACTGCCAGCTGTCATTTTTGATCTGTGCCCATTCATGGCATTGAAACAGAGTATTCTGATCACTGTTTATTACGAATTCATCAACTGTTTTCGGATCAGATCCGACATGAAACTGATAGGCCATATTACCTCCGTAAATCCTCTGTGTGAAGCAGTTTGACAAGTGATTCTCCAGCCGCCAGCGCGGCCGCATATTTGTATTCTCTCCTGCTGGAACAGCGTTCCATATCCAGTGAATACAGATGGGTTTCATCAAACATGCGTATTGCATAATCGATGTGGCCGGGAATACTGTCCGGATTAGCCGGATCTGCATTTTCAAAGGAACCTGTAATTCCGATGGAAAGATCTGTGTGAAAGGTTTCCTGAATTACTTCTGCCATTGCCGCAGCAGTTGATGCAGAATATACGCCATATGTCTCAATCACGCCCGGATCCACTCCGAACAGAATTTTTGCCTGATTCGAATACGTTGAAACCCCTCCGGGAAAAACAGCTGATGAGCCTTCGGTATCTGTCAGAAGACAGCCGATCAATCCACAGGTACAGCTTTCCATGGTACTGATCGTAAGACGGTGATCGATCAGGTAAGTGGTAATCTCAGAGTATAGTGATTCAGCTGACTGCTCCAGTTTATTCATAACCATATTCATTCCGTTCTTTTTAAGAAAAAAGACATACAACCGTATGTCTTGCGAGTGACATGTACGGGATTCGAACCCGTGAATGCTGCCTTGAGAGGGCAGTGTGTTAAGCCGCTTCACCAACATGCCATATAAAGAAGCTGACAGCTTCTTTATTATAACTGATTTTTCTTATGCTGCAAGAGCTTTCTTTGCAGTTTCACAAAGATCGCCGAATGCCTGTGCATCGTGAATTGCAATCTCGCTGAGCATCTTACGGTTCACATTGACATTTGCAGCTTTCAGACCATGCATCAGCTTGCTGTAGCTGAGATCATGCATACGTGCAGCCGCGTTAATCCGGGCGATCCAGAGCTTGCGCATGTCGCGCTTTGTCTGTTTGCGTCCGATATAGCTGTACTTCAGCGAATGCATTACCTGCTCATTGGCAGTCCTGTAAAGCAGATGCTTGGAACCAAAGTAACCCTTGGCAAGCTTCAGTACCTTCTTACGACGATTACGCGTCGGTGTTGATCCTTTTACTCTCATCGTTAGTCCCCCCTAATTAGCCCTGCAGAAGCTGACGGTCACGCTTCGCATCTGTCTTATGCATCAGAGTCGGTTTTCCGAGGTGCTTCTTCTGTTTGTGAGATTTGTTTGCTGCAAAGTGAGAAACATAGTTATGTCCCCGTCTCAATTCGCCGGTACCAGTAAGCTTAACGCGTTTCGCAAAAGTCTTCTTGGTCTTCATCCGGATCTTTTTGGGTTTTTTTGCTTTCGCCTTCATTTCTGAATTCCTCCTGTTTACTACTTCTTTCGCGGAGACAGTACAACCGACATTGTATTGCCATCCATATTCGGCTGTTTGTCTACAACCGCAATATCGGAAATCTGCTCGATAAACTTCTTCATAACCGCTTCCCCAACTTCTTTACGGGTAATCATGCGGCCGCGGAAACGCATGTCAATCTTGACTTTCTGGCCTTCTTCCATCCATTTTCTCGCCTGTTTCAGCTTTGTATCAAAGTCATGCTGATCGATGACGGGAGAAAGACGAAGCGGCTTGATTTCTGTCGTATGCTGTTTCTTCTTTGCTTCACGGGCTTTTTTCTGCTCGTTGAAGTGATATCTTCCGAAATCAAGAATTTTACATACTGGCGGCTTTGCGTTCGGCGCAACACAATAAAGATCGAGTCCCATATCCTGTGCGGTCTGGATTGCTCTGCGGCGATCCATTACGCCAAGCTGCTCTCCCTCCTGTCCGATTACAAGCACCTCATGAAATTTAATATTTTCGTTTACAAGTTCTTCCGGTACGTTCCGTTTCGGTTTAATATACTTCAAGCTGACCTCCTGTGTAAACAAAAGCAGGTACAGAATCCGCACCTGCCATGTATCGAATAAATAAGTTATCCGGCATGGTACCCAGGTCCTGAAGGACACTCGGGTGAGAAGCGGTGCTTCTGCTTTCCGTTTACCTTTGATAGTTTACCTGCCGGCTCATTCCATGTCAACAGAAAAATTCAAAACATTTTCCATGCAAACATTTTCCATGCTCATTCAGAAGTCTCAAAGATACCATTGCCTTCCTGATCCGGTTAAAGCGGAACAATCTGATCCTCTTTCTGATCAGTAAACGCAGTCCTGACAGAAACAGAAAACACAGCATACACCCCTTTCAGAGGCTGAAGCTGTGTCTGTCTCATCTATTCCACAGCAGCAGAATCCAGTCTGCCGCATTGATTATCAGCGCATATGTATCTGCTGTAGAGATCAGATTTCAAATCCGGTAACGTTGACTTTCACTTCTGCCGGAGTATATCCGGTCATAAATGTGATATTTTCAAATATTTTTGACTGCGCAAGACCGCATGCATCTTTTACATTCGCTCCGTACGTTACACGGACATCTGCTTCGATTTTCAGCTGGTTGTTCTCAATCTTTACATTGACAGCCTTTCTGGGAAAAGATCCGTTAGCCGGAATAACGATATTTTCGATATCCTGCAGGGTAATCTCAGAGATAACCTGAAAGACCGATTTGTTGATCGCAATCATTCCGTTTGCAGAATCCTGTTTCAATACTACATAATCCATACTCTGTTCCTCTTTTTTTACGATGCCATTATAGCGCAATCCGGACATTCAGGATACTTTCTGACGCCGGATCAGTGCAGGAATATCGTGCCGCATGCGAGTTTCCAGTGCGGTCTTAGCCTGTTTCAGCCCTTCATAATCCGGATATTTCTTTTCGGCGTAATCCACAATATTCCAGTAGTAGTTCATTACATTCAGCAGATGTGCCTCATGAATCATATGAATGGAATCAGAGGCAATCATCCCTGCTGCGAGCGCATGTCTGAAAAAATCACGTGCCTGCTTTGCATTTTCCTCGCTGTAGGAGGTAAACCGCTGAGAAAACCATTTCGGCTGAATGAGAAGCGATCCGATCACTGAGGTAAACCGCAGAATATCCGCATGCACATCCCCGCTCTGCACATGACACAGAATGGTGAAGAATGCATGCCATTCAAAGTCCACATTCATCTTTGAGATGAAATACTCCGAAAGCTCCTTCACAAAAGGATCTTCTGTCTCATACCGTTCGGTGATCTTCAGCTGATGCCTGAAGTCAATGAGACGTTCGGAAAGATCGCTTATGTTTTCAAGGAATTCCACCATTTTTGCAGGGCTTTTCGATTCCTTCAGAAAATCTGCTATATAGATGTACTGCGCAAGAATCTCCGAATCATTCTTAAAGCTCGTCGAAAATCCGACAGACTCTCTCATCTTTCTTATGAACAGTTCATTCAGAGAGCTGGCAAGCATGGTTTTGAACGTCCGCTCATCCATGCCAATCTCCGCTTCTCTGGATTCCGCAATCATCTCATTGTACACGGTTTCCAGCTGATGATCCACCACATCCAGGCTGTCCCGGATCGATCCGAGCATCTTCATCATAAAACGTGCATTGCGGACCATTTCCTGATTTTTATAGACTACTTCATGTTCGATTTCACTCCAGAACCGGTGCACCAGCGCTTTAATCTGAAGTTCAAACCCGATGTACCGGTTGTTGAACCGGTATCTTCCGTCAATCCGGTAAATTGCATATCCATTCCGCTGCAGCTGAGGCTGCGGCATGCCGAGATTCAGTACGATATCCTGATTATGAAGACTGATCGCATAGCCGTCTTCATTCGGTTCGCTGAAATACTGAAACAGACGATGATACAGTTCCGCTTCATTGCGGATAAATCTGCATTCAATGGTAATCCCGATCAGATCGGAAAGCGAAGTAAGCGCCTGCACGGGATCCTTAAAACTGAGGTAAAACTTATTACGGAGAAGTTTTTCCCGAAGGCTTTCACGCGACTTCACGCGGGAATATACCGATACCACATCACCGCCTTCTTCGTCAGTCAGCGCGGAGAAGTGATCTTTCAGAACATGTTCCCCGTATTCAAACCCGGCATGATGAAGATCATACAGCCGAATCGTTTCTTCGATAAAAGAAAACAGATCAAGTTCCATCTTCAACTCCTATTTTCTGCTGCTGAGGGCAGACAGATCAACGTATCCGAAACGCTTTCGGATAATGATTTTTCAGAATTCTGCCGTCACTTTTCACCAGTCCTGCATTCATCCCTCTGATTCGGACTGCTGCCCACCCTTTTTCCTGTGCATATGCGATGGTCTCTCCCCTCCGATAAGAAGCAAACTGGGCCTCTGAAAGGTCTATCGCCGGAAAAAAACCGGCATAAGCAGAAAGTGCAAGTGCATGAGACGGTTCAAAGCGTCTGTTTTTTATCGTACCGAGCACTGTCTGATGCCGAATCAGATGCAGCTTACCGCAGGAGATAAACGGATGGGTTCCGCCATATACAACTTCTCCGTATACATAAACATAAGGAAACGGATTTCGCAGATGATCCTTCAGAAACGAGGCTGCTTCCTCCGGAAGCTCTCTGCTCTTCAGTTCCGGAATCTTCAGCACTGCTTCTCCGCTGTTTTTTCTCATTTTCGCGACGAAATGTCCTTCTCCGCCGTCCATCGGATAGACACGGCGCATCATTCCGGCAGGATCTGCTTCAGAAAAACCAGGCCTTCCGGCTGCAGCAGTGACCGGCACAAGTGAAAACTCCGGATGACGCTTCAGAAAGGAAACAACATTCCTTTCATTTTCTTCCGGTGAAAACGTACAGGTGCTGTAAAGAAGGACCCCTCCCGGTTTTACACATTCCGAAGCAGAATCAAGAATATGCGATTGTCTGACAGCGCAGGAGCGGACGTTTTCTTCTGACCATTCTGCCGCCGCCTGCGGATCTTTGCGGAACATTCCTTCCCCCGAACATGGCGCATCGCACAGCACAGCATCAAACCAGCCGCCAAACTGTTCTGCAGCACTGGAAGGATCCGTATTCAGAACAATTACATTCGGCGCTCCATGACGCTCGATATTCTCTTTCAGAACCGCAGCACGCTGCGGGTTTATCTCATTGGAAACAAGCAGGCCTTCTCCTTTCAGAAGTTCTGCGATCTGCGTGCTCTTTGAACCCGGTGCTGCACAGAGATCCAGCACTCGCATTCCCGGCTCAATCCCCATACAGGTAACCGCAAATGAGGCACTTGGCTCCTGCGGATAAATATGACCGCACAGATATTCCTCACTCGAGCCGACAAGACAGCCTTCTGAAAGATAATAACCGTTTTCCGAAAACGGGCTCTGACAGCCGCAGATCCCCGGAACCGGGATGTTTGCCCGTTTCAGTGTATTGATTCTTACACCCCGTATTGCAGGCTGTTCCAGCGCACTGCAGTATGCCTGAAATTCATCTTCAAGCAGGTCCCTCATACGGGACAGATATACAGAATTCATAGCCCAAGCAGTCTGCGAACTGCAGCTTTGTCCATTTCCAGCTGCATTTTCAGATTCTCCTCCGTGCGGAACTGCATTTCATCACGGATATACTGTTCAAAAATCACAGAGATCCGCGACCCGTAAAGGTCCTCATTCAGATCAAAAATATGTGCTTCAATGGAAACGTCCTTATGATAGTTGACCGTCGGATTGTGGCCGACATTGACCATTGCGCCGTATTTTTTCCCGTTGATCACAACGTGTGCGGAATATACGCCGATCTTCGGAATCACATATTCCGGACTGTAGCGGATATTTGCGGTCGGTACACCCATCGTACGGCCAATATGACTGCCTGAAACCACAGTTCCGTCCATCGTAAACGGATGGCCGAGCAGTTTATAGGCATTCAGGAAATCACCGTTCTTCACATACTGCACGATCCGGGTACTCGAAATCCGTTCGCCGTCGTAGGAAACCTGCTGAACGACTTCAACCGGATAGGATACGATGGATTTCAGTAGATCGGCATCTCCTGCACCGTGCGAACCGAAATGAAAATCATATCCGCAGATCAGCGCTTTCAGATTAAGCTGACCAAGGACCTGTTTTACAAACTCCTCCGGCGAGAGCTCAGACATCTCACGCGTGAAGTCAAGATAGTAAATATTCTTGATCCCGTATTCAATGAACAGATTATTCTTCTGCTTCATGGTTGTAAGATGTTCCAGCTCGGAAGGAAGTATGTTTTTTATTGTCACCCACGGATCCGGATCAAAGGTGATCAGCGCACTGCCGCAGTTCAGAGCACTGGCTTTTTCCACCGTAGTCCGGATCAGCTCCTGATGTCCTTTATGAACACCGTCAAAATAACCGATGCAGGCTGCGACAGGTGTTTTCGGATGATAAGGACGTGTCAGGCTGATCGTATCAATTCTCATAAAAGCCCCCTCTGACAATGGTACAGTCCGTCTTCTCTTTTTGTGTAAGCCGCAAGGATCTGTCCGTCTTTTTCCATAAGAACAAGCGGAACATCCAGTGAAAGTTCAATCGTTCTGCCATGAATGACAGATTCATAATCAGATGTCTCAACCCGGGGAATCGACGGATCTATAACCCGCTCCGGAGGCACCGTAACCACTTCTTCAAGCCTGGACAGTTCTGTCGCTTCAGCGAGCGAAAGCGATTCGATACCGGTTCGCTGGAGCGCAGACATTACCGCATATTCGCCCAGTGATTCTCCGAGATCATTGATCAGCGTACGGATATACGTGCCGCCCGATACAATCGCATCCAGTTTCCATGTTCCATCCACAAATGAAACATCAGCTCTGTCAATCACGACTTTCCGCGGTTTACGTTCAACCGTTTTTCCCTGGCGGGCAAGATCAACCAGTTTCTGTCCGTTCACCTTCAGAGCGGAATACATGGGAGGAATCTGTTCCTGCACTCCGAGAAATCCGTCAGCTGCAGACTGAACTTCCTGTTCCGTATGAGCAGCAGGTGTTTTCTCTGCAATGGTATTTCCCCAGATGTCGCCGGTATCCGTCATTCTTCCGAAAACGAATTCAGCCTGATAATGTTTATGATCCTTTACACAGTAAGGGAGAAACTTTGTATAACGTCCGAACAGGACAATCAGCAGGCCGCCGGCATTCGGATCCAGCGTACCTGTGTGTCCGGCTTTCCTTTCATGAAGAATGCGCCGGCATCGGTTCACCGCATCGAAACTTGTCATTCCGATCGGTTTATTCAGCAAAATCACACCATCCATACCTCAAAGATTATAACAAGTCCCCGAACGGAAACAGTAATGGAGTGAATGAAAATTACATGAAACACTTCTTCCTTTCTTTTCATGTTTTCATTGACAAACAGGACTACATCGCTACAATCAGTTTTGTAAACAAAACCAGATAGAGGTAGCGGCGCAGATCAGTACTTCGCGGAGTCGGCAGACAGAGAACCGGAGGAAAGGCAATCGCCGCCGAACGAAATTCTTCGGCAGAAGGTATTCGTGGGGATTCGGAGAATATCCGTATCACTCCTTCACCTGTGTGAAGTGGAGCTATTGCTTATGGAGAGATGCCGTATGCGATAGCATGCGGTTTTGTTTTAACAGAAAACGCCTAGGCGTTTGTCAGGGAGGAAAGAAATGAAACACACAGTATTTGCAGCTTCTCTTGCCGCAGCAATCCTGCTTGCAGGATGCGGTGCTTCCACATCCGAAGGCACACCTGCTACTGCTGCCGCTGACAGTAAAACCAGCGGGACATTCCGGGTCGGAATGGAATGCAACTACGCACCGTTCAACTGGACTACGACCACAGCCGGTGAATACACCCAGCCGCTGTCCTCTTCCGATTACTGCGACGGTTATGACGTTGTGATCGCCTCAAAGATCGCAGAATCAATCGGCAGAGATGTTCAGGTTGTGAAGACTGACTGGGATGCACTGATCATTGATCTGCAGAACGGCAGTCTTGACGCGATCATCGCCGGTATGACCGAAACACCGGAGCGGGCTGAACAGGTCAGCTTTACAACTCCTTACTATGTATCTCCGGAAGTCGTTATCGTCCGCAAGGATTCAGATCTCGCGTCCATTAAGGATATACAGGAGCTCTCCGGCCGCAAAGTACAAGGCCAGATGGGAACGCTCTATGATACGATCATCGATGATATCAGCGGTGTCAATCACGTTCCCGCCGCAACAGATTTCCCGGCTGCGATCAATGCCCTCCAGCATGGAGATGTCGATGCGGTCACTTCAGAACTTCCTGTTGCGATCGGTGTCTGCGCAGCGAATAAGGATCTTACCTACATCGAATTTGAAAAAGGACATGGCTTTACAAGTGCAGGAGATGAAGGCGGCGTAACCGTAAGTATCGCAGTTGCGAAAGAAAATAAGGAGCTCCTCGATCAGGTTCAGAAAGCGCTTGATAAAATCAGCGAAGAAGATCGTGCAAAAGCGATGGAGGATGCAGTTCTGCGGCAGCCGGCCGTTGAGGAATAATCCATGCTGGGACAGATAGCTGACATCCTTTCCCGCTACTGGCCTAGTCTTGCGCTCGGAATCCAGAATACTCTGATCATTTCCCTTTCCGGCACAATGATCGGCCTGCTGATCGGTCTCTTCGTAGGCGGGATCCGGGCAATCAGACCGGACTGGACTGCTTCCCGCAGTGTGATCGTCTGGAAGAAGATTCTCGATTTCTTCGGCAAGCTGTATATCGATGTGTTTCGCGGAACACCGATGATGGTACAGGCAGTCTTTCTCTACTATGCCCTTCTGAATGTCGTTCACTGGGACAAGCTGACTGCGGCAATCTTCGTCATTTCCGTCAATACCGGCGCATATATGGCTGAAATCATCCGCTCCGGAATACAGGCTGTCGATATCGGCCAGACCGAAGCTGCACGTTCCCTTGGCATGACAAATATGCAGACCATGATGAATGTCGTGCTTCCGCAGGCTGTCAGAAATGCATTCCCTGCAATCGGAAATGAATTCATTGTAAATATCAAGGACTCTTCTGTGCTGATGATCATCTCGATCGCAGATCTGATGTTTCAGGCCAAGTCCATTGCCGGAAGTACGTTTCAGTTTACAGCGACCTACGGAATTACCGCAGCGATTTATTTCATTCTTACCAGCACTGCTTCCGTGATCCTCAATCTGATCGAAAAACGGATGAACACATCTGCTTCCAGTCTGCCGCAGTCTGTCACAGATCCTTCCAGCATGAAGTTTGCGGCAGCTCCAAAAAAGGAGAATGACCGGTTATGAGCGAACCAGTAGTTGAAATTCACAATCTTCACAAATCCTTCGGATCCCTGGAAGTACTCAGAGGGGTCGACTTCTATGTCAAAGAAGGTCAGGTAGTCTGCCTGATCGGTTCATCCGGCTCCGGCAAATCCACGCTTCTGCGCTGCATCAATCTTCTCGAAAAGCCGGACAGCGGCGTGATCAGAGTTTTCGGAGACGATATCATGTCCGTCAGAAATGTCGATTCCTACCGGGCAAATGTCGGAATGTGCTTTCAGCAGTTCAATCTGTTCGCCAATATGAATGTACTGAAAAACTGCATGATCGCACAGCAGAAAGTACTTCACCGCTCTGCCTCTGAAGCTGAGGAAAAAGCGATGTATTATCTGAAAAAAGTCGGTATGGAACAGTTTGCTCATGCGGACAGTTCAAGAATCAGCGGCGGACAGAAACAGCGTGTTGCGATCGCCCGTGCCCTCTGCATGGAACCGAAGCTGATGCTGTTTGATGAACCAACTTCCGCCCTTGACCCGGAAATGGTCAATGAGGTTCTGGAAGTAATGAAACAGCTTGCCGAAGAAGGTCTCACCATGATCGTTGTTACACACGAGATGGGATTCGCTTCGCAGGTTTCCGACCATGTTGTCTTCATGGATAAAGGCGTGATCGAAGAAGAAGGAAGTCCGGACAGAATCTTTCGCTCCCCTTCGAGTCCGCGGACAAGAGAATTTCTTTCTCACTTTATTCAGGGATGATCTGTTTACCGATGCAGTTCCATGCATCGGTTTTCTTTTACCGGAAGGAATCCGGGCAGGATTCGCTATAATACACTGTATATGATCAAACGCATCTATATCGAACTCACAAACCGGTGTGATCTTTCCTGTCCGTTCTGCCTGAAGCATCCGCGTCCGCTTCAGGACATGACCCCTGACTTCTTTGCCCGGGTTGCCGAACAGGCAGTTCAGATCACGCCGCATCTGTATCTTCATGTTCAGGGAGAGCCGCTGCTGCATCCGCAGTTCAGCGAAATCCTTTCCATCTGCACAAGACTCAACGCTAACGTTCATCTTGTAACAAACGGTTCGTTTCTGTACCGTTACCCGGATCTCCCCCTTCATCCCTGTATACGGAATATTGCAGTTTCCCTTCAGTCTGTCTCCGCAAGATCTCCGCAATCCATTTCCTCCTATCTGGATTCCGTGATCAAACTTGCACATGAATGCAGCGCGCTTGGCAAACCTTATCTGGATCTTCGCTTCTGGCGGAGCGATCAGATGACGGACGAAACGACAGCAGCGTGCCTGAACCGCCTCCGGAGTGAATTTGTGCTTTCTCCCTGTTCCAGAACCGGCACCATGAAATTCGCTGATAACTGTTTTGTAAGCTTCGCGAATGATTTTGAATGGCCGGACGGTTCCGGACAGGCATCCGCAGAGGGGACATGTCTTGGCGGAAGAGAACAGATTGCAATCCTCAGCAGCGGTACGGTCGTGCCGTGCTGTCTGGATGCCGGAGGTGCTGTAAATCTCGGCAATCTGCATAATTCCACACTTTCCAAGATCCTTTCCTCGCCGCGTTACTGTTCTCTGATCGAAGGATTCCGCAGACATGAAATCAGAGAGCCGTTCTGTCAGACCTGCAGTTATCGCAGCAGGTTTCAGTAAACGACCAGACACATTCCGTCCGAAAGATTCTGATGCGTCAGCGTCACCGCCGTACTGATCCGAATGCCTGTCTTTTCTTCAAAAAACCATGCATCATCACTGATTTCATACATGCCGGAAAATTCTTCTTTCAGAAGCTCGTTCAGGTATGGAATCAGATCAATCATGCAATACATCAGCGGAATTCTGCATTCCGCTTTTTTCTGGATTGCCGGAAACGAAAACCACAGCTGGATCATTGTTTCCTCCTTTCACAGAGCTGCAGAACCCGGTTTTTTCCTGTCTGAAACAGAATTGCCTGATTTGCTTTCAGCTCTTTCCGGTATTTTGCCGTAAAACGGTACTGTTCACGGAATCCGCTCCCGATATACAGGATCGGGCCGTCTGACTGACGGATGCCGGCAGTATGGAATTTTTCTGCAGTCAGAAACAGAAATCCATGTATACCGCATTCATTCTGCCCATCATTCATAAAGTAACAGTCCGTTTTTTCCTTCATCAGTTCATAAAAGTCATACAGTTCCTCCTCATATGTCGCAAGAACAAACAGCCGCTGCGCGTTCGGCATGCAGACCCATTCATAGGTGAACAGATCCTTTCCCAGCGGAATTTCGTCTCCTGCATACTCCTCCATGTTTATGCAGGAAGGCATAAACGGTATTCTGCATGGTTTTTCTGTTCCGTATCGGATATTCAGATTTCTGATCAGAGATTCGAGTTCTTCCGGTTCTGTTTCAATCAGATAGAGATCAAGCGGATCATGCAGCGAAGAAACAAGTGCGGTATTCAAATGAGAGACCGGATAATGCACCGGTTTCTCAAAAATTGATGAAAGCTCCTGTGTACTGGATGTTTTCAATGCAATCCGCAGCGGAATCATCGAAAGATCGCGGTATGGAATTCCCGTGCTGGTCGTCGAAAACAGAATGATCCGCACATGTGTGCGTTCAGCAGAACGGATCAGCCGGTGAAGCCGTATGCGGTTGGATTCATCCGCTTCAGAAAAGGCAGCGATATCACTCAGGATCAGAGAAGCCGTCCCGGATGATTCTTCCGTTCGTCTTTCAAGTATTGAAAGCGCATTTCCAAGCTGTTCTTCCTGTGATGAGCGCAGTACGCCGATCACACTTCTGCATTCCTTCAGAATCGAATCTGTGATTCCTGCATCATCAACCACAATCAGGAAATCGTCTTCTTCGGCTGTATTCAGAAACGCCGACAGAAGTGTTCGCATAAACAGGCATCTGGCATCCCGGTCAATCGAGAAAACCGCCATCAGACTGCCTTGAACAGAATACGGAATCTGCCTGTGATTCCGGTAATCATCCGCGATACCGATCCAGTTTTCATTCTGCTCTGGCAGATCAGAACGTCGGACATGCGTAATCGGCTCACACCACAGCGGTACTGCCGGCTCCATATCAGCGGAAGCTTCAAGAATCATACCTATGATCTCCTCAGACTGAATCGCATTGCCATGCGATGGAAATTCCACTTTCCGGATCGTATTACCCATAGCATCCAGCAGCTGGGCGACACGGCTCATTCTGTCTGCCGGCGCATTTGCATAACCGCACTGCACATGCGTGAGTATTCCGTCACACAGGACAAATCCTTCTCCCGGCCGGGAAATCCATGCCGCATCTGGGCAGTGAATCATCTCACTGCTGTCCGCCTTTTCCTGAACCTTAAGACAGATTTTGAACCGGCAGTTCGACCAGATCTGCTCATCCACAATTCCGCCCGGCTTCTGGGTCGCAAGAATCATATGAATGCCAAGACTTCTTCCGACTCTGGCAATACTGATCAGATCCTTCATCGCATCTGGTCTTTCTTTCCGAAGTTCGGCAAATTCATCTACGATGATCAGAAGCGCAGGAAGATACGGAAGATCATATTCCGGTTTCCATACCGTCTGATACTGGGACAGATTCATCACTGATTTCTCAGCTGCCGTGCTGAGCTTTGAAAATAGGTTTTCTCTTCGAAGACATTCGTTCTGAAACGATACAAGTGCCCGTTCCATGTCCGCTTCATCCAGATTGCTCAGACTCCCTGCACAATGCGGAATCCGGTAAGAAGCATTTGAAAACAGATGAACTGCGCCGCCGCCCTTGAAATCAACCATCACAAACTGAAACTCCCGCGGGCTGTAATTTACGCATAAGCTCAGAAGAAGCGTTATGATCAACTCACTTTTCCCGCTGCCGGTCATTCCCGCAATCAGCCCATGCGGCCCGTTTCCCCGCTCATGCAGATCCAGTCCGACCGGTTCTCCATCCTCTCCGATTCCGATCCACGCCCGGATCGATTCAGACGTCCTTCCGATTTTCCACCGGTTCAGAAGATTAAGGCTGCGCACGGTATCTGCCCGATACAGATCAAGGAACGTATTCCGGCTGCTCAGTTTGCTGCTGTTCTGTACAATCCGGCAGCGGGAAAACAGATTCAGCAGCTCTCCGTATTCACCGTGCTGAATCCGATCAGGCACAAATCGCTGGACCCGGCCGTTTCGGATGATGCATGGATCCTGACCGTATCGGATCAGACAATCCATATCCAGCGGGAGCGGATTCCGGTTCAGAAGATAGATGACTTTTGCCGGAAGCTCTTCGAATACGGAGAGCAGAGACCGGTTCATACATAACAGAAGAATCTCTTTCGGTTCCTCGTGATGCAGCGCCCGAACGGCAGCACAGCTTTCCTGGATTGAAGTAACAATCAGTCTCGTTCCGTCTTTCAGCGAAAGATGAGGCAGTTCTCTCAGCCATGGATGTTCCTGCTCAAACTTCCTGGTACACAGAATAACCAGTTTCATGATATCCGGCCCGTGATAAAACAGAAGCTGACTGATCAGACGAACTGCCTGCTGCTTCTGATCGCTGTCATACTGTACCGCGATCCGGAAACAATCGTGCAGATCGGCAGTAACCGGCATCTGTACTGTTTCATATTTCGTTGCCACCTGCTGAATCATCCCCGGAATCGGATCTGTTACAGAAGGATGAAAGGAACAGTGAAGTACAGACTCAAACGGTACCTGTCCGCTTCCCAGCCGGACCATCATGTAATCCGGACGTCCCGGAAGCGCTCTGTATAGTGCTTTCACCCTGATATAAGAGGCAGGAAAGAGTTCTTCCATACGTTCTGCCGCATGGTTCTGTTTCGATTCAATCTGAGTGCATAATTCATCCAGATATTTCCGGTAAGATTCCAGCCGTTCTTTCCGGCGCGTTTTTTCCTGACGGCGTTCATGGAATCTCTGAAGCGGATTCCACAGCAATGCAGAAAACACCATTACACATGGCAGTATCAGCATCGGAAGTATCTCATGAAATTCTCTGCCGTTCAGCCATCCGTTATATGCCGAAAGGATACCGGTCGCCATGGACGCAAACGCCATGGTAAGTGCAGGTCCCATCAGGAATAACAGCGGTCTTGACCGGGTTTCTTCAAACGGAAGCGGTTCACGCAGCTCTGTTTCAAACCGAAGTTCAGGAACTGTTTCATAGTAGGCGCGTTCCAGTACGAACGGCTCAGTGTCCGCTGGCAGACATCCTTCTTTCACATATGCATCCGCCATGGAAAGATAACAGTTTTTCACGCATGATACCGCCAGAAATGCATCGTTCAGAAGAATCTGTGTATTGAGAACGGAAAATCTGCTTCCATTATGAAACGCAGAATGATCAGCCGGTTTTCCATCGCAGTCCCCGATCCCGCTGCAGAAGCGGTCAGTAATCATATGCGCACTCCGGTCAATCAGAAACTGTGAAGGCTGCAGATTTGCATCCTGGATATAAATATCATCATCAATTGAGCTTCCAAGCGTAATAACCGGCTTTTCCCAGGAGATTCTGCGGAAGCGATGATGCACATTCTCATACATTGACCAGTAGATCACAGCAATTCCTTCACGTTCTGCCTGCCGGATCACGGTAACCGCTTCATGTTCAATCAATGGATTTCTGACATAGAGAAGTCCGCGGGGAAGCCGGATCCGATAGGTTCCCTGCTCCTGGAACACCATGCATTCCTGTCCGAGCACCGTCAGTACGTTCCGCGTGCCGGAGAGAAGGACCGCCTCACGGCGGTCCGGTTCCGTAATCCAGCCGATCATTCTTTGTGCCTGACAAGGATCGAACAGCTGATTTCATACTTATTATCTTTTGTTCTGATCCGGATGATCGTGGATCCCTCTCCTACAGCAGTAACAGAAGTTCCTTTTGCGGATGCGACTGACGGATCCAGACTTGTGACCACAAGATCTTTTACCGTATACCCCTTCGGAAGAGCAGTCACTTTGATTTTCTTTGTCTGCCCCGGATCAGCAATCAGAGAATATGAATCAATACGTATCTGATCGCTTTCCACGACCGGTCCGGTATCCTTTGGCTTTATCCGTTCTCCTCTGGTGCATTTCGCAACTTTATGCCCGTTTTCATAATGTCCGTTCAGTTCCGGGATCAATGCCCCGTTTTTTTCATCAGCGAGCACGATTGTTGTGCTTAGGCCATTGCGGCCCGCCAGCGTATCTGGTGAGTTCAGCTTGATATCGATCGTTTTATATGCGGAGATGTCTGCACACGCAAAGACATTTTCATTTCCGTCTGAAAGATCGTTCAGAATATCAGGCGGAACATCCGTCGAAGCCGAAGTATGATTTCCCTCCTTGTCATAAAGATGAAGGATGGAACTCACCCCTGCTTCTCCGCCTGCTTCTGTTGTCACGTCCGCAATCCCCATTCCGGCAAGATCCATTGCGATATTCACACCGCCGAGTATACCGGTCTTTGCCTCAATGGATGCCTGTGCTTTCATGTCGCAGCGGCTGATATCACGCATGTTTCCGTCACGGATTTCCATTCCTACCGTACAGTCCTGACTCAGCGTCAGCTGTGCCTTTCCATACGCCCGCAGCGTAAGCTGCAGCTGCATATCGACTGACATAACCGGCGCATTAGGGACGGGAACCGTTATTTTCGCAAGCGGAAGTGTAATCTCTGCGCAGTTCTGCTTTTCCTGAAACAGATTTCTTACCGTGCCAAGAAAGTTCTGCGGATCTACTCTGGAAAAATCACCGTACAGTTCTTTATAGGAAGCAATGTCTGCCCCGAGGTTTTCACTTGCAATAAAATCAATCCGGAAATAACCGTCTCTGATCTTTCCGTTCTCTGTTTTCCAGATATAGGAAGGTCTGACATTGGCAACTGTCAGATCACCGGTAATCATCATACCGCCCTTAGTTTCCTTTTCCACAAGCACCCGCACTCCGGTTGGTTTCACCGAATAGGTTATCTGATATCCGTTGACGTTATGTGTTTTCGTAGTCCCCTCATTTTTCTTTGCCATTAGACGGAGGCCGTTTTCACCCGCGGTCTCCTCTGAGAAGTCCTGAATTACCATGCCATCCATTGAGTCCACGATTCTTGCGGTGGAAAAGTCAACGGAAAACGATTCCGCCGCATCGATCGACTCGACAATTTCCTCGACAGCAGCCGGTTCGATCGCAGCTGTTTTTCCTTCTTCTGTTTCGTTCACTTCTGTAATCCGGTAAACCGCATCCGGATGTGCCGGATCACCTGCAGTCAGATACTGCCCTTCACGGATGTCTGCATCTTCAGAAAACGAAGCGGTTCCTTCTTCCGCATTGATTTCTTCCGGTACTTCATCCGTGAATACCGCCGCATCATCGAATGTAATCTCATTATGGGGATCCTGGATTTCCCGATGATTGATCCCTGCGCAGACTGCAGAGAGACATGCAAGTGCGGTTTCGCGGTCAATTGCCTTCCGCGGCTCAAACCGATCGTTATCATCCAGCGGCATAAGACCGCTCGCAACTGCAGATGAAACATGTTTTGGAAATGCAGATTTTGAAATATCTCTGATTTTTACGGAGGATTCTCCTTTCACATCCCGTTCTGACAGATTCATCAGCGTATAAGCTGTCCATTCCCTGGTAAGGACTGCTTCCGGATCAAACGGCGTGCCGGTGTCCAGCACAGACCATTCCACCGCGGATTGAACCGCTTCAAAATAGGGAGACTCTTTACTGACATTCAGAAAATATGGTTCTGCCTGCGAAAATGCAGAGATGCCTGCTTTCTGATCCAGCAGTGTGATCCATTCTCCCAGTGTCATAGAGGATGGCTGCGCGCCCGCGCATCCTGACAGGATTCCTGTCAGGATTGCGAGTGCACAGAGAATCGAACCAATATTACGACTGCATGCTTTCCGCATTGCTGGTAATGGTGGTTTCCAGGGTATCGTAACTGTCTACGGTTCTGTCAAGGAATGCCGCATACGAATCAATCAGTTCCTTCTGCGTTTCAAACCTTGAAGCAAACAGATTGAATTTACTGCGGATCGCTTCTCCTGCATCGGAGATCCATGAAACATTTGTATTTGACATCTCCCTTTTCATCGAAGAAAGATCTTCATACATCTGCTGATTGCAGGAACGGATCCGGGAAGCACATTCTGTTACTTCGGCAAGTGAAATCTTAAGATTATCCATAATTTCTCTCCTTTCTAACGTGCCAGGGCATTCGCCTGAGAAGTCAGATCATCCTGCACCGCACGATACGATTTTGCCGAATTGCGCAGAAATTCCGCATACTGCCCGCACAGAACAGACATTTCCCTGAAATCAGACTGAAACCGGGAGATCTGATTCGAAAAAGCAGTGTTATCTTTTCCCTGCCAGCCGGCTTTCATGGTGTCAACTGCCTCAAAGAGGCTGGTGTATGCCCGGGTGTAATCCTGATTGGAATCATCGATTCTTGAAGCACTTGCTTCGAGCTGCTCGGGCTCAACTGTAATGGAACGCATATCCTGTTCCTCCTTTCTGTATTTCTTATAGCCGCTGTTTTTGAGATCCCCCAAAATCCAGAAAAAAAATCTGCTTTTTACAGATAAATGTTGTAAAACTCATAAAACCCGCTCTATCTCGACAAAAAAAGACTGTACGCCCTGCATATAGCTGGCAGATACAGTCTCTGTTTTCAGTATTTTTTCAGGTCATCCTGCGGATCTGCCGGCAAGTCCGCGCAGCAGTTTTCTTCTCCGCCTGCGGAGCCGTTCGATCGGCCGCTCTGATGATTCAAGGAACTTCAGCTCCTGCCGCTTACCGTCAATACTGTAAACAATCCGAATTCCGTCATCTGTCGACACGGAAATCAGTTTCGCATTCGTCAGATGCCGGTATTTTCGATAGGCTTCCTTCATCTCCTCTGTATAGGAAGAAGGGTCATCACTTGTCAGAAACACGCCTCCCAGCAATGCTGCAACACTTGCAAGCATTGTTTTCTGTTCCTGCGTCAGTCTGCAGTTTTCCGTTCGCAGAAAGAACACGTCAGGATCGCTGAGATAAGCACGGTTATTGAGCAGACGCCTTGAGATCGTATTGCCGATTGCCTGTTTGGTGGACGGCCGCTCCCGGTGAATCAGATGCATGTAAAGCCTGTCATTCCAGTCAAGCGTCACATCACAGCTGATTCGGCAGTATTCAACGAGTCCGAACGCAGGCATAACAGGTACGCCGCAGCCAAGAATCGGATGCGGCCCGCAGAGCTCCCGCAGAAACTTCATTGCCCGTATCATACGGCCTGCCCGTGTTTCATGGCTGTCTCCATACGGAGCTGCCCCATACAGGAAATCCAGCTTCACCAGATCAAATCCCCATTCATCAAAAATCCGGCGGAAGACATCGCGCAGATACTGCTGCACTTCCGGATGATCGATATCAAGCGAATAGAAGCCGGACCAGTTCGAACCACATTTGAACATCGAACCATTATGAAGCAGGAACCATTCAGGGTGTGTCTGATACAGCAGGCTGTCTGTTTCAGCCACAAACGGCGCAAGCCATAACCCTGCCTGATACCCCTTTTCATGAATCTCATCGACAAGCGGTTTCAGACCGTTCGGAAATTTCTCATGATTTACTTCAAACCAGTCACCGACAAACGGTTCCCATCCGTCATCAATCTGAAAGAGATCACCCGGTTCAAAAATTGTCTGACAGCCTTTCAGGTCCTGCCGGATCGCTGCTTCATTAATATCCTGATACCGGTTATACCAGCTGGAGTACCCATACAGTTTTTCAGCAGGCAGCCGTTTCAAAGGCAATGCCTCAAACCACGCATCATAAACTGCCTGTTCGCCGCCCTCTTTATAAAAGAGATCAAAGATCGGATAGCTTCCGGAATATGTGATTCCGCTGCAGTCCCGCTCGATTGAAAGCATATCTGTACGGGTAACATAGCGGAAAATGGTATACCCCGGAGTTTCATCCAGCGAGGCAAACAGACGGATATGCTTTCCATTGCGGAAATGACACCAGGAGAAGCCATGCACCTGACCGTAAAATCCGGAATAGTCAACGAAGTGATAATCCCCGTAACCATCAAACGCATACCGGCTGACTACAGCTTTCGGAATTCCATGCAGACCACGGATCAGAGAATTGCGGGTATATTCCGGACAATAGGTCCATGTCTGATATCCGTTCATGAAGATTTTTTCCCGCAGTACAGTCTTAACCAGGACTTCGGCTGTCACTTTCAGGATCGTACAGGAAGGAAGATCACATCGGATGTGATTCTCTCCTTCCTTCAGGTCATGCGTTCCTGTCAATACACGGTTTTCACCATTTACTGCATATTCAACCCGATAATTCAGTATCGGCATATTTACTCTCCATGCCGTTCGGCGAGTTCCTGATTCATCGAAACAATCTTCTCATCCGTAAGCAGGAACTTCTTTCTGAACAGAAATACTGCCGCGATCAGGCCGATGATCGGAAGAACGGTCATCATGATGCGAAGACCGGTGATCGTTGAAGCACTCTGGGCAACGATTGCTCCCTCCGTGCTGTCATCGCCGACAAGGCCGATCAGATCCAGCCCGACTCCGCAAAGGAACACCGCAAGTCCGCTCGCCAGTTTCACAACAAACGTCTGCATTGAAAAGATCACGCTTTCTTCCCGTTTTCCGTTCTTCAGTTCTCCGTAGTCAACCGTTGCGGAAAGGAATACCGTCGTAAGAACTGTGAGAATTCCGTTTGCCAGAAATACCAGCAGTCCGGCACCGCAGATTACAAGCATGTTGTTGGCAAGGCCGATGAAACATGCGATGAAGATCAGTACATAGCCTGTGATTTCAAGCATCAAGCAGAGACGGAAAATCGATTCGTTTGTCATCTTTTTGCGAAGCAGCGGATAAAGAAACATCATCGAGATAATCTGCGACGCACCGCCGACCATGTTGAACAGCATATGCGAACTTGCCCAGTCCGCTCCGCCAACGTCATATTTGAAGAAATAGATCAGCAGATTGGATGTGATATAAAGTGCGGTATTGATCAGGACAATCGTAATGACAACGACCATCGCCTGATCGTTTTCAATCAATGCACGGAACATATCTGAAATCGATGCGGATTCGGAAGCTTCTTCCTCTTTTGAAGACGGTTTTTCTCTGATCGCAAAGAACAGAATCGTTTCTGCAATCACGAAGATTACAGCAACTGCCAGCGCAACCCTGGCAAAGCCGGCACGTTCAGAAGCCTTGTCAATCCCGCCCCCGATGAGCTGAACCGAACGCATTGCAAATACTGTGATCAGCGCATTTCCGACTCCGGCACAGGTTCTGCCGACGACAGACATCGCTTCCCGGTCTTTCGGTTCTTTTGTGACTGCCGGAATCAATGACCAGTACGGAATATCCATCATCGTATAGGTAATTCCCCAGAGAATGTAGATTACCGCAAAATAGGCTTTCAGCGCACCGCCTTCCACTCCGTTTGGAACTGCAAATAGACCGTAAAGGACAAACGCATTAAGCACCGTGCCGGAAAGAATCCAAGGGCGGAACTTTCCCCATCTGGTATGGGTCTTGGCAACAACGACGCCCATGAACGGATCATTCACCGCGTCAAATACCCGTGCAATCATCAGAATCAGTCCGACAAATCCGGTTGAAATGCCGAGAATCTGATTGTAATAGTACATGACATAAGCGCTGCTCAGCGCATAGACCATATCCTTGCCTACGGCTCCAAGCCCATAGGCAGCAGTCTGTTTTCTGGTAAATTTCATTTTCTGTTATCCCCTTATTTCAAATCTGATGACTGTATCTTCGAGTCCCTCACAGCGGATCGTGAGTTCGCCGGTTCCTTTCTGGCCGCATGTTCTGATATACAGTCCGCTCATACCGCCTTCTGCAGCAGCGGTTTCAGGCCCGGCAATCGCAATCGCCCCGTTTGTTTCAAATGTCAGCGGAAGCTGTGCATACGAAGCGATATTGCCGTTTTCATCTTTGATCTGTATTCTTACAGCCGCCATGTCATATGATTCTCCTTCATTCAGGACTGTAGCGGATACAACTGTTTCCAGGTGAAGAATACTTCCGGGTGTTTTAGTCACACTTGCAATTACCTGGCCGTGCTTCTTTGCATCAAACCGCCAGCGCGTTGCTTCACCGCCCCAGTTGCCGACATATCTGCCATACAAAGCATATCCGTCTTCAAAGGTCATATGATACCGCATCATGATATAGGCAAGCTTTGCCTTATAAGCTGCAGGAAGCGCAGAGAAGCCGTATTTTCCTGCCGCCAGCATGCACTCACGGACCGCATTTGCCTGTGCTTTCGGCATATGTTCCTGCGTTTCCAGCAGTTCACCGATTGTATCGCTGATCTTTACCGGGCCATGTTTCATGCCATTCCATCCTTCGCTGCGGAAACTCTTTACAAATACATCATTCTTGTATAGATCAACGGTATCCCCATTGGTAAATGCATAAATATCGCCGATATTGCCAGCCGGGTAATCTCCGATGTCCATGGAATTGCCGATCTCCAGCACCGGCGTGCGATCACCCTGACTTGCATAAACAGCTGTCGCGAGCTTCGGATTACGGAAACTGTCCATTACGCCGTGATAGCAGATACGGTCACCGCTGCCGAAATCCTTATGGGTCGGATAGTCAAACATCATCCACTGAAATACACCTGCATGTTTTCCGTCCGCACCGGCCTGATTCATTACCCGTGCATGCCGCAGCGCCTGTTCCTGCCGATGAGACCAGGAATCGTATGCTTTTGTCGGAAACATATGACCGTTCGCTTCACTGATCAGAAGCGGTTTATTCATATCCGGCGTCACCGCTTTTTTCGGCTTTGCTCCAGGAGTCGTTCCGTTATGCGAGAAATCGTTGAACGCATAGACATCTTCCAGCAGCGAGCTCTTCTCAAGATAGCGGACACCGCTTGTAAACCTTGTATCATCCAGCTCACGCGCAGCCGCATTGGTCTCAGTGTAAAGCGCATCGTCATCCATGCTTTCATTTACTCTGACACCCCACAGGATAACAGAAGGATGATTCCGGTATTCGCTGACCATATCGATGACATTCTGCACACACTGCCGGCGCCATCCCTCATCTTTTGAAACAAACTGCCAACCCGGTATTTCTGTAAATACCAGAATTCCTCTGCGGTCACATTCATCCAGAAAATAATGACTCTGCGGATAATGACAGGTTCTTACCGCATTGACTTCAAGCTCTTCATCCAGAATCCGCGCATCTTCCCGCTGCAGTGATTCCGTTGCGGCATAGCCGATATAAGGGAAACACTGATGACGGTTCAGGCCCCGGAGGAAGACCGGTTTCCCGTTGATCAGAATGTCATTCTCACTCAGCGATATCGTCCGGAAGCCAAACTTCACCGTTTTTGAATCGATCACCTCTCCCTGTTTCATCACTTCCACAGCCGCTTCATACAGATGTCCGTTTCTGACCTGCCAGGTGATCGCCCGCGGCACATCAAGCGGTACAATACTGTCTGAAGCCTTACATAAAGCTTTTGCCATTTCAGTACCGTCTTCTTCTCTGATCCTTACGGCAAGACTGCATCCATCAAGGCAGCCATCCAGTTTCACATCAACATCCGCATGGGTAAGCGTCGGCGTCTTCACAAAGATATCCGATACCATGGAAGTCCCCCGGACATCCAGCCATACATCACGATACAGTCCGCCATACGTCAGATAGTCGATCACAAATCCAAAAGGCGGAATTGACGCATTTTCTGTCGTATCAAGCTTTACTGCAATCCGGTTATCCTGACTGAACGATACAAGATCTGTGATCTCATAGCGGAAGCCGGTATAGCCGCACGAATGTGTACCGAGTTCTGTTCCGTTGAAGTAAACCGATGAAATATGCGCTGCCCCGTCAAACTGCAGAAAAAGCCGTTTCCCTTTCATCGAATCATCGGTACGCAGGATCCTCCGGTATCCGCAGACCATCTGATAATCATCCGGATTGATATAATGCAGCGGCAGCATCCTGCTGGTATGCGGAAGTCTCACAGGCTGTCCTTCTGTCTTCCATTCCGCAAATGATTCACTCCATTGTTCTGTAAATTCCCAATCATTATTCAGCCGAATCATTCCATACTCCTTTCATCAGGATTCCAACCATTTCATCCAGCGCTTCCTGGTAACTGACACCGGCAGACTGCAGTGCATCGCTGTACATGAAGCTGTCAATCGCAGAGGTAACGATCTGTTTCAGAACCGGAAGCGAAATTGCCCGGACGCTTCCATTACGCTGTCCTTCTTCCAGCAGTTCCAGAATCGGCTCCCATTCCGTTTCCAGCCGCCGCTGAATCTCATCTGAAACTTCCGGGTATTTTTCTTCAATTCCCTTCAGACGTCTGAAATCCAGTGACCGGTAATTATCCGGCATTGCGATCAGGACTGCCGCAATTTTCTCCTTCATGGAGCGATCGGATTCAAGTACGCGCCGTTTGGCATCCTGAATCCGGTCAAACCCGGTTTTCACCAGATCCATCAGCAGGTCTTCTTTTGAAGGATAGAGTTTGTATATGGTTTTCTTTGCGACATGCATCGATGCCGCGACGTCCTGCATGGTGAATTTCAGGCCTTTTTCCCGGAACAGTTCTGTTGCTGTGTTTAGAATCTCCGTACGGAATGTTTCTGTCATGTTGGAAACCAATTTTTCCTTTCTGGTTTCCATTGTAGAGAAATGTAAGCGGTTGCGCAAGCCCTTTCAGACGGAAACACAAAAAAAAGTTCAGAGGATTCCTGCCTACGAATATTCTGACATACACCGGTTATTCCCCTGAAAGGGATTGTATTCTGCCAGAAACCCGCAGATTCCTTCTGAACTTTACTGACTTCTTTCTGATCTGTTACTTATCGCGACATTATGGACAGCCGTTCCATCAGAACGTGAGATACCCGGCTGATCCCCCCGTCGGTATCTGCGACATCAATCGCCCGCTGGATGACAAGCGGATCATTGGTGCCGATCACATCCACATTGCAGCTGACGAGATACTGAACAAGATCTTCATCATCCACGGTCCAGCATAATACCAGCTTCCCAGCATCATGCATGGCCTTGACCAGATCCGGCGTCACAGCGCTGTCGCTGACTGAAAGCATATCGCCGTACGGATAATCCGCATAACTGTCCCATGCCATAAATGCACATACTGCGGTAGGCACATCCGGATCAATCTGTTTAATATTTTCAATCAGATAGGATTTCAGTGAGATCACAATCACATTTCTGCGCATGTCGTATTTATTGATCAGACGGATTACTTCCCGTTCCAGATTCTTCTCATGGCCGTTTGCCTTCAGTTCGATCTGAAGGATCGCTCCTTCTTCCTTCACTGCCTTGATGACAGATTCAAGAGAAGGAACTTTTACATGTGAATAATTTCCCGGCAGAGTATCCAGCATTTCATATTTCTGAAGCTCTTCAAATGTCTTATCTGTCACCTTCACATTATGGCCGGTTACCCGCAGAAGATTTTCATCATGCGTAACAACGATCGTGCCGTCTGCCGCCTCATATACATCAACTTCCACCAGCGGAGTCTGTTCGGTAAGCGCCAGTTCAATGGATTCCAGAGTGTTTTCCGGCGCATTTGTATTGTCCCCTCTGTGGGCGCAGACGAGCGGTTTTTCTACAGATTCGCCGAGATATCCGTAATGGTGAACGAAGAACAGAAAGATGGAAGCGATGATGGCTGCCATGATCCGTGTTCCGATCCTGTAGGAAGCGGTGGATTCCCAGGTACTGCTGAACGCTCGCGGGGTAAGTTTGCCAAGCAGATTGCGCGCCTCCACATATTCAAAGAAAAGTATGGTCAATCCGGCATTGTAAACTGCCGGCGCAAGCAGTCCCTTGAAGATCGTACGCAGCACATAGACATAGATGCCTGCAGCAGAGGATCGCTGCATGATGGAAAGACGTTTCTGAAACAGAGAAATGAGCTCTGCGATGTTCATCGGAATTGCGGCAGAAAGCGTATTGAGCAGGAAGTTCAGTCCGATGGAAAGCAGCGCCATGGTCATAACCGTATGGATCAGGTTGCCTTTGATCAGCTTTCGCCCTTCCTTGCAGGCTTCGATATAGTTTACATCCCGAAGGACATAAATATGAATCGAAAACAGATAAGTGAGCTCCGCCATCAGAAGAAAAAAATATAAGATCCGGTAATACCGGTTCCAGATCGGATTTGCTTCGATTCCCTGGGTGAGAAAGTACGGAACGGAGAGCTTCATTCCGCTGCTGGACAATGTAATGACACCAGTCAGAGGCAGCAGAATGAAGAGAAATAAAATGATCGGCCAGTTGACGGGTTTCAGTGTTTTCCGGCAGGTGCGCGCAGCAGCTTCAAGCATCCCTGAATACTTCGCTTCCCGGCCTACCTGAATCATTGAATATGCATAGACAAGACCGGCGATCTCAAACAGAGAGAGAAAGGAAGCGATGATCAGATACAGCGCAGCCAGTGTAATGGCAACGGGATTGGACGTAACACTCACTCCGTTGTACTGTTCCAGAAACGGAATATGCGTCAGATTCGAAAAGATCTTCGGGAACAGGTAATCCATCAGCTCCGTTACCAGAAAAGAAAGAACGAGACAGATCAGAGAAAACCCCAGAATCTGCCTGAATCCCTTCTGGATAAACAGCAGGAGATTGTGCGAGAACTGGCGGAAATGTATGCCGAATTCCCGGATCCTGTTTCTGAATTCTTCAAATATGTTTTTCATAGCCCTTATATTTTAAGCATATTTCTGCGTTTGATTACATGAATCATTTTTCTGAGCTACAATGGGTGAATAAACAAAGAGGTTACTATGGAATCTGAACAGCAAAAACAGGGGAAACTCACCCATTCTCAGGCAGTTCTTTACTATGTATTTCTGATTATCGCACTGTTTGTACTGGGGCTGCGGCTCTATGGAGCGATCGCAAAAACAGATGATCTGGCAGATACCCGTTTCTTCGGCAGTAAGATGCTCGGAGTGATCCTGATTGCCGGTATGACTGTATTTCACCGCTGGACCGATATGAAGCTCAACTGGAGCAGCGTTCGCGGAACGAAAGAAGACAACATGCAATCTCTGAAGATCGGCCTCATCATTTCCGCCCTCGTGATTGTCCTGTTTATCGTCTTCCGGCTGATTATGACGGCGAAGAATCCGTCCATCAAAGAAATTCCGTGGTTCGGACTGTATCTGAATATGAATACCCGCTGGCTCTATCCTGTGTCGATCCTGTTTCAGGAAATCTTCATCAAATGCTTTGTGCAGGATAACTTCTGCCGGTTTTTCGGTGATAAATACATACACCTTCCGATTCTCATCACTTCCCTGTTCTTCTTTATTCTCCATCTGCAGTATCCGCTCTACTATATGACCGGTGCGTTTGCCCTCTGTATGATTACGGGATATATCTACCGGAAATACCCTTCGGTTATCGCTCCTTATCTCATACACTTTGCGATCGGTTTTCTGCCCCGCTGTCTTGGCATTCTGCAGATTATTGAATAAGATTCCTTTTTCGGTCTGTCATCATTCCGGAAGCAGACAAACTGCCCTGCAAAGGACAGTTTTTTTCCGCCTGATTTCATCTGTTCCAGTTCAGAAGACAAACCGTTCCAGCCGGCGCATGATCGGATCAAAGCACAGATCTTCAGCTGTTTCTGCTTTCACAGCCTGCTGCAGGATTGCTTCCGTGCATTTCCTTGCCTTCACCGCAAACGGAGAATCATCATTGGGATGTGAGAAATTCAGTTCATCCAGCTCTGCGAATGCATTCCGGGTAATATTGCAGGAACCGAGGCAGATTTCCTTTTCGCTTGCGAGATATTTGGTGTGCGTCATATCCGGAGAAAGGAATATCGAAACCTCCCTCCCCATCTGTTTCGCGTTCAGAAACAGGGTTCGCATGGTGCAGCGATTGGTATCGCTGCTGAAATTCGCCTTTGCCGGTATGAGCAGACGCACCCGGACACCGCGTCGAATCGCACTTTCAATCGCTTCCATGAATTCCGGTACAGGAGAAAAATAAGCCATCAGGATTGTCAGTTCCTCTTCCGCATTCCGGATCAGATTCAGATATCGGTCTTTTACTTCAAACAGACGAACCGGATGCTTGACGTTAACCGCAAACATGGAATGCGGATCCGTTCCCATCCGGTGCTGATGAAATGCACGGACATATTCCCGTCCGTTCATCCGGATCATAAAGTCACGGTAAAATCGCCCCGCTCGGTCTCTGCCGTTTTCCTTGTCCTCGATATTGATCCCGCCGAAAATCAGAATCTCTTCGTCAAACACATAGAATTTGGAATGATCTCTGCGAGTATCCGCGCAGTGCACCTGAATGTTCGGATGGCTGCGCAGCCTCAGCGCAAGCGGATGTACAGTACCGGTATGTTCCATGCCGTAAAGATCCCTGTTATAAAGATATTCCAGAGTCCGTATTACGACGATTTCCGCAGCTGTCGGATACGGGTGAAACAGAGATGTCTGATCTTCCTCACAATACTCACAGCTGATCCCATACCGGTCTTTTGTGATATCAATTTTTACGCCCCGGTCAGCAGCGTCAAGAACTGCCTGTGCGATTCGGGTGCCGATGCTGTCTCCCCGCCAGATGAACAT
>JAFYGX010000150.1 GCA_017543025.1 Solobacterium sp.
AGCATGATTTTCCGAAGCTCCGCCGGTGTCAATTCTCTGTCCTCATCAGCGGTGCGGAGATAATACTTTCCAAAGGCGGAATAGGGCACGTCATCACCCTGAAACTCTACGACGATCACTTCATTCCCATCAATCACATTCGTAGTAACTGTAGGGATGATCTGTGGTCGAATCGCCTCGAAAATCTTTCTGGAAACATCGCGTAACGTTGAATCAGTGATCGTAAACCGGACGGGCTTACCATCATTTTTCAGACCAAAATACACCTTTCCATGGCGATGCTTGTTGAGAATGCTGGAGATGGAGACCATGGCTTCATTCAACTCACCGGTAGTCTTCTTAAACTCGGTATACTCATCTTCTCGCATAGCAACACCTCCTCACCTATAACTCATTTCATTATATCCGTTTTGGCTATATAAATCGACCAAAGGGCCAAATAAATGGCCATTTAAAATAGCTGCCAATGTTTATATATCTCAACAATCAAAAGAAAATCAGCGCAAGCCAGATTCTATAAGAGCTTGCGCCGATCTTTCTGTATAGCGTTTAGGAAAGCATTCTGATGGAATGGATTACTTTTTTTACCTGGCGAAGATGGACAATAGCAAAATTATCCGTTACTCCTGATCCTGTCAACAATGCTGGTCTTGCATATCATTCTGTAGGATATATACGGCACCAGAATGGATAGTGCAAGAAACGTTAAAACACAAACGATGATCGGAAGGATCGTAAAGCTCCATCTATAGTATGATGACAGGGAATATATCGGGACGTTTCTCAGGTGCCTGCTCACAAAGAATACGCTTTTTGAAAATCACTTCATCATCGGCTTCAGATCCAGAGTCACCATCCAGATCAAAGCATAAGAAAGGCTCCTTTTCTGCCGGCCGTAATCAGCTGGCAGCGGGGAGCCTTCGTCTGTCCATGAAGACGGAATCATTCCGGATCCGCTTCCATCTTCAGCTTATTAATCAACATTTCCCATAGGTTCTGACTGAATGGGATTATTCCCCCCGGCAATTCACCAACGTCTGATCCGGTTGGTCAGACATGGTACTCTTGCCTGATGATAGAAAATCCTATTTTTTGAATTCTTTTCCGTTGGTGTTTCCTCCATCAACGAGTACATCAACTCCCGCAAGATAGCCGTATCTTTCATCCGCAGCTGAGGCGATTGCAAATCCGAGCTCTTCCGGTGCTTCCATCCGCTCTTCTGCCGACCGTCTGATCAGATAGCCTCCTGCTTCCTTTTCAAGTTCTCCCATTCCGGTACGGATCAGGCCCAGGGCTGACAGAGCATACACGGATCCCTTTGCGTCCGTATTCAAACGCGCATTTCCTGGCATACCAGGTCACGAAATTCTTGGACAGGGCGTAGGCAAACCTGGATTTGTTGTAGTCACTGTTCGCAAGATTCGCAAAGCGCATGATTCCCCTGATGAACCCTGCCTCATCGGTCTCTGCTTTCGGATAAACCATTGAAGCGATCTTTGTCAGGAAAGCGGGAAGAGAATACGCGGAATTTGATGCTACTTTGAAATAACTGACTCTCCGATGTTACGTACCGTTTCGTATTCGATGCCATATTCCATACCAAGTTCGTGATAGTATTTTTCCATTGCTGTATTGACAATGGTGATGGGGCGATTTGCCAGGTTTTCTATCTGAAACACCTTCCAAACAGACATTGCATAAAAAAACACATCCTCATCTTTTTCCAACGCATTCACTAATGCTGACTGGATTTTGCTGTACGTTCTGCAGATGTCTTTACACTTTGAAACCTTCCGTTTTTCGCATCTGCCTTTGTAATTGATTTTCTTCATTAGAATCTCCTTTCGTCTTGTTCTTTTTCCCACTTTCTTCCCAGGTTCTCCCCACTTGGGGCAAGTGGTGGGAAGTAATCGGGGAGAAGTCAGGGTTTTTCATCTTCGAAAACCCTTGATTTTCCTGCAATTTCGGATCCTCCTTATATCCCCCCAAGTTCTGATCTCACGATTTCACTATGATGGTGACAAGTGGATTTCGTCGAAACGTGACAAGTTCTTTGAACGTCATTTTCCGTGGTCGGCTATTCGTTCCGTCCACCTCCAATTCGTCAAATTTCATCATTCTTCAGTCGTGACGTCACCATCAAACCGTCACCCATCGGGACGACATCAAATATCCGCAAACCCTTGAAATCACTTGACTTTTGAGATGTTTCGGCATCTTTCTCTCGGGTATATTACAAGACGAAAGGATATAAAAAAGCCTCATGCCGTAATGGCACAAGGCTCTTAGTCTAACTATGTTTTTCAGGCTGTTAGACGTTCATCCGGTTTGTCATTTTCAAGCTCATCTTGAGTGTCATGCGGCATTTGCGATTATTCCCATTCAATCGTTCCCGTAGGCTTCGGTGTGAGATCGAACAGTACACGGTTGACGCCCGGCACTTCATGTGTAATCCGTTCTGTGATCTTCTTAAGAAGGTCGTACGGAATCTCTTCAATTGTCGCGGTCATCGCGTCTTTGGTATTGACTGCACGGATGACTGCAGGCCAGGCAAAGGAACGCTTTCCGTCAATAATACCGGTTGTCTTAAAATCCGGCACAATGGTGAAATACTGCCATACTTTTCCGGCAAGTCCGGCATTCGCAAATTCTTCCCGCAGAATCGCATCTGATTCCCGGACAGCTTCCAGCCGGTCTCTTGTAATTGCGCCAGGCGTGCGAACCGCCAGGCCAGGTCCTGGAAACGGCTGACGTTCTACCATGGATTCCGGCAGTCCAAGCTGTTTTCCGACTACACGTACTTCATCCTTATAGAGCAGTTTCACCGGTTCGACCAGCTCCATCTCCATCTCTGCCGGCAGACCTCCGACATTGTGATGTGCCTTGATCCCCTTTTCACTTTCAAGAATATCCGGATAAATCGTTCCCTGTGCGAGGAAATGAATCCCGGTCAGCTTCGCTGCCTCTTCATCGAATACCCGGATAAATTCCTCTCCGATGATATGACGTTTTTCTTCCGGATCACAGACACCGGCAACTTTATCAAGAAAACGGTCAACCGCATCTACATAGATTAGATTTGCGCCAAGTTCTTTCCGGAATACCTGAATCACCTGCTCCGGTTCTCCCTTACGCAGGAATCCGTGATTCACATGTACACAGACAAGATTTGTACCGATCGCCTTTATCAGTAAAGCCGCAACGACTGAAGAGTCAACTCCTCCGCTCAGGGCAAGCAGTACTTTTCCATCTTTCACCTGTTCTCTGACACGTCTGACCTGTTCATCGATAAATGCTTTTGCCAGTTCCGGCGTAGTGATCCGTTCCATGTTTTCAGGGCGTTTGTTTTCATCCATTTTGCGTTTTCTCCTTCTCTTTGAGATCATATTCCCGTAATGCGTCCTTCAGATTCTGCACCAGATGAATCGTAACAGGATTTACTTTTCCGAAGGTAAGCCGTACCGGCTCGAGGATCCTGTTTCCGAGATCCAGTGCCTGTTCTATCATACCCGAAGACAGCCAGGATTCAATCAGTTCACAGCCGGACTGCAGTGTATCCCTGTGCGTTTCTCCAAGTACCTCCTGACGCGTTTCATAAATGTATGACCTGAGACGGATGCATTTTTCCGCATTGCCGTCTTTCAGATAATACCGCGCAAGCTCCGCAAGAGCACCAAGCGTAAGCGGATCTGTATCTCCGAGCGATTCCTGCAGATGAGCCGCCGCAGACTCCCCGACATAGATCGCTTCTGCTGTTTCTCCAGCACCGAAGAGATCTTCCGCAAGGTTCATTTCTGATGTAATCGCCTCAGAAGACAGTTCACCGTAGTATTCCTTCGCAAATGAAACATTCTTCCGTTCCAGCTTCACCGCTGTTCCGTGTTTGCCTGCCCGGGAATAATACCTGGCCAGATTGCGTCTTGCCTTCCAGGTCTCCGGGTGTTCTTCTCCGTAATAATTCCGGCACTTTTCATAAGCCTCAAGTCCATACATGACAGAACGGTTCACATCATGCGCCCTGCTGTAGAAAGAAGCCAGATTATTCAGCACCGTGATGGTATCGGGATGTGTTTCTCCGCGCATTTCACGGATCTGAGCCAGCACTTCCCGCTCCATTGCAATCGCATCATCATAGCGTCGCAGATTTCCGTAATATCCGGCAAGCCGGTCTGCACATTTCAGAATGGACGACGGATCATCTTCCGCTTTATGATACCGTTTCAGCGCTTCCTTTCCGTAGCGGATCGCTTTTTCATATTCGCCTTTGTCCGCATAATAGGACCCAAGGTTATCCCGCGATACAATCGTCGAATGATCATATGGCCCGAGCAGTTCTTCCCGCTTGCGCAGCACTGTCCGGCAGGTTCGGATTGCCTCGTCTGTCATACCTGCAGCCGCATACAGATTGGCAAGCCTTCCGGCAGCTTTCAGTGTTTTCGGGTGATTTTCCCCGTACTGTTTCATCCGAACCGACAGCGCACGCTTTCCCAGCCGGATCGATACCGGAAAGTCCCGCCGGTGGCTGTAAAAAGACGCAAGCCTCTGAACGGTTTCAACAACCGCATCCGAATCCGGCTCCTCATTCGCATACCGGCGTGCCAGAAGATCTTCTTCCAGATCGATCGCCTCATCGTAATTGCCGATCCGGTCAAAATACTCCGCCAGCCTGTCCATCGAGGCAAATGTTTCCCTGTGATCTTCGCCAAGAACGATCCGGTTCTTTTCATACGTCTTCTTCAGATCAGAATATTCCCGATCTGCACACTGTTTTTTCGCTTCCATCCTGTACTCCGCTCATTCCGGTATATTTCCCAGCAATGTATCCAGTGCCTCCCCGTAGGAAGGAAGGAATTCCTCCATATAGACACGGATCTCCGGGTATTCCTCTGCCATCTCCGTCACCCGGTTCAGGGTGCTCCGCCAGGCAATCGCAAATTCCTTCTCGTTTGTCTGCATCTCTTCCATGCATTTGATCAGGGCAGACAGCTTATCTGCCCCCTTTACCAGCGCATACATGTACTCCTCCTCCGGATCGGAAGGAGTTTCCTTCAGTATGGGTTCATAATGAGGCCGAAGGTCATCCGGCAGCTGTATCAGCAGACGATCCACCGCCCTGCGCTCCACTTCCTTATAGGAGTCCCGGATCCGGCTTCCGCCGTATTTCACAGGTGTCGGCATATCACCGGTAATGATTTCCGATACATCGTGAAACAGCCCTGCGACCGCGGCTTTCTCCGCATTGAGATGATGATGAAACCGGGTATTGGCAATCAGACACAGGGCATGGGCAATCATCGCGACTTCCAGCGAATGCTCGCTGAGATTCTCTTTCCGGCTGGAGCGCATCAGAGCCCACCGCTCAATATATTTCATCCGTGATACTGTCGCGAAAAAATGATAATCCATTGCGTCTCCCCTTATTTTTTTCTTAATCATAACATATCGCGGAAACGGAACGTTTCATGCATTCCGACGCTTCTGCCCACAGCTGCCACTCTTCTGAAAAAAGCCCGGAGGGCATCCATTCCTCCGGGCTATGCATACAGCACTCAGTTCAGTGTATGGAAGCCGATGCCTTCATACTTCCAGCCGGCTTTCTCAAGCATGTCTTTCTCTTCTGTCAGAGAAGTATAGTGGTGTGCTCCGCAGACCGCATTGGGATTGTACATACGATACTGGGCAACGCCCTCCTTCTGTGCATGGAAGACAATTCCTTCCGCTTTCCATCCCGCTTTCTTCAGCTGCTCATATTCAGCTTCACTGATCGTGTAATGATGATCGCCGGCATTCGGGTTATACAGACGGTAAACCGGCGTATCCGAAAATTTCGCCACGGTAAATGCAGTACCTTCATCCTTCCAGCCGGCTTTCTTCAGTATTTCTTTCTCTTCCCTGTTCACCGTATAGAAATGCTCGCCGGAGTTCGGATTGTACAGCCGGAAACAGTCTGTACCGGATTCCGGAACCGGGGTCGGGGTAGGTGTCGGAGTTGGAGTCGGAGTTGGTGTTGGTGTCGGGGTTGGCGTCGGGGTCGGTTTCTTATTCTCATCTGAAGTGTAGACCTTCAGACAGAGATCCTCATTATAATGCACGGAATTGACTGTAAATCCAGGCCCGCTCTGAGCAGCGGTATAGTAGATACCGCCAAACGAATCTACACCCGGCTTCTCTGCATAAAACGAAAAATTGTTATCTGATTCGCCGGTGATTTTTACCGTTATTTCCGTATCCCTGTCCACTTTCAGAGGCTTGTCCAGCGGAATCGTATAGAATCCGTCGTATTTCACCCTGCGTTTGCCGCTTGCGACCTGACTGCCGGCAATGACCTCAGCCGTAAAATCCGCATCCGTAGCGGATACTTCAATTCCGACCGCCCGGATTGTTTCACCGGCAGAGACTGTAAAGGTCTGCTCTGCAGTTCCGACTTTATCGACGACCGTGATATTGTAATCAATCTCAAACGGCTGCGTCGCATAGCTGTAACAATAGTCGTACAGATTCTCATTGACCGCATCAAACACCGTAGCATAGTGATTCTTCACAGTTGCGTCTTCATAGGAAATCCAGAAATATCCGTCCAGGCAGTCCGCATTCTTGCCCCAGCTGTTGCGCACCAGCCATGCGCCGTCATTTTCCGGCCGGCAGCCCTGCGTGAAGTTCTCCTTTTTGAAATCATCGTTCCATCCCACCAGCATAACGGAATGATTCTGCGCATCCAGCGTGCCGTAAAACGCATTTGTCTTTTCGTTATAGCGTACTTCATACGGTCTGCCTTCCTGATCGACTCCTTTTCCGGTTCCGCCGCACATGCTCGTTTCGACACCGCCGTGTTCAAGGATTGCCTTCTTTATGCCAAGCCGGTCAGAAGAATTGATATAATAGCCGTCCAGCATCTGCGCCGTATCCGAACTTACCGCATACTTCATATCCGGCACATAGGTATGTCCTTTGCTGTAGGGAACATCCGATTCATTGACCAGACCGACATGGTTGGAAAGATAACGGATCGCAATGGTCGAATTCCCGCCCGCATCGAGATAGTTTTCATCGGCTTTTCCTCTGTAATCCGTATGATCCCCTTTATTGTTGTGTTTGGGATCTTCATAGCTGTGGGCGGAATAATATGCAAGCTGAAGCTCGGAAAGATCAACTGACGCATCGGCTTTGCCGTCATGAATCAGATCCGCTTCCATACATCCGACTGCACCGAATGCCCAGCAGCTTCCGTACGGACTCTTGTCGCGGATGACCGGAAGGCCTGTATTCCGATAATAACGGCTTAACTCGGAAGCCTCCAGCAGATCGTCATATTCCGGGATACCCGGATTCCGATCAGGGAACGCAGGCAAAGCAGAAAACCGGATCTCAGGCAAACCGATATTAACATAGATCATCGGCAGTTCAGTCCCCTCCTGTACGAGGTAATCATTACCCGGATCGGCCTGAAATTCATACTGCATTCCTTCGCTGTCAATACACTTCCACGTGACCGGAAGCTCGGTCCATACCCCGTTTCCAAGCAGTGCCATTACAGTCTCCGGCATCGCGGAACGCATCTCCTCCATCATCGGCAGTTCCCGGTAATCCAGATCATTCTCTTCCGGAAAGGCAAATTCACAGATTACCGCTTCGCTTCCCGCCGCTTCTTCAATGACCGCAGAATCCGCTTCTGCCTGTTCAGCAGGTTCATCTGTCTCCTTCACTTCTTCCGCAGCCGCAGAAATCTGACCGGCCCCGCCAAGCACCATTCCGAGAGATAACAGAGCCCCAAGAACAATTCTATCCCATTCGGATGAGTTCCCGAATCGTTTCATAGCATTGGTTTCCTCCTTTTTGAAAACTGATAAACTGGTAATCTGATTATACTCGCATACAGAACCGGAAATGCCCGGCAGTTTTACGTTTTCGCGCATCCCTGCTCTGTCATGTTTTCCAGGCATGGGCAATCGCGTAAAAGCAGCGGTTCCCCGCTGCTTCTGAAATCCGGCTGCCTGCGCTCAGCTGAAGTCTTTCGGATTTCTGTCAGAAACCGACTGTAATTCTCCGGTCTCTGCATCATAGAGGTATACATGATCGCTCAGCCAGTCTTCCGGATCGGTCGCATCCCGGTTCAGATCCCGGATCGTTTCGTTCATCATCGTTCTTTTTTCCGGATCATACGGTGAGATCACAACCTCATGCAGGGAAGTCGGCGCAATGAAGTAGCTCTGCCCGACCAGTTCTGCAAGGCGCTCCAGCTCACCCGGATAAAAGAGAACAGCTGCCCCGTTCAGCCGGAATTCATTTGTCACTACCAGATGACGGCACATGTAATCGGAAAATGCCTGGCTCATCTCAAACAGATTTCCGATCGGAAAGACCTGTTCCGGAAACAGTTCCATACTGCTCTCTTTCGCATCATGAAACAGCTGTTCTTTACTGATCCCGTATTTTTCCAGCATCTCATGCGTGACAATCGTACTGGCCACTTCTCCGCCTTTCCTTGAGACAGCGATATGCGCAGTAACCGCAAGGTCACAGTACTCCTCATATGGTCCCCGCTTCAGATACTCCTGGTGCAGTTCCTGAGAGAATAACCGGATAAACAGCTTATGCCTGATCGTCTCATACTCCGTGAAGCAGAAATCAGCCGGCGGCATTTCGACCTGCTGCACATCCTGCGAAATACGTCTCAGTGCAGATGAAAGATCGCTGTCTGTCCGATAGCGTTCATAATGTTCGGAAAGATTGCAGATATGGTAATACACGCCTGTATCCTTTATGATCGCAAGCCCTTCATAGCTGCGGTTCGGACGAATGATCGTGTCCACCCTTACCTCTGCATCCGAATACGCTTCCGGCATATACGACAGAATATGATCTGTCACATAATTCCGGAACTCCTCATACTTCAGTGTTTTCATTTTCGTTTACCTCCAGTGCATGTGTTCTTTTTTCTTATTTCCCGAAAAAACAGAATTCCGCACAGGAAAAGCAGAAAATAACGCAGGAACAGAAAAAACCGGGTGTTTTCACCCGGCCTTAAGCATCCGTTTCCGTATTTTCTCAGATCGCAAACTGATAAATGATGAATGCGGCATAAATGCACAGCAGTACGATTCCCTGCCAGCGGGAAAGCCTTCCCTTTGCCAGCGCCGGGAAACAGAGCAGCGACATCACTCCCATCATGACCGGAATATCCACGATCAGTGAAGAATTGATTCCGAACAGTGTTTTCTCTGTCGGAACCGCAAACGGAGAGATTGCGATTGCCGTACCGGAAACCAGTACGATATTGAACAGATTGGCACCGATGATATTGCCCAGTGAAAGCGAACTGATACCCTTGCGCAGAGACGTGATTGCAGTAATCAGCTCCGGCAGAGAAGTGCCGAGGGCAACCATCGTAAGTCCGATTACAGAGCTCGGTACGCCAAGCGCTTCCGCAATGAGCGTTCCGTTATCAACCAGAAGACGCGCACCTACCGCAATCATCGCTGCACCGGCCACCAGCAGAACAAGATCCTTTACCAGCGTGGTCTCCTGATTCTCCGGCTCTGCCGCTTCTGAAGGCTGCTCTTCGCTTCCGCTCTCCTTCATCTGCATGACTGAAACTATCATATAGACGGCAAACATCGCCAGAAACATAAATCCATGCCACCGTTCAAACCGCCCTGAGAGATATACAATCAGACAGTAGATCACCGCCGCAATGAAGAACCCTGTTACCGGAAGCTTCAGTGACTTGCGGTCTACCAGCGAAGGCCGGACTGCAATCGTGATCGCTGCGATCAGTGCAGTATTGCATATGATGGAACCAATCGCATTGCCGTAGGAAATACCGCTGTTGTGCTGAAGCGCAGCCTGAGCGGAAACCATCACTTCCGGCAGTGTTGTTCCGATGGAAACAACGGTTGCGCCGATCAGAATCTCCGGCAGATGGAAGCGATGGGCAATTCCGGTTGCCCCGTCCACAAACCAGTCACCGCCTTTTATAAGCAATGCAAATCCTGCAAGAAACAAAACAACTGCTAATAACATATCTATCTCACCCCTGAAATCATACAGAAAGCATTATCTAACAGATTCCTGTTTCAATGCAACAGAATCGCGGTCTTATCTCCACCCGAAGTCCTTCAGGCACCGCGCCACATCCTGTTCCATTGTGCCAGGGTCAATGCCGTAAGAACGAAGCTTCGCATTGGAAAGCCGGTAATCCCGGAACCGGTCGGCATAGCGTTCTTCATCTTTCAGAATGTACTGATCGATCATTGTATCAGGGTAACCCATTTCTTCTGCGACATAACGGCAGAGCTCATAGGTCGTCAGATTGTTTACGGAAGAGTAATGAAAAATACCGGAAGGCAGCGCAAGCAGCTCGCTCAGATGCTCTGCCAGCGTCATCACATAGGTCATGCCCCGCTGTTCATGCGGCGTGAATTTCGCCGGCGTCTCTGTCCTCAGCGCATCCCATGTGCGCACCATGAAGTTTGCGCTCGGCTTCACGCCCGGCATCGGCAGTGAGAACATCGAAGAAAGCCGCAGGATCAGATAGTCTTCCAGTTCGTTCTGAATATACTTCTCCGCTTCCAGCTTCTGATTTCCGTAATTGGTGACGCAGAGCGGTTCATCTTCTTCTGTAAACGGTCCGCTGTCGCTCCGTCCGTTGAATACCTGTTCTGTGGAAATAAACACAAACTTCGCACCGGCATCCTTTGCGGCACGGGCAGCCTCTTCTGCCGAAACCACATTCACCGCATGAGAGAGCTCGGGATATTCGGCACAGAATTCAGTTTTTGCATTGGCGGCAGTGTGAATCAGAACATCGAAGTCCATTTCCCGCAGCGCCGGATATACCGTTTTCGGATCCGTGAGATCAATCTGCTTCCTTGTGACGGGAAGAAATTCATAGCGATCCTGATTGTACAGGCGGACTGCTGAAGCAATAAACCCGTTTGCGCCGGTAACCGCAATCTTCTTCATAAGACCATTCTCCTTTTTTCATAACCTGTTTTCATGCACAGGCACACAGGCGTTCTGCTGTTATTTTACCGTACTTCCTTCCTCTGCAGTTCTGTTTTTCCGCATCCTTTTTTTATACGGCATATGTCTGCTTTCCTTCTTCTTGTGGTAATGTGTTGCTTGGGAGTCTGATAAAACAATGTCAAGAATCGTAATCAAAGTCGGAACCAGTACACTTGCCCACGCCGGCGGGCGGCTGAATATCCGGCATGTGGAAAATCTTGTGAAAGTGCTGAGCGATCTGAAAAACGCCGGGCACGAGATCATTCTGGTGTCTTCCGGAGCGATCGGAATGGGAGCCGGAAAGCTCGGTCTGTCCGAGCGGCCTGCCGATATGCCGGGCAAACAGGCGGCGGCTGCGGTAGGCCAGTGTGAACTGATGTATGTATATGACAAGCTGTTCAGCGAATATAACCATACCGTTGCCCAGATTCTTCTGACCGGTGATGATCTCGAACGGGAAGACAGACGGATCAATTTCGAGAATACCCTGTTCCGTCTGCTGGAATACGGTGCGATCCCGATTCTGAACGAAAATGACACCATGGCAACCGCTGAGATCTCGCTGGGAGACAACGATACGCTCGGCGCATTGACCGCTGTCTATGCGAAAGCGGATCTTCTGATTCTGCTGAGCGATATTGACGGTCTGCTGACCGCAGATCCTCATACCGACCCCGATGCGTCAGTCATCCCGGTTGTGGAAGAAATCGACGATTCGATTATTGCGCTTGCGCAGGGAAGCCATGGCAAACAGGGAACCGGCGGAATGATCACCAAGATCAACGCCGCGAAAATCGCTGCCGGGCACGGAATTGATATGATCATCTCCAACGGCGCCGCCCCGCAGCGGCTTTACGAACTCATGGAAGGAAAACCGGTCGGCACCCGGTTTATCGGGAGGAAGCTATGACAACAAAAGAACTGATGGAAACCGCAAAACACGAAGCCTCATCCTGTGTGCTCAGCGAACAGCAGAAAAACCTCGCACTTGAGAAGATGGCAGAAGCGCTGATCAGAGAAACACCAGCCATTCTGAAGGAAAATGAGTCCGACTGCAAAGCAGCAGAAGGAACCCTGAGCAGCGTCATGATGGACCGGCTGAAGCTCAGCGAACAGCGGATCGCCGCGATGGCAGAAGGCGTGCGTCAGGTCGCTGCACTGCCGGATCCGACCGGAAGAACGCTGCGTTCCCACACCCTGCCCAACGGGCTGGAAGTCCGCCGCGTCAGTGTTCCGATGGGCGTTATCGCAATCATTTATGAAAGCCGGCCGAATGTCACCTCAGACGCCGCTGCCCTCGCCCTCAAAGCCGGCAGCGCGGTGATTCTGCGAAGCGGCAGAAATGCATGGCAAAGCGCCCATGCAATTGTCTGCGCCATGCAGAGCGGACTGAAAGAAGCAGGCGTGTCAGAAAACCGCATCCTGCTGGTGGAGGATAAAAGTCATGCGAGCGCGAAAGAGCTCATGCACGGTAACGGATACATCGATCTTCTGATTCCCCGCGGCGGAGCCGGACTGATCCGCTCCTGCGTGGAAGAAGCCACAGTTCCCTGCATCGAAACGGGAACCGGCATCTGCCATGTCTACGTTGATGAAAGCGCTGATGAAGAAATGTCGCTTCGCATTATCCGCAACGCAAAAACCAGCCGTCCTTCCGTCTGCAACGCCGAGGAAGTGCTGCTGGTCCACACTTCCCTGCTGCCTTCCTTTCTGCCCAAGCTGAAGGAATGCCTTTCTGGCGGCACACATCCGGTCGAACTGCGG
>JAFYGX010000151.1 GCA_017543025.1 Solobacterium sp.
TCCAAGCGCCACATCCAGTGCCATCATCAGACTGAATCCGACAGCGAAGGAAAGGACACCGACATTGGAATGTTCTCCGGAGGACATTTCCGGAATCAGTTCTTCCACAACCACATACAGCATGGCTCCGGCAGCGAAGGACAACAGATAAGGCATTGCCGGGACCACATGGCCCGCAATCAGAACGGCAAGCCCGCCGAAAACCGGTTCTACCGCGCCGGACAGTACGCCCAGCCAGAACGATTTCCATCTGCTTTTCCCCTCCGCATAGAGGGGCATGGAAATGATCGCACCTTCCGGAAAGTTCTGGATCGTAATACCGATCGCCAGAGTCAGTGCACCGCCTGCCGTGATACCGGATGAAGCAAACAGCAGCCCGGCACAGACCACACCGACCGCCATTCCCTCCGGGATGTTGTGAATTGTTACCACAAGCACCATCATTATCGTCCGGTTCAGTTTCACACCCGGTCCTTCCACCTGGTCCCCATGACCGATGTTTCTGTGAAGATGCGGAATTACGTGATCCAGAAGAAACAGGAACAGAATTCCAAGCCAGAAACCGACGAAAGCCGGAAGAAAGGCAAATCTCCCTTTCGCTTCAGACTGCTCGATAGCCGGAACCATCAGGCTCCAGACAGACGCTGCTACCATCACACCTGCCGCAAAGCCGGTCAATGCACGCTGCACGCCGACCCTGAGATCTTTTTTCAGAACAAATACACAGGCAGCGCCAGCTGCCGTACCGATAAAAGGGATCAGAAGTCCCCATAACACTGTTTTCATCTCCATTTGAATCATCCTCATTTCATCTGCGACCGCTTCAGCCCGGCATCAGATGCGCTCTATAACGCTGATATCCTTTTTCAGAGCATCATTGCCAGCGTACAGGAAACTTCTGATCAATCCGGCAGATTCCGGAATCCGCCCGCTGAGACAGCCTTCTGTTTCATGCGCACTCTGTCTGATTTCTGTATAGCTGCGTCGCTTTCGCTTTAGTTAGTTATATGTAACTTATCTGTAATTGTATCTTCTTGAGGAATGAAATCAAGCGATATCATTCAGAGGTATATTAACCGCCCTTCCGGAATCATTCCCAAAGCGAATGAATCAGCCGCGCCTTTGGAAGAGTACGCAGTCAATTACCCCACCCCGTAAAGGGGCGATGCCTCCCTATGAAACAGGTGAAGGCAGAATGCACCGCAGATACGAATGCACAATAAATATCCGAATGTCTTCCGACCGGAAACCAGCCCATTTTCTTACCGCATTTCTTTTCTTAAGAGTGTTTCTTCTTTTTATGGCGCATTCTTAGAACGCATCGCAAGTCAGATTTCCCGGCGCGTCGGAATAGAAAACCACAAACCAAATAATTTAAAATTGTAAGCGCTTGTATATTGTGAATTGCAAGTGAGATAATAAATAGATTATTGGGAGGGTAGAAAGTTTTATGAATGATTCTGTTGTTGCTGAAAAGCAACAGGAACTTCGAAAGAGTTACAATTCATTGATGATCTGCGGAAAAGCGCTGATCGCCTTCGGCGCCTGGACCGCATTGCGGGTAATTCTTTCCATGCTTCTGGGAGACCACAATCTGCGATCCTTTGTAGAGGCGAATATGCAGTCTATGGAAGTCAGTGAAGAAGTTCCGGTTGAATTGATTATGGTCATTTTATTCGTAATTGTTCTTATCATCTGTCTGATTGCTTTTCTGATCAACTACATTGCCGGACACGGCGCTTATGTAGAAGGCAAAACCAGAAAAAAAGGGACTGTTTATATTATCGTGACCGTATTGCTTCTGATCATAACCTTCTCTGCTGTCATCTCACCGTTTCTGCCGGATCCGCAGCCTGAAACACCGGCAGCCGCGACACAGGAAAATGAAGAAACTCTGGTAGATTTCGGAGAAAACGGCGACACGCTTGGGGACTCCGGAAGCCTGCTGATGGATTTCACCCAGTTATGCCTCTGCATAGACGTTCTGTATTCCGTTTTCAAAGCCAGAAAGCTGAACAGGGAATTAGAGGCGGCATCCGTATGAACAGTGATTTCCATTATTATGCAACATATTGCGCGGCGGCAATCGCAGGGTACCCGCACGAAGCGTGCCAGGAGATCTGCTACAGTGCTCAGCTCGTTGATCACTGCACCAGAACATTTCTGAAAATCGTTGATGGCCCGAAATCTGCCGCAACAACCCAGCTTCAGTCGGAGATGGTTAACGCCAGAACCGATAGGATCGGCCTGCAGGACATCACCCGTATCTGGTCTTCCTTCCATTTCCTGCCCCGCGATCTGAACGCGGAGGTCAAAAAGGGATCGAAGGAATACAAGGACAAGTACCGCCTGATCTGCGGTCCGAACGGCGATCTCCTCGTCAACACCGTGAAACTCGCAAAGGATAACGGCTATGAGGCGATCGGACTTGCCATGCATGTTCTTGCGGATACGTGGGCACACACTTATTTTGCCGGCACGCCTTCGCTTGTCATAAACAACACCGACAACTACTTCTTTGAACTGATTCCGCAAACGGACGGAAGCTTCAGCCGCCGGACAATCGAATTCGGACACAATCCTGTTGCAAAGGAAAACCCGGAAAAGGGAGCCTATACCGGCAGTCTCTTCCAGGCATCCGAAAACAGTATCATGAACCTCGGCCACGGAAGAGCCGGCCATCTTCCGGACTATAGCTTTATCCGCTATCTGTATCTTCCTGCATGGGGTGATTACAAGGAGATACTCAAGGATAACCAGCACGACTACATCCACGCGTTTGCCCAGATGGTTTATGCCCTTCAGTATCTCAGCGGAAAGTATCAGGATTTCGAGAAAGAAACCTATGCCTGGGATGCAATTGAACCATACCGAACTGAGATTGAGCGCATCCTTTCCGTCCGCAGAGTGGACGACTCCGACGACTGGAAAGCGCTCGGAGAATCCATTACCGGCAAGTCAATCCGTGACTTCCAGCTTGATGAATATGAGGATGAGTACACATCCACTCCGGAAAGCCGAAAAGATGACGATACCGTTCTCGGCAGATTCTTCATCGCTGCAATGACACAGAAGAGCATGGTTGCTTCAAAAATCGCGGCAACCGGCAGTAAGCTTGCCGGCATTTCGGTTGACTATACCAGCAAGGGATTCCACGGCATTGACGATTATCGGAAAATTGTAAAGAATACGGAGGACAGAAACAGCTTATGACAAAGTGGCAGAAATTCAGCAATATCGTAGCAGCGATATTAATGGCACTGTTTGCACTTCTGATCCTGCTGATCGGAGAAAATGCATATCTCACAGTGATTCTCGCATTTGCGATCGTACTCGTGGTTCACAGCATACGCATGCTCATCTATTACTTCAAGATGGCAAAATATATGGTCGGCGGAAAAGAGATTCTGATCCGCGGTATTCTGTTTCTGGATCTCTCGCTGTTCATCTTCTCGCTCAGCACGGTTCCAACGACCTATGTTCTGCTGTATATGGTAGGTATGCTTGCATTCAGCGGTGCGGTAGACATCATGAACGCAATGGATTCAAGAAAGATGCAGGGTCAATGGAAAATTCAGATTGCACGCGGTGTGATCTGCGTCATCGGCGCCATCGTATGCATCGTCAAGATGAATACCCCAAGCATGGTAGTTACCATTTTCTGCTTCATGCTGTTCTACAACGCAGTCATGCGCATCATCAATGCGCTTCGCCCGTCCGAAATCATCGCGATTCAGTAACACATTCCCATCAGGGGCTTTCCGCAAAGCCCCTTTTTTCTTCTGTGCAGCAGAAAAAACAGGCCGCATCCAGCAGCCTGTCAGATAATTCAGTGTCCCTTTCTTATGCCTGAGGTTCTGCCTCAGCGTCTTTTTCGCACCCGAAGTAGTCAAAGCACAGCATGGTAATGTCATCGAACTGCTCGGCATCTCCCGAGAATTCATCAATGCTGTTCTGCACCACAGCAAGCACATCTTTCGGCTTCTCTGCTTCATGCGAGTTCAGTGTATCCACAAGCCGTTTCATTCCATACCGTTCATCCTTGCTGTTTGCCGCCTCCGTAACGCCGTCCGTATATACAAACACCCGATCTCCCGGATTCAGCCGAGAACAGTTTTCACCGCATTTCATTTTTTCGAAAACCCCAAGTACCGGCGAATGACGGTATTCCACAGTTTTATATTTCTTCTCGGACTGAAGCCGGACAACCGGATGCTCATGCCCGGCGTTTGCGGTCCGAAGAATGCCGGTGGAAAGCTCCAGAATTGCAAACCAGACTGTCACAAACATACCGGCATCATTGTCACCGCAGAGATCCCGGTTGGCTGCGTTCAGCACTTCCGACGGACTTCCGCCTTCCATGGCGTGGATCTTGATCAGGATTTTGGAAATTACCATGAACAGTGCAGCCGGCACTCCTTTACCGGAAACGTCAGCGATCACCAGCCCCATATGATCATCATCGATCATGAAGTAATCATAGAAATCACCGCCCACCTGCCTTGCCGGTTTAGTGCTGGCATAGACTTTGATCTCCTTCCGGTGCGGGAAGGTTTTCGGCAGCATATCCATCTGAATTGCCGTTGCGACATCGAGTTCTGTTTCAATCCGCTCCTTCTCGCTCCTCATCTCAGCAATTCTGTCGATATAATTCTGCACATCCCGGTACATCTCATTGAACGACCCGGCCAGTTCTTCCAGTTCATCTCCGGTATGAACATCGATCACGATTTCCTTTTTCTGATCCAGTCCATGTACCATTTCCTTTGCGGCTCCGTTGAGCTCCCTGACAGGATCGACGATTCCGCTGCGGATATAAATGTAAAACAGAACATTCGCGATCAGCGTCACCAGCGCAATAATCAGCACAATGATCCAGACGACCCGGTTCAGCGTTCTCCGGATATCCGCAACCTGATAATCCACACCGACGACCGCAACCGGCTTGTGCGCGGAGGTGTAGATCGGATAATACGCCGTGACAATATTGCCGTAAACCTCGCTCTCCGTTTCATACAGAATCTGCGGCGGATCCTCAACAAATTCCTCCTGCACCGCCTTTCTGCTGTATTCATTCATGTATTCTTCACGATCCCCAAGCTGGCTCGGCTCTTCCGTAGCCCCGTCCCACACATAGACCAGATCATCTTCATAAGGCACAAAAACGTAATAATATTCCATTCCGATCTCCTGCCGGGAATAATCGAAGTATTTCTGAACGCTTTCATAGTATTCATCCTTCTCAAGCGTCTCCACATAGCGGAGCACCTGATCTCCGTCGATGAGATCAGAAGCTGTTCGAGCAAGGGCATAGCTTCTGCTGCGATAGCCTTCCATTTCACGATTAACAAACATACGGGAGATCATGACACTGATGCTTATGGTTACAATAAGTCCGAACAGAGAAACTGCCAGGAGTATCTTCTGGCTGATCGTTCCGAGTTTCATTTCGTGTTCCTCATTCTTTCTTTCAGTTTCTGGTTCGTCAGAACAACCACAGAGGTGACCACCGTAATAGCAAGTGACAGCAGCAGCGTTTCCGGCACCGGCAGTTCCTGTGTTCCGTTAATGATATAAAGAATCACATTCGTGATTACGATCACCAGCACCCAGTGAACACAGTAAAACTCCGTGATTCCCATACTGATGCTCCGGAAAAAGGACATCATCTTCTCCGGCATTACCCGCGTCATCAGGTAATAAATACCAAGCAGCGCAAAGATATCACAGAAAAAAGTAGGCATTTCATAAAACTGCAGGTGATAATATGCATTTTCCCCCGATCCGAACATTCCCCACTCATAGTGCATGGCAAGCGGATAGTAAATACAGACGATCGCCAGGCAGACAGGGCTGACCATGCGGTAGAAACCGGCTTTGTCTTTCAGCCTGCGATGCGCCTTACCAAATATCATACCGGCAGCCGGAAAGATAAACCAGTTCAGAATCGGAAAATCCGAGATTACCAGCTCCGCTTCATCCACCGTACCCATCACATGTCCGAGCAGAACATTAAGTACCGGATTGTGAAAATCAATATCGTTCAGCGTCCAGCCGACCAGTGACATCAATACCGCAAGCGAAAGAATCTTCCTGTCAGAGAAGCCCTTTTCCTGAAGGAATGAAAGCAGCACCAGCGCTAACGGCGCAAACTGCAGCACATCATTTCCAAACACCTTATAAGGCAGCGGTACAAGGAAATGCTGCACATCCCCCGTCAGGGCGAAGCCTGTCAGATACGGAATCAGAAACCGGCAGATATTCAGCAGAAAGCCGACCAGAAAGAGATGGAGAGCCTTTCTGCGCATGGCCTTCGGTCCCTTCTGTCTTGCATAGTTCAGAACAAGTCCCATGGAAAACATATACACCGGCGCGCTCATCGGACCGCCGACAAAACAGTCAAAGATAAAAGGCAGTCCATAATTCAGCGAATCCGAAGACGCGCATTCAATCACAGTATGAATAAACGGAAGAGAAAGCACCGGAATCGCCTTTGCCAGATCGATCTCAGCCTGTCTCCCGAAATTACATATATCGTCGGAGAAAAATTCAGATATTTTTTTCATATCATATTACCTGCGTCCATTCTGCAGGCCTGTTCTCATTATAGACAACATTTCTCTTCTGCATACGGTTTCTCCCAATTCCAGGCCCGCAAGTTTCGCGCTTTCCCCGCATCAGAACTGCATTTTCCGCAGTTCCGCCGCTGAAATCAGAGCCGGAACTTTTCCGTTCCTGCCACAGAGTACATACCGGAACCGGATGTTTTTTCTGCTTACCGGAACTGTTGCCGGCACATTGTCAGACCGCAGATTCTTCCGGTCCCCGCGATGGGCAGTCACACATCCGGAAACACACCGGCCCGGCTGCTGCTTTAACGCAGATGCCCGCCTGACAGAAGAAACCAGAACCTGCTTCGAAGATTGTGATTGCAGCACAGCAGCTGCACTGGAAGCCGTATCATGAAAGCATTTTGTTGATGAATGAATCCATTGTATACTGATGCGAAGGTACTGCAAAGGGCATTTTCCAATCGCCCTCTCTATTCTGATGCCGGCATCTGCCTCCTTGGAAACAGTCTGCGCCCTGCCCCAGGCGTACCATGTCAGACAGATTCAGAACTGAAAAAATGCCGTACTCCGCTCTTAGAATGAATAACGAAAAGAAGCCTCTGTCCGAAGCTTCTCCCATACTGTTTCACTCAGATTCCGCTGTTATTTGCGAAGAGGTGCAATCGTATATTCACTGCAGGCGCCGCAGTAATATACCGCTTCCTTGTTGCCAAACGGCCCCGGCTGATATTTCCAGAATCTCAGCTTCCCAAAGCTGCAGTCACGGCAGGTTTTTCCCTCCAGAAGATGATCTTCGGTGTCAATCAGTCCGAATTTCTCATACTCTGCATAGTATTCTTCCTCAGTTGCACCACCAGACACTTTTTTCAGCACTTTACTGTCAATAATCCGTTTTTCTTCCAGTGTTCTGCAACTCCCATCCATTTCGTTTCTACTCAGATCTCACCGTTTTTGATCAGATAGATCATATAATCATTGCCGTATTTCAATCCATCCGGGCCAACAAAAATATTCTGCTGCTCGCCGAATCCGGGAATGAACCGGTATCCTTTTTTCGCAAAATATTCCTGCATTCCCTCAATATCCACCAGATCGTCACGGTCAGTATTACTTTTGAGAAACACTCCCTTTCCGTTACACATCAGCTCAACCGCAAGCCTTGCGCTTTCTTCGATTGTTCCTCCTGCAGCGTTTGCGAGCAGCTGCTCTTCAAGTTTTTTCCTTTCCATGTCGTCCATACCGGTCTCCTTTTTCATCCATTATGATATACGCAGGCAACGTCCGGATTCAAAGCACAGATCCCCTGCACAGTCAGCCGGCAGTTCAGAGCTCTTCGCCATTGGAACGGATCACCTTCTGATACCAGAAGAAACTGTCTTTTCTTCTTCTGGAAAGATCTCCGGTTCCGTCATCATACTTGTCGACATAAACGAAGCCATACCGTTTTGCCAGCTCGCCAGTACCTGCACTTACAACATCAATCCAGCCCCATGGGGTATAGCCCATCAGGTCAACGCCGTCTTTTACCGCTTCTTTCATCTGCTCAATATGTTTCTTCAGATAATCGATGCGATAGCTGTCATGAATACTGCCGTCTGCTTCCAATCTGTCATAGGCGCCAAGTCCGTTTTCGACGACCATCACCGGAATCTGATACCGGTCATAGATCTCATTCAGGGAATAACGCAGTCCTTCCGGGTCAATCGGCCAGCCCCAGTCGCTTGTCTTCAGATACGGGTTGACCGCACCGCCGGTCACATTCCCGTCTGCCTTTTCAAGCACTTCACGATCCGTGCTTTCACAGGAGCTCATGTAGTAACTGAACGTGTAGAAATCGATCTTTCCCTGCTTCAGGATCTCATCATCTCCGGGTTCCTTCTTCAGTTCGATGCCAGTTTCTTCAAAGAAGCGGTCCATATAGGACGGGTAATACCCTCTCACCTGTACATCAGAACAGAACCAGTTCATGATCCGCATCTGCTTCTGGCATTCCAGCACATCCTTCGGATTGCAGGTATACGGATACTTTGTCGCAAAGATGGACATGTTTCCCATTCTGAACTGCGGATAATTCTCATGTGCATATCGGATTGCGAGCGCACTGGCGACAAACTGGTGATGCAGGGCCTGAAATCGCACCTGCGGTTCATCGGGCACTTCTGTTACCGGTCCGGTATAACCCTTAATTGTCCCAAGTGACAGTACCGCTCCCAGCAATGTAGTGCCGGAATTGATCTCATTAAACGTCAGCCAGTACTTCACTTTATCTTTGTAGCGCTCAAAAATCGCCTTGCAGTAGCGCATATAGCAGTCAATCACTTCTCTGCCATACCAGCCGTTGTATTTTTCCACCAGTGCATACGGAAGCTCATAATGAGAAATCGTCACCAGGGGTTCAATACCATACTTCTTCAATTCATCAAACACTCTGTCATAGAAGGCAAGACCCGCTTCGTTCGGTGTTTCTTCCATGCCGGTCGGAAAGATTCGCGTCCAGTTGACGGACATCCGGAATACTTTGAATTGCATCTCCGCCGCAAGTGCGATATCTTCCTGATAGTGGTGGTAGAAGTCGGTCGCCTCACGGGAAGGATACAGCGTTCCTGCTTCGAATTCTCTGGTTACCCGTTTCGGGTTCGTATAGGAGCCGTTTGTACAATGGTCCGGAACAGAAGCTCCTTTGCCGTCAGTGTCCCACGCACCTTCATACTGATTGGCAGCGGTTGCCCCGCCCCAGAGAAAATTCCCCCTGAAATCCATATGTTTTCTCCTCCTACTTCTGCTGTGATCCGGTACAGCGGGAAAGAAATGCCGCCAGGGATCCGATTGTCTGAAGGTCTTCAAAGGTCAGCGCATCATAATCAATCGTAATATTCAGCTCTTCCTCCATTTTCAGAAGGAACCGAACCAGCTGAAGCGAATCAACCCCGATCTCATTGACAATATCAGTATCACTGTTCCACACTGTATGTTCCGGATCGAGTTCCATTGTCTCCGCAAGAACTTTTTTTATCAGTTTTTCCATCTCTTCCTTTTCCTTTCTGCCGGTTTCTTCCCGGCGGAACACTTCGATCAGTTCCCTGATCTTCGCAATGATTTCCTCCTGATGATCATAGTAGAAATAATGGTTCCCCGGAAACATGAATTTCAGAAACCCGCGCGTTGTATAGTTTTTCCATCCGATGATCCCTGCTTCTGTAACAGAAGGATCATCTTTCCCGAAGAAACCTGCAAACGGACAGTCCAGAACCACATGTTCCCTGTCGCAGTATTCCTCAATCATCCGGTAGTCCGCTCTGATTCTCGGCAGAAAGAGTTTCAGAAGCTCCGGTTTTACAAAAAACTCTTCCGGAAATGTACCATGACTGCGAATCTCTTCCGCAAATTCCCGGTCATCCCAATGAGAAATCCCATCCTCAATCGGAACATCCGGGCTGATGAAGGCAGAGATAAACAGACCCCGGATATGCATGTCACAATGAACCTGAAGATACTTTGCGGTTTCATAGGCAACAGCAGCCCCCATGCAGTGGCCGAAGAAATAAATATCATCGTCCTCCCGGACAGCTCCTCTGACCTGCTGTGCGCAGCGCTCCGCAGCTTCTTTCATGTCTTTGCAGCCGGGCTGAAACATACGCCCGCTATACAGCACTTCGTGAAAGACAATTTCACTCCCCAGGCTGGTCTGCCAGATTTCAAATACATTTTTTCCCGCACCTGCCCCGGGGAACCCAAACAGTACTGTCATTTGTCACTCTCCGTTCAGATACAGAAGAACGCATTTGGAACAGACCGGCAGAAGACCGCAGCGCATTCTGGCCCGAACTTCTGCCATCTTCGTTCCTTCCCAGATTTCCTTTATCGAATTCCGGTTCAGATTTCCAACCGTGAATTCACGGAACAGTTTGCATGCACTGACTTCACCGCCCTGCAGAATATCCATTCGATTGTATACCGCAAGGCATTTTGAATGTCCCTGCGCAGGAATTGATCCGCCCTGAATAAAATCATCGATTTCCTCCGGTTCAAGCGACGGCTGAAACCGCACCCGGATGTCCCAGGTTCTCTCATTGATCCGCCTCATTTCTTCCCGCAGACGTTCGGTATGTTCAGCTGAGATATGCCAGGAAAAATGATGCCAGCTCGCCTCTTCCGGATGTTCCAGCGGGAGAAGGTCTTTGAACCGCCGGGCAAACGCAGTATCCATTTCAGCTGCTGTTGCTTCGTTGATATACCAGGGAAAGCTGAGATACAGCGAGTTGATTTTCAGCGTCTCCATATATTCACAGAATTCATACAGCCGGCCGATCATCGCATCTGAGATAACCGTGCATACGGAGATTTCTCCTTTATAACCGCTTTCCTGCAGCAGACGGATGCCGGATATCACCCGATCGAATGTACCGGCACCGCGGACGCTGTCATTGCAGTCCTTAAACCCGTCAAGACTGATCAGCAGAACCGTATGACCGCCTATCTTCGACAGATCATTCAGCCGCTGTTCAATCAGCAGGCCGTTGGTGCAGATTGTCGTCCACCGCCCCGCGTTCTGCAGCAGCTCACAGAGCTCATGAAAGCGGGTATACAGAAGCGGTTCCCCGCCCCAGACATAAAGTCTTGTCTTTGTTTCTTCCGTATAGTTCAGACAGTCTCTGATCTGTTCGAGCGGAAGCTCGCAGGTCGTCCGGCTGACTTCACCGGTTCGAAGAAACCCGTCTTCACTCCACTCAAAACAATGCCGACACCGCAGATTGCAGCGGGGTGTCAGAAACAGTCCGAGATCCAGCGGAACGTATCCGCCTTTCTGTTCTTCTGCTTTCTTCCGGTATTTCAGCGATTCCCTGATCCGGTTGAATTCTTCTTTGCTGAGACCTTTTGTTGTGCCAGGCTGCTTATGCATCCGTTTTACCTCCGATCCATGTGCCGGGACGGAAACAGTCTGCGACCAGAGGAAGCCCTGCTGCAGTCTCTTGCAGACGTTTTCGCATCTTCAGGAGCTCTGATCCGCTGAAGGAGGCAGAGCGAAATGCTTCAAAGCCGATGCCAAACCCGCACGTTTCCCACAGAATGCGGTTTTCTTTTTCATAGTATGCCAGTTCTTCCGAAAAAATCAGCGGCGTCGCTGTGCTGAGCGAGTCTGAAAGGGTCCCTCCGCCCGGTTTGGAAACGACCGCAATATCGCGGTCCATCAGGAGGCGAAGCGGATTGTTCTGACTGCTGTCCGCAAACTTCACCCAGCGGCCCTCTTCAAAGTGCAGAAGATCCGGATAGGTTTCTGTACCGCTCCCTGCTTTCCAGGACGGATCCAGCAGATAACATTCATTCATCGCATCGACAGCTTCCGCCTCTTCCGGATAATAGACAACAATATCAAGCGGAAACCCCTGTGCATTCAGATCCCTGATGATATCGCGGTATTCGCCAATTCCCCAGCCCCCGCCATGAACAAGGATTCGGTTCTGTTTTTCCGGACACACTTCCGGTTTTTCCAGACAACGCAGGATCTTTGTATCCTCCAGCCTGTACAGCCAGATTTCATCAATATCCAGAGCCCCGGCTTTCTTCCAGGAAAGCGAGGTTCCGGCGTCCATATGAACGGCATGAATGCGTCCCCTGTAATACGGGCATTCTGCCATCAGCTTCTTCAGTATTTCAGAGAAAAAACCGGAAAATGTGATAACAGCATCATATCGTTTCGCTGCTGCTGCATTCAGAAACGCCCGCTCCGCTTCCGGGTCCACCGCCGTCTGATTTCGTACAGGCAGACGATAGCTGATCTTTGCCAGACGAAAATCGTTATGAAATGAACGCTTCGTCTCTTCCATCACGCCGTCCTTCCCCCGGTACAGTTCTTCCAGACACATGAAATCCGCATGGTCTCCAAGCCGTTCCAGCTGCTTCTTAAGTGACAGAGCCGGCACATATACACCGAGTGCAATACCCGAGCCAAGAACCAAGAAGTTTCTCATACTGTTCCTCCGTATCATATACGAGCGCAAAATATATCCGGATTCGCTTTCCTCTGCATTCTGCTCTCTGCCAGGCAGCCGGTGCGAGCGGTATAACTCCGTACGGACGGTCTCCTGTATACAGCAGCCCAAGCGTGTCCAGATCACTCAGAACTGTTTCAGATACGCCTTCCTGTTTCGCTGTTCCTTCCGCATAGCTCAGCCGGCAGTTCTTTCCTGTTTTTTTCTGAAGCATCAGATTAAAACGCCCCATGGACATCCGCGGATTGATTTCCAGAAGCGGTATGACCGTATCTCCGTCCGCAATCATGGAGTCAATGCACGCATATCCGAAATACCCTGCTTCCGCCATCGCACCGGCAATCGCTCTCACCGTATCCGGATAACCTGAAGAAAAAATCAGATTCCGCTCGGCATCACTGAGCCCGCAGGACGAGCGGTAGCCGAATCCTCTGCCGGTATTTTTCTGATAGCCGTCAATCTCAGCAGTTCCATCCCTGAAGATATGAAGCTGGCTTGAGAAATCCATTGTTCTGTTCAGATACGGCTCAATGACAAAATCAAAGTTCTGCTTTCCTTCTGCCTGCTGTTTATGAAAATGCCTGGAGAGCCGTTCCGCTGCCGCTTCATGTTCCACCGGCAGAATTCCTCTTCCGGAAACGCCCATGGAATCTTTGACCAGTACGGATCCGTATCTCGCCAGCATCTCTTTTATGCATCTGTCATACGCTTCCACAGAAGATACGCAGACTCCCTCCGGACAAAGACCAAGCTCTTTTCTCAGTGAGACTGCCCAGGATTTGCGGCTGAGCAGTTCTGCAGCCGAACAATCCGGCTCGCTCACCGCAATGCCCAGTGCCTGACACATCCAGTAATATTCCGGAACTGCCGCATAGTTTACAATAACCGATCGCCTCAGCAGCTCATGCATGGTTTTGTCCTGCTGAAGCAGATGATAAATCGATTCCCGTCCAGAAGCAGATACGTTTTCGGATGGTTCCGGCCGGGGACTGACGTTACTCACGTTACAGAACGTTCGGTTCCACCACTGAAGGTATTCCGGCGGAAGCGGCACACGCGTAACAAGCATATCCCCCTCTTCCGCCATTGTGATCATCAATCCATCCATTCCCTGCAGCAGAAGGTCATTTCTCTGCGCAAACAGAGCAAGTGCAGGAAGCGTAAACGAGTGCGAAGCACGCAGCCGTTCTTCCGCCTCAAATTCCGCTATCAGTAATCTTCCGTTTTTCAGACAATCCATTCCGCTATCAGACTCCCTGCCGCATTCCGCGCATTACCGACCAGTTTCTTCCGGAAAAAGGCCATTCCTATTTTATACGCGTGCTCCCCGATTTCACCACATATAAAGAAAAGCCCGGTTGAAATCGGACTTCACAGATCAAAGCAGTTTGTAACTCGCTGTCATCTCTTCAGAGAGACATGTGAAACCGGAAATGTGAAATAGGTATCCGGGTACGGCTCTTCCTTCAGCGTAAAATGCCACCATTCCTCAGCCACCGGTTCAAACCCATGCGTCATCATCGCTTCTCTCAGAATCATGCGGTTTTCATACTGTTCTTCCGTAATCCCTCTGAAATCCGGATGACTGCGCTCGCCGAAATAATCGAATGTGCCGCCCATATCCGCTTCCTGTTCTTTTCTCATATCAAACAGTGTCAGATCCACTGTGCTCCCCCGGGTATGCCCGGAATGTTCCCGGATATAGCCCTGCGGAAACAGCACATCTTTTTCCAGCTCAGGATAGAAGTATTCTTTCATGCGTATATCATTCACATCTTTCGCCCACTCCGCAAAATGAGTCACTGCAACCTGCGGCCGATAGGCATCAAAAACCTTCAGCCGATATCCTTTCCGGATGACTTCATCACTCACGTGCTTCAATGCGTCTGCAGCCGCTTCCGTCAGGAACGCGAGCGGTTCTTCATAACCTCTGATACGTTCTCCCACGAAGTTAAACGTCGAATAATAGCGGATTTCAAGAATCACATCCGGCACCCGTTCGGAAACCAGAACAAAACCGGAGGAATCATCCGACATCCGATATCCGTCTTCCATCAATATATCTGCCATACATCTTCACCCTTTCGCAAAGCATTATACCCGCTGTTTCTCATTCTCATACATCCGGAATTCATTATCACAGCCATCTTTCATCACAGAAAGATAAACAGAGCTTCAGAATCAGAAGTATCCTGAAGTCCGCAGAAAATCTGCCCGTTTCAGGTTTCCCGCAGCCAACAGCAGGAAGAATGGCAACAATGATGATCTGAAACAGAACCTCTCCATATTCCAGACGAAGTCAGAATCCAGGTCATCGAATGACATCCCTGCAGCTGCCGGAACTTCTGTCTCCCCGGCAAAAAAATCCGTATATATTTGCATACATACGGATGCCAGGAGCGATATGCAGAACTTGTTTCAGACTTTCCGGACTGTATATTACCCGTAATAATCCGAAACTGTTTTCAGCAGATCACGGATCGGAAGGTGCTGCGGACAGACTCCTTCACAGCTTCCGCAGCCGATACAATCCGAAGGCTTCCCGAATGTCTCAGACAGTTTGCTGTAATCTTCGCTGCTCACCACTTTCACCATCTGCTGTTTTGAAGCGGCAGTGTCCTGATTATAAAGATGGAAATAGCGTGGAATGGCAATCTTCATCGGACATCCGTCCGTGCAGTAAGAGCATGCGGTGCACGGGATTTCAACATCGCTGCGGATCATTTCCGCTGCTTTGAAGCAAACCTCTTTCTCCGCTTCGCTCAGCGGCACAAACTCTTTCATATATCCGGTATTATCAGCGATCTGTTCCAGTGTGCTCATACCCGAAAGGACAACCATGACATCCGGCAGAGATGCTGCGAAGCGTACTGCCCAGCTCGGGACAGACATTGCACTGTCCTGTGCTTCAAAGAGCTGTTTCACTGCTTCCGGGACTCTGGCAAGCGTTCCGCCTTTGACCGGTTCCATAACAATTACAGGTTTTCCATGTTTTACTGCAGTTTCGTAGCAGCGGCGTGACTGAACCTTCGGATTTTCTCAGTCCAGATAGTTGATCTGAAGCTGAACAAATTCCATTTCCGGATGATCTGTAAGCACCCGGTCAAGCAGCTCGGGGGTAGCGTGAAACGAGAATCCAGCATGCTTTACAAGTCCCTGCTTCTTCTTTTCCAGAATCCAGTCAAAGACATGAAGCTTCTCATATTTTTCAATGAACCCCTCTTCTATATCGTGAATCAGATAATAGTCAAAATATCCTGCGCCGGTTTTTTCAAGCTGTTGATTAAAGATACGGTCACGGTCTTCTTCCGTTTCAATGAAATCAGCATGCAGTTTGGTTGCGAGTGTATAGCTATCTCTTGGATGCCGCGAGGTAAGAGCCAGTTTTACTGCTTTCTCACTGGCAAACCCGTTATACATCCACGCAGTATCAAAATAGGTAAACCCCTCCTGCAGAAAAAGATCCACCATCTGTTTTAAACGCTCGATATCAATATCCGAGTCATTCTCCGAGTTGCGCAGAGGCAGCCGCATCAATCCGAATCCAAGTTTTTTTACCGGTTTGAATTCCATGAGTTTCTTCTCCTTTAAACATCTCTTTTAATCATTCATAGCACACTTTCCTGATTTGAAAAAGACAAGCTCTGCATACAGGATACAGAGCAGATACCGCCTTATACCCAGATGTACGTCTTATGCGTACCTCCGTTTCAGACGCAGTTCTTCTGCCCGCAAGTTCACTCAATCAGGAATATCAGGGCGCTGCCTGTTTCATTTCACAGAGATTTTTTCAGAATTCATATTCCCCGCAGCATTTCGTTTTATTACTATAAAAACGTATGAACTCGTTTGAAGAGAACTATCTGAACCGGTCTCTGACAACCCTGCAGGATGCGCTTCCCCTGCAGCCGGAAGAACTGATGAAACAATATGAAGCAGACAGCCGTCTGTGGTCCGTCGAATCTGTAAACGGACTGGTTTACTGTCTCTTTACCGTTCCTGTGAATTCTTCCATGAGTCAGATCATTCTTCTGGTTTACAGCCCTGATGATCAGATCATCGCGGATATCGGTGCTTACCATACATCAACGCGTTCCTTTCTTGAAGACTGCGAACTATACGATATTCTGAGCAGGGAGAGCGACTGGATGTATCTTGAACACTATGTGCTGAGCAGTACGCTGTTTGAAGCATACCCATATCCGTTCTGTCTGAGCAATCAGAAGGCAGATGAAAACGGAGAAGTGCTTCTTTTTACCAATGCCTATGTCTCTGTTTCCTGTCGTCGGCAGGGAATCTTCCGAACAATGCTTGATACGGTTACAGACAACCTGCTGAATCAGAAAACCGGAATCGTAACCATCTGTTCTGTGATGTCAATGGATCCCGATGTTGCCTGTTACGGGCCGGACACCAGAGAAGAGCCCTATTATTACAGCTACGAAGCTGATGAACCGGTCCGCATGACGAATAAACTGATTGCAGAAAAAACTGGCTTTCTCCCGCTTCGGCTGAAACCGGATCATCCGGAAGAAGAAACGGACGGAACCAAACTCTGGTTCTGTATCCGCAGAGAAGTTTATAACATTGTCGATACGGAGGGCTCTGTCTGAACATATCCTGCACCTTTCCGGAAGCCGCCCATGTACGCATGGGATTCTGCGGTTATAATATTACGGAAGGATATCGTTTTTATGGCTGTGCTTTCTATCATGATTGCTGTTGTGACAGCTGTGATCGTTTCTCTCTTTTCCGGCTTTCCGGGATTCGTGCCGGTGTTTCTGTTTTTTGTTCTGCTTCTGATCAACTGCGAATGCATGGCAGCGAATGCCTGTGAAGATGATCAGACAAGCATTCTTTTCATGGCGGTGATCTGCAGCGGCCTGGTCGTTCTGCTATGCGGCATGGTATTTGCCGGCAATCTCAATATCTGGCTGTGTGACAAAGGAGTTCAGGATCCGGACCGGGTGCATCCGCTTGTTCCGCTGCTCACCATCCTGTTCACTGTTTCTCTGTACCGTTTTTTTCATCGCCGGGCATCTGCCGGACGGCTGCTCATCCAGAGATACGGAGAGGCACTGACTTCCGCCGCACAACGTCATCTCCTTCGTCCCGACCTGAAGCGCTACAGGCGCTTTATGATCCAGGAAGGAATTCTGACGGAACGTCTCGACGAAGATGAGAATGAATGATCTGTTCTCATGAGCATAATCTTCTGCCGGATTTTTCCGGCAGGGCACCTGTTCAAATCAGCGAAACATAGTAGAATGAAATCGTTATTTCAAAGAAAGGGATTGATATGAATACATTATTCATCACTATGTTCGGTCTTGCGACGCTTCTGATTATTTCTGCGATCTATTTTATCGTGACCGCAGCAGGCATGTGGAAGGTGTTCGAAAAAGCCGGAAGGACGCCTTGGCATTCTCTGATTCCGTTTCTGAATATTTATCAGGAATATGACATCTGCTGGGACACCAAATTCGCTGTGATTATTATTCTTGCGACTGTCATTTCATATTTCCTGCCGCAGGGAGAAGATGTCAGCACGATCGTACGCATCTGCAGCTATGCACTTTCCGTCGTCGTTCTTTTCATCCGTGCAATTGCTTCACAGAAGCTGGCACAGTCCTTCGGAAAAGGACTCGGTTTTTCACTTGGCCTGTTCTTTTTCAAGCCGATCTTCGCACTGATTCTCGGCTTCGGCGACGCAAAATACGTCGGCAAGCAAAACTGAGTTTTCCTTCAGAACAGCAGGTTCCGGTGAACCTGCGGGCGGCCTTCATTCCGGGTCTTTATTTAAGCATCAGAAACCGCGCTGTATTGCAAAGACTGCTCAGTCATACCGGAAATAAAAATACGCATCTGCCCTCTATGTACGAAATAATCGTCTGGGGTCAGATGCATTTTCATTTCACAAGCTGAACAGTCTCATATCCGATCACAGAGAAGCCATCTGTGTATCACAGACAGAATGGTACAGCTGTTTTCTTCCGGTTTTTCACTCCCCGATGGAGTTCATCGGATTCTCAGTCACGATCGGTTTTGTATTTCAGAATTTCACCGCTCGCCGCATCAATTTCAAATTCATATTCCAGTCCGCCGGACCTGAATTCAATTTCATAAACCGTTACGCCGTGTTCCATTTCCGTTTTTGATTTCAGACGTGTAATATCCGACTGCTGTACGCCCGCCTTCTGCAGAGCGATTTCAAGCGCTTTATCTTCGCTGATCCCGGAAGATGCCGGTGCAGTAACCTGTGGCGCAGTGGGCATGGTTTCCTTATCGAACGAAACAATTTCTCCGGTCGAGACCTCAATCTCATACTCATACTTCGTGTTTTCCGCATAGAATTCAAAATCATACGTCATGGCACCATGCTCGTAATCCTGTTCAGTTCTGATGAACTGAACATCCGCTTCCTTTACGCCGGCATGTTCAATTGCCTTTGCCTTCGCTTGTTCCAGTGTGAGCTCTGCGGCAGATGAAGCAGATGTTTCAGCCGGAGCTGCCGGTTCTGCAGCAGGTGAAGCTGTAACAGCCGCAGGTTCCGCAGCAGGTGAAGCCGTAACAGCTGCAGGTGTATCCGTCACAGCCGCGGCAGGCTTTTGTTCAACCGACGCTTCTGCACTTTTTCCCGCACATCCGCCAGCCAGCAGGCTGATCATCAGCACTTCCGCAATCATTCGTTTTCTGTTCATTTATACTTATCCTCCTTCATTTTCTGCAAATCCTGATTATCCTTCCAGGACAGTTATGGAATGTGTCTTTTCGTCAAGTATTCTTCAAGTGTCAGCGACTTTGCTTCAATCATCCTGGAATGTTCCGTTCCAACATAACGGAGATGCCAGTTTTCTTCCGGATATCCGGTAAGGTCTTCTTTCCCTTTCGGGTAACGATGAATAAAGCCATATTCCGCAAACACCGGATTCCAGCGCATGAGAAGTTCTCCGAAGATCCGATCATAGGACACATCCAGTGCAAGGCCTGTCTCATGCTCGGAAAAACCCGGCTTCGCACATCGCTTCATTGCCGCTTCCAAGCCTTCCTCTGCCGCGATTTCCCTGATCGTCTCTTCCTGATCCTTCCGGCTGCGGTATCCGCTGACAATCTCAATGATCAGTCCCTGCTTCTCCATTGCGGTCCGAAGCGATTCAAACGCTTCCGCTGTTTTTTCCTCCAGAAGAAACCGCTGACCGTTCCGGTCGTTTACCGGCACCAGATGTATGCGTTCATCCCAGTCTGACGGAATCGCATGTGTTTTATTGACCAGCACCAGATAGTTTACAGAACTGCATTCCATACAAAACGCTTCTCCTTCTTTTTCACTGTTAGTTTCCCAGTCATTCAGCGATCATCACAGATCCAGTCTGAGCTGCCGGGACAGATAGGACTTCTGCACTGCATTCGTCACTTTGTCTTCCGGCTCCAGATGACCGATCAGCAGCGGGCTTTCCGGATCGTGAAGCCTGACCTGTTTCATAACAGTTTCCCTGTCATAGTTTGCGTAGCAGTATCTGCAGAAATGTCTGCAGGTATTATATACCCCGATATCATTGCCCAGAAGACAACCGCATCCCTGCCTTGCGGCACTGAGGCGGGGAACATCCAGATGCTCGTGTATTGCCTCTTCCACCACACTCTGACTCATACAGCCGGATGGGTCTGCACCATAAGCCGCAAGCGACTGCGCCTCATGACAGGTATAAAGCTTCATTCCGTTTTCTCTGGCCAGTTCAGCCAGTTCTTTTACAATCGCAATCTGATCATCATATCCGACTTCCGTTCCTTCCGGAAAATTCCGTTTTGTCTTTGCATAAAGATCCAGAAAACTGATGACAGTTTTCGAAACATATCCCCGCAGTTCTGAGGCGATCGTACGAAACGCCCGGAAGTGATAATCCATCGAGTATTTCGCGGAAAGAAAGATCGGATCATAGCGCCAGATCAGCGCATCTCTGCCTGTAAGCTGTGACAGCTCCCGGATCGTCCGGATCACTTCATGCTTGTCCGGCACATTCGGCTCGATATCTTTTCCATATGGCGTCAGTGTTACATACCAGAGCTGCCGAAACGGCTTCAGAAGCTCCATCTGTCCCAGCATCGGCGCGGGATTTTTCGTACAGAACGAGAGCACATCAACCGTCTGCGGGTCCAGTTCATACCTTGTCACCAGCGCAGGGTAATAGGGATTTCGCACCAGTACAAATCCCTCTCGCAGACGATTGGCGAACCATTCGCTGTAAAATGCCGGGATATCTGTCCGGCTTCCGGTATTCAGTATCATAACCGCCTCCTGAATCAGCCTGTATTCCCCTATCCCGGCTTCTCACAGAATACTGTGCACGATCATTGTCAGCACCGTATAGAAGACCATCATCCCGCCGAAGATCAGAAACTGTTTTCCGCGATGTTCGCTCAGCAGACCGACAAACTCTCTGACTGCCGCATTCGGCCAGAAATACCATTTTGTCGGCGAACTCATACCGATCGCCTTCATCTTGACGCGCCGCGCAAACAGACCGGCACGAAACACATGATAATTGGTTGTGGAAAACGCAATCCTGCCTTCCGGGTTCACTTCATAGATCTTCGCTCTGGAGAATTTCATGTTCTCATACGTCGATGTGGACTGATCTTCTTTTATGATCTGCTCTTCCGGAACGCCGTGTTCCATCAGATACCGCTTCATCGATTCACTCTCGGAAACAATTTCATCCGGTCCCTGCCCTCCTGAAGGCACAAAGATCAGTGTTTTTCCGGTCATCTCTGCCTGTTTCCGCCAGAATTCGAGCGCCCGGTCAATCCTTCCCTGAAGCAGCGGAGACGGCGTTCCGTCTGCGCGCAGTCCGCAGCCGGGTATGATCACAAAATCGCGATCGGGATCCGGCTCATATCTGCAGACCACAATATAGGCGACGCTGATGCCGATAATCATACATTCAAAATACAGGTATGCCGCTGCCGCAAGGTTTACGATCAGGTCACGCACAAACCCGGACCTGCCGGCGCCGGACGGAATCCATCCTGCCGCAAGCAGGATCAGCGCTCCGCCAAGGAGCGCAGCTGACAGCAGAATACCAAGCAGATTCACAAAGCGAAAACCTTCATAGCAGATCAGATGAACATTGGAATAGCAGAGCGCTGCCGTAAACGCAATAATAGACGGAAGGGTCAGCAGAATAAAATTCGTTGCGGAATTCAGCAGAACCTGCGGAACGGTCAGTGCGGTAACCTCAATCCCCCCGGCAATCAGCCGGACCGCAAGAATCAGATTCGTGATCAGAATGAAGAATGTGAAGACAAAGAAACCGACATAATAGATCGTGTTATAGGAATACGGATTATAGCGAAGCTGTCCAACCCATGCACGGCCAAGTGAAACAAGCACTGCTGTACAGAACAGGATAATCACAATGCACTCTGCCAGCGCATAGGATTTAGAACCGTGTGCCGCCAGAACCAGAAGAACCAGTGCGGTTGCACCGGCCAGCGGCAGAAGGCCGAACAGATGCGGTTTCCTGCTGAGCGTATCAAATTTCACTTTTCCCATTCAGCCTTCCTCCTGTTTCTTCTCTTCTGTATATTCAGCACTGTTCATCCCCTTCTGCATCCCTTTTACCAGTGATCTCCTTCATCTGAACCGCCAGCATCGTCAGATCATCAAACGGCTCTGCCCCATCTTCGAATACCCTGACAGCCGCTTCAAGGTCGGTCAGTATCTCAGACGGAGTACGTTCCAGATTCCGGTTGAGTTCTGCGAGAACCCGGTCGAGGCCGAACAGTTCTCCGGCCATATTATTCGCTTCCGGAAGACCGTCTGTATACACAAACAGCGTGTCTCCTTCGCCCAGTTCAAATTCATAATTACGGTACTTCATGTCGGGAAAGAATCCGGCCACAAACCCGTGCGGATCTTTGATCACTTCATACCTGCCGCCCTTATGGCAGATTATCGGGTACTCATGTCCCGCATTCGCCGCAATCACCTTTCCGGCAGAAACTGTGAAAATTCCGATCCAGATCGTTACAAACATCGAGTTCGAATTATTCTGACAGATCATATTGTTCACTTTAAACAGGACATCTGCCGGCATCATCCCTTCAACAGTACAGTTCTTCATGAGAATCTTGGACATCATCATGAATAACGCCGCCGGAATCCCCTTGCCGGAAACATCTGCGATTACCAGCGCCATATGATCATCATCAATCAGAAAGAAATCATAGAAATCTCCGCCGACTTCCCGCGCCGGCGTCATCTTTGCGTAGATTTCAAATTCCGAACGCTCCGGAAACGGCGGAAATATATTCGGCAGCATATTTCCCTGAATACTTTCCGCAAGCTGCAGCTCCGTCGCAATCCGCGACTTTTCCGAGGAGAGCTGTTCAACCGTATTCAGATACCAGTTCATCTTCTGTTCCATTCGCTGCAGTGAAGCCGCAAGCTGCTGAAGCTCCAGAATATCGCCTCCGTCTACCGCCGCAAATACATTCGTCTCTGCCTGGTCTGTCGAATAATGTTCAACAAACTTGTCAGAGATTTCTGTAATCTCAACAAGCGGGTCCACAACTTTCCGGCGGATTGACAGTGACGTAGCCGCACACACAAGCAGTGAGGCTGCTGCCACTACAAACAGGCTCTGAAAGGTGAAGATCTTCACCTTTTCGACCAGCGCCTCAACCGGAATATCCGCAGTGATATATGCCCATCCACCGATTTCAGGACCAGAGCAGCAGAGCACACCGTCTGTCTGAACCCTTCCATGCTGGAGAGACTGACTGACTGTGCTCCTGAATTTCGGCGAACTCTGCCCATCCAGTCCATGTGTACTGTAGACAAACGGTTCCCCGCAGGGGATCACATCATTATCACCTGCATCAAAAATATAGATTCCCATGTCTTCTCCCGGCAGGATCAGCACATAGGAGATACAGGTTGAAGCTGTATTCCGCCGCATCCGGTTGATCGCTTCTTCTGTTTCAATATACTTCGCTTCCCGTTCAATTCCGGAAAACAATGCATAATAAGCCTCTCTGTCTGTTTCATAGAGCTTCTTCGGATCATCAATCGACCGATATACAGCTATGGTTTCTTCCGCCAGCTGCTTCATTACATCTTCATCCACTGCACTCATAACCGCACCGGCAACGGAGCGATTCATTTCCCTGTAAATCTTCGCCGCATTCACCTTGAAAAACGCACCGCCGACTACCAGAGAAAGCGCACTCAGAATAATTGCCTGTGCGATCAGAATTGTAATGACGACTTTTGTGATTTCCGGAGACGGATCTTTTTTCTGTTCCATAGATAGTTCTCCCCCTGCTGGGCTGAAGCTCGATGAGTATCACAGAAAAGCAGCGATGCCGGCAGTCGGAAATCCGGTTTCCCCTGCCGCACTGGCCGCACGTTTCAGATTTCCCTGCGAAATAAAAACCTGTCAGATCCGCCCGTTTCTGAACGCTCACTGCATTTTTATTTTATGCGCCGGATACGGGAAAGAAAAGCATACGGAGATCCCGGCGGCGTTCACACAGACTGCAGATATGTCCTGCATTTTTTGTTCTGCGGATTCACAGAACACAGAGTCAACCGTAAAGAACAGGCGGAGAATTCTGCGGTCTCCGCCTGTCATTTCTGCTGCCTGCCGCTTCTACTTCAGCCCGTAGAAGCCAGTCCCTTCCTTAATCCAGCCTGTATTGGCCAGCATATCGCGTTCGTCAGTGCTTGTGGTATAGTGATGTGCTCCGCTTGCCGCATTCGGATTATAAAGCCGATACAGCGGCATGCCGGTTTTCTCATCTTCCGCATAGAAGGCAATTCCTTCATCCTTCCATCCGGCTTTTACCAGCATTGCCCGTTCTTCCCTGCCTGAGGTGTAATGATGATCTCCGGCATTCGGATTATAAAGCCGGTAAACCGGCACATCCGATCTGACGGGTGCTCTGAATCCGACGCCTTCATTGGTCCATCCCGCCTTTACAAGCATGTCCCGTTCTTCTGCGTTTCCGGTAAAGAAATGTTCTCCGCTGCCCGGATTATACATCCGGTACATGGGCACAGAGCGCTCATCTGTGATTTCAAACTTCTCTGTGACGCTGTCGGTGAAGTTTCCCTTGCCGGTGATCGTTACCGAAGCGGTTCCGATATTCACATTGTTCTGATAGGAAAGCGTGTAGTCCGTTCCTTCCTGCAGAATCATCTCATCCAGTTTCACAACAGGTTTCGGCTCAATTGGTTTGCCGGTATAAAGTTCATCTTCAATTCCGCTGACTGACGCATTCTTCAGTGATGCAGGTAAGATTATGAAGTTAAGATTGACTGTATTCGTATAATTGCCGAGTCCTCTGATGGTAATCGGATAGGTGCCCGGGCTGGTCTTTGCGGCTCCGGTATCATTCTCAAACACATAATCCACGTCTTCCGCAAGCGTTTCGCCATTGTACCTGATGACCGGCTTCTGCTCGCCTCCGTTGTAGTACAGTGTTTCCGATGTACACAGCTGCACGCTTGTGAGCGTTCCTTTCGGCTGATTGATCACTTCATAGGACACATTGTACCGGTGGCCGTAAATATCCTTGATATAAGCCGTACGCGTTATGCCCTTCCTGTCTCCCTCCTGTTTGATATCAGGAATCGAAGCTGCATCTCTGCATACCATCCTGACGGAAGACGCATTTGCCGCATTCAGCGTGAAATAGGATTCACTGATCGGGAAGCAGTAATTCTTCGAATTGCTTTCAAAGTGTTTTCCGGTAGTGACCGAAAACTCCCGTTTCAGATTCTCAGGGGCGATTTCGCTTGCGCTGTCGTCCTGCAGGAATCGGATCTTTAACAGTCTGTAATTGCCGTCCGAATCCGCTTTTGAATCAAATACCAGCCTCATCCTGTTCAGCTGATCGCCGTTCTGCCAGACCATAGACACTTCTGCAGTTTTTTCAAACCATTCCACAGCTGCCGCATGCAGATTGCCCGCAGGGTCCTGAACTGCATACCAGTCGTCGCTGGCACCTTCGACATTCCATACGCTTGTGGTTTCATTCAGCCATCTGATATAGGATTTCAGATAAGCATCGCCAGAGAGACCAGTTCCGTAATCAGTCTCCTCCACTCCAGTGAGCGTACCGATCTCGATCGAACCCGAAATACCTTCCGAATCTGCTGCTTTCCGGATATCCGGATGCGCGTTCAGATACGCATCCGCAGACGGGATATTCGCTGTCAGACCAACAAAAACGCTGTCCAGAATCCGTTTTCTGATCTGTCTGATCGTGATCTGATAGCCTTTGCCCAGCGGATAGTTCACATCATATGAACTCACATTGTCGTTCGAAACTGCTTCTGCCGCTTCCTGCGTAATCACTTTTCCAAGCCATTCCCGGATACCGCTGTCATCAACATCCGCACTGTCATACCGGCCGGCACGGTAATTGATCAGTTTGCCCGCCAGATTATTCCATTCTTCATTTTTTATCCAGTGCTGCTTTACCGCATCATAGTTAATCAGACTCTTTGCGGTTCCTTCTTCAGCGATCTCCGCTACGGCGCGTCCTGCTTCCGTAACAAGCGCATAATCGAGCACTGTATTCCGATAACCCTCGAAGAATTCCTTTCTGCCGTCATTCTCCGCATTGCCCGGAACGAGGAGTTTGATCACATTGTTCAGACGATTCACATAGGTAGCTGCCGCACCGCTGTTGTCCTGCGGCGGAAAGTACAGAAACAATCCGCTCGAATTCAGGATGTCATAATTCAGACTGCCATTCGGCGCAGTGCGGTGAAACACTTTATCCGCCGTATGAATGCTCGATGTATTTCTTGCATAGATAATATCCGGGGACGCAAGGATATTGATCAGAGGCTGAACGACTGTCGTGTAATAGTTGGTAATGTCAATCTCGTATCCCGGCATGAAATTATCAAGTGTGATTTCCTGTGACGCAACGCCCAGCTGCATCACAAAGTTCCCGAGATCGAAATAGCCGAAGCCGCCGCCGTACTTGATCGACTGGTTTGCAGAACCGAATTCATCATAGAAAAGGAATTCATCTGCTCTGCCCCTCTGTTCTCTCACCTCGGAGCTCAGAACTGTATTCATTGCGTTCAGCGTTTTCACAAAATCCGATTTCATCAGCTTGTTCATGTCGATGACTGCCAGCGTACCGCTTCCGCGCACGTCTCCTCCTTCCGGTTCGTAAAAGGAAACATAGTAATCGACAATCTTCTTGCCGAGCGCAAACGTATCCATCTTCGGATCTGCGCCAAGATCGGTCAGCCATTTGTAATCCTGACCTGTTCCCGGTTCTAGCTCAGCAGAAGCGATGTAGTAATCGGTATAGTCCGCAAAGGCAAGCGCCATCTCCGACGAGCCAAGCAGACAGGTATCAAAATCCACAAAATCAAATTTGCCGTCAGCCGTAACCTTATTGGTCTTCAGCGCATCAACGATCTGTTCGAACCCCATTACGGAGCCTTCCTTGAATTCATCATTGGCAAATCCGCTGAGCGGGCCTCCGCCATGGTCCCAGGCAATCAGGTCATATTTCTCTGCCGGAAAATTATCCACGCAGTAATTGATAAATGCCCGCAGAGTTTCCGGATCCGACGTCAGTTCATCTGCCGACCGTTTGGCCGACTGTTCTTCCGAAGTCGTAATGCCATTCCGCTCCCAGATCAGCTTTCCGCGGAACTTTTCATTTCCGGTATAGTCCTGACCATAAGCCTGCCAGACCTGGTTACACTCACTGCTGATATTGATCGGTTCTCCTGCAGTATCTGCCGCATGGTCAAAATGCCATGTTTTCGCACCGCCGGTCAGCACAATCACCCGCACTTTACCCTCTGCGCTGAACTTCGCGTTTACAATCTGGTTCAGATTATGCGTTGCCATTGCACTGTAGGTCTCCAGATCAGACCCGCAGACATAAAACATAATCGTACGTTCAGCCTTTTGAGCAGGTTCTTCTTCACTGAGCACCTCCTCTTCCTCTGAACGCTCTTCTGCGAGTTCTTCTTCAACTTCCTGAGGCGTATCTTCCGATTTTTCCGTCAGCGCTTCCGGAGTTTCCTCTTCTCCGTTTTCTTCCGGCATCACTTCCGCTTCTTCTTCTGAAGCATCAGCCGTCTCTTCCGCTGCTGTTTTCACGGTAAATCCACCGCTCAGCATCGTCATGCACAGCATAAGACACAACAGCATCCGCATCCGTTTCATGATTTCCCGACTCATTTGATTCCCCTTTCTGACAGCGATTACTGACAGAGCAATGAACTGTCTTTCATTGCCGCCTTCATATGAACAAATTGTAACAGAACCTGATGCATTCCCCGACTGAAAATACCTTCTTTCCAGACAATTCGTTTCGGCGTGCTTCAGCCTTTCATGTTACATGGATACATGCCGCACTGCAGGCAGCTGAATCAAAAACCGCATTCTGTCTGATTTCACATCTGACGCCACACAGCACCCGCGCTGTTTCCGTCCTGACGCAGATACCCGCAGCGCGTCAATCTCGCATCTCGCATCAATCTCCTGCATACAATGGAATCTTCCTCATTCATACGTATAATGATAGGAAAGAAGTACATAGCAGCTGTCATTCAGACGTCCGCACACAGCCAGACGAAATGAAAAAAGTAGAAACTTATGGAAAAAGACAGAAACCCGGATGAACTCATCAAAACACCTGAAAAAGATACGATCAGCGTGGATCAGCTTGAGACGATAGCCGGTGGAAGAAGCGGCGGTATTTATTACAACGATTTCTGCATTCTGTGGAAAAAAGTTAAAAGCGCATGCATGAAGCACGGCTACAGAACGGCCTGCTGCCCGGTCTGCGGAACCCCGCTCCCGTATCTCGGACATTATGGGGAGTACGACGAATTTGAATGCGAGTACGCAGCAAAGGATAAGCTTTACTGCAGGAACTGCCATGAAGCTTCCCGTTCGGAAGACTGGGTCATCAACAAATTCAACTGAGCACGCACAGAACCGGTTTTCTTTTTTTTCGTCAGCCTTTCTTCCCTGCTGAATCTCTGTCATGCCGCAAAAAAAAGCACCGGCTTTACTGTCAGCCGGCATCTGATTTCTTACGGTTTTCCGTCATAGCGGATTACCATCATGGTAATGTCGTCAAACTGGTCTTCTCCTGCGGTGAAAGAATCAACTGCAGTTCTTACCAGCTTCGGAATCTCTTCCAGCGGAGCGTCAAGGTTCTGATTCAACACCTCCAGCAAACGTTCTTCGCCGAACAGCTCCTTCTCTTTGCTGGTAGCCTCAGGCACGCCGTCCGTGTATACAAAGATCCGATCTCCCGGATACAGAACACTTTCCCGCACCGTATACTTCACCGTGGGCATCATTCCGGCTACCATGCTGTGCTTGTATTTCACAAGCTCATATCTGCCGCCGCTGCGGCACAGTGCCGGATGTTCATGTCCGGCATTGATGACGGTAATCTTTCCGGTTGAAAGCTCAATGCTCGCAAGCCATACCGTCACAAAATAGCCCATCTCATTGTTTTCGCAGAGCTGCACATTGGTTTCCTGCATCGCTTCTGACAATGGCATTCCAGCCATCACATACGTCTTGATCAGCGTCTTGGCCATCATCATGAACAGGGCAGCCGGAATTCCTTTTCCGGACACATCCGCAATCACCAGAACCAGATGATCCTCATCCGTCATGAAATGATCATAGAAGTCTCCGCCGACTTCTCTTGCCGGACGCATAAATGCATGCAGTTGAAATTCGTTCCGGTCCTGAAACGGATGTGCCTCCTCCGGAACCATCTGCCGCTGAATTCCGGCAGCGATATGAAGTTCTGCGGATACCCGCTCCCGTTCAGTCGCCATGTTCTCGATCTGATTCATATAATCATCGATCTCTTTCGCAAGATACATGACATCTTCCGCGAGCTGACCGATTTCATTATGCCGGATCGCAACGCCCTTGACGCCGCTCAGCGTTTCGGCAAGGGATTCCGCAACCTTTCGGGAATCCTTGTCTTCCGTATATTCCCGGATCGTCTGCAGAATCTGCTGAAGCGGAGAAATACCGAAGATAAATATGGTTACCATGACAATCTGAAGCAGAAGCAGCTGATAGATAATGGAATAGAATGTTCCGTTCAGTGCCTGCTGCCGGATATCAGCCATCAGTGCTTTCATATCAAATGACATTCCCGCAAGCACCGCATGTCCGTCAAACGAATCAAGAAATTTATAATAATCCGCATATTTTCCGGTTTCATCCACTGCGATCGGACTCTCTCCGGTTGTTTCGGCCTGAAGGACAGCTTCGCGCATCAGATTCTGCAGGCTGCTGTTTTCGGAAATATGATTGACCGACCCGAGCACATAAACCTGATCAAACCGCTTTCCACGGCTGCTGCCGGGATCTGCTCCGCTGAGCAGATACACCTGTTCCTGATACGGTGCTGCCCCTTCGTCGGTATCTGTCAGAATACAGAACAGAAAATCTGCGGCGGAGTTCTGCTTGATTTCATTGATCCGCATGATCAGCCAGGAATAGACAATTTCCGCATACACCCGCTGGTCTTCTTCACTGAGCGCCTTCACTTCTTCTTCTGTCGCATATGGGATCAGAAAGCCCGGATGCGCTTCACTGAACTGACGGTACATCTCCTCCGTCCGTGTTCCGGTACGGTAGTTCACGTCATATTCCGGCGTAAGCTCATCCCTGTGTTCATACCAGTAACGCAGAAGATAGCTGTAAGCCGGATATTCCTGTACTGCATCCGTCATTTCCGTAACGGTTTCAGTCGCATATGAAAGCATCCGTCCCTTTACTTTCCCGCTGGAAATTTTATTCTGAGAAAAATACACCACGATATTGATCAATATGATGCCAAGGGCAACGATCAGATCAATCTGCAGTACCAGTCCTGTCTTCTTTTTCCGTTCGATCTTCAGTTTTTTTTCTGAATCTTTCTTCATCGCTTCATCCTTTTGCACAGCATGAAACCACTATCACACGCAATACTTTCATCATACTAGATTCCGGCGCGGGAACACTCATTCTTGCCCGATTCCGCCGGTTCATTTTTTTCTGAGATTCACATCGATCGAATCAAACTGCCGCTCCGGCACCGGGCCGGGATAGCAGGAAACCCGGATCTCCTCATATGATTCCGCAATCATTGACGCAACCGTAAAGTGCTTTTCCCCATCCGTTCCTTCCGCCGTAAATCCGGTATCATCCCCAAAACAGCGAACGGAATCAACCCTGCCGGTCATCCGTTCTCCATCGACTTCAAACGTCAGCGATCCGTCTTCCCTGACTGTAAGCAAAGCGCTGTTCACCTCATTCAGACCCGCTGTCGGATCCTCGCGGTTCAGCGTCCATTCGCCGGTAAACCCCTCTTCCGTCCACCAGTCTTTTCCTTCATAATCAATTTCCGCATACCGGCCGTCTTCATACCAGGTTCCGCTTCCCGGCACAAGTCTCACCTCATGCCCGAACCACAGTACCCGCCGCTCTCCGTAAGCCGGATTCTTCCTCGGGTCTTCGAGATCTTCACTGATAGTTTCTTCCCAGCCGGGTTCGCTTCTGATCCGTTCGTTGAACAGGTTGTACAGCTCCATATACATGATGTCTTCCTGCGGGGGCAGGGTTTCAGGAAACTTCGCATTCCACGGCACATCGTACAGACAGGCATCCCCGCTGAATACCATCAGCGAACGGGAAGGCGAAGAAGAGGCGCCTTTCACAGGCAGATGAGACCAGGCTTCAAGATCATATCTTCCCAGTATTTCAAGCAGCGCTCCGGTTTCTTCTCTGCTCAGTGAAAGAACTCCTTCTTTTCTGTGTCCGGTATAATTCATCGGCCCGACCCGTTTTTCAATCGCTGCCCGGCTTCCGGTTTCACCGATCTCATCCACATAGACATTCAGATAAAACTGTTCGCCCGAATACTGATCATAGATCAGCCGGACCGCTGTAATTTCCGTTCTGCCATCCGCTGCAGTCATCATCTGATTCTCCGTTTCCGTTGTTCCGCATCCTGCGGTCATAAGCATCCACACCAGCGGGATCACCAGGAATTTCTTTCCTGTCATGACGTCCGTTTCTTTCCCCTGCCAGTCATGAGCTTCTCTGCACAGAACAGAAGCAGCCATATGAATACCGTCAGGAAAACAAACGCAAACAGGAAGCTTACCGGTGAAAAAGACAGACTGTGCGTAGCCGTCTCTCCCTCCATCATCGGATAAATATGAATCGCCCGCAGCCCGAAACCATGTTCCGCTGTTATTTCTCCGCCATGCGAGCGCCATGCCAGCAGCAGGCTTCGATTGTTCTGATAGGAATAATAATTCACCCCCAGCCCCAGCAGCGTAATCACAAGTGAAAGTATTGCCGCAATTATGATCCGTTTCATTAAGCTCCTCCCGTTCACGTCTTCAGCTTCCGGCAGCTGCCGCAATCCGCCTTCCTGCTTCAAACGCAGCCAACCCGGACGCCGCTTCCGCTTCGCCCAGAATTCGTCTCTGCCATGTTCCGTTCAGGGAATCTGCCGCATAAAGAAATGAATACAGCTCGATTCCGCGGAATCTGCACAGCGCCTGAATGCCGGCACATTCCATTTCCACCGCAACGCAGCCATCACGGATCCGCTGTTCTGCGCGGCGTTCTGTTTCCCGGTAAAACGCATCCGTCGTCCAGGTTCCGCCCGTCACAAAATCAATCCCCCAACTGCTCAGCCAGTTCTGTATCAGCGGGGCATTGTTCAGTTCGATATACTCCGAAGCCGGTGCGTAATGATAGCTGAGTCCTTCATCCCGGTATGCCTTTACGGGTACAATCAGCCTTCCTTCCGGGATCTTCGTCAGCGTTCCGCATGAGCCGAACATCACAAGATGTTTCAGCCCGGAAAGCTCTGCCAGTTCTTCGATTACCCCTGCTGCACAGGGTTCTCCGATTCCGCTCTGAACCATGCCGATCGGCTCGTTCTTCAGGCGGTAAACCGGAAATTTCTGTGAGCAGTTGCCAAGTTCCAGACCCTCGACCGGCTCAATTCTGCCGCTGATGCACAGCTGCCCGATCAGCCGGGATGAATATACAAGCAAAAATGTATCCGGCAGCGGTTCACTCAGGCTGTTCACAATGCGCCGCTCTGCCTTCAATGCATCCGCAGGCGCAATACATACGTTTTCGTATTCCTCAAACACATCCGTGATCATTTCCGGCTCCCCTTCTGCTCAGGCAGTTTCAGAATACTGTCAAGATACTTCATCCACGCGCTGTCTTTCGCATAGCGGTTCCAATATTCCCATCCGGGTTCCTTCCGGTACTGTTCTGTTTCCTTCATCGAAGCGCAGTAATAATCAACCGTCACATTCCGGGAAAACTCCTTCATCACCGGAAGGACAGCTTCCGGTATCGCCCCGCTGTTCAGCGAGGATTCCATCAGCCGGTCAATTGTCTCATTCAGCCGCTGCAGCGATTCATTCTGAAACAGACCGATCGATTCGTTATGATAGATTCCGTCTCCTGTTTCACTGTCCGCTTCCAGCACGCCGATATTCAGCGGATATACGGAAATGCTTTCGGTACAGATATCCCGGAAGCCGTCTTCCTCCTGTGTATGCTGAAAATGTGAATGCCCGCTGAGATTCAGACATACGCCGTATTTTTTCAGAAGGGCAACCACTTCCGGCGCATTTTCAACCGTAAAGCTGCGCACCACTGCTTCGTTATGACAAAGCAGATTCTGATGCGTAACAGAGATTACCCTGCCGCCATTCTTCTTTACTTCACGCAATGCGCCTTCTGCCCAGGCGAGCGTTTCTTCCGTGATGCGTCCGGGCGCTTTCACTGTATTGGCATCCAGAAGCAGAAGATACAGCCCGTTTCCTGCATGGGCAAGATAGCTGAAGGAATCTTCTGCGGAAGATACGCTGCTGTCAAAGCCTGACGAGCCCATCGCGCTGCGGAAGCGGTCCATTGTGATCTGTTCTGTCGCTGCAGGTTCTTCCCCTGTAAGATCTGCCGCGCGGGGGTATTCGATATCGTGATTCCCCGGAATCACAAACACCCGGATACCGGCTTTCTGAATCTCCTCAGGATATCTGCGGAATTCCACCAGACTGCTCCATTCACCGTTCATTACAAGGTCTCCCGGAACCAGCACAAAATCCGGTTTCCGCTCTTTTATGCGGCGCACCGCTTCGTCCATGATCTGCGGCATCCATTCGATCATCTTGGCGTCGTTGCGTTTCAGAACCTGGCGAAACGCTCCTGATTCCGGTTTATACAGCGATCCGGAAAGATAATGCGGATCCGCAATAATCCAGCCTGCTGTCTTCATCTTCATCTCCTGATCTACTAAAAAGCGGCCCGGCATTCTTTTCTCATCCGAATTCCCGACCCGCTTTATCCTTCTGACTGTTTATTTCACCGCAAGACTCACTGCCTGCGGAATATTGATCCGGGCTGTTTCTTCCCCGACTGTTCCATCTTCCTTCAGACGGAAACATACAACCGTATCGCTGTAACGGTTTGCGCAGATCAGATATCCGTCAAGAAGAATGAAATCTCTGGGATGTCTGCCTCCGCTGTAGTATTCCTGAAGCACCTTCAGCGAGGCAGTGTCGATCACTGAGATCAGATCCTGTCCCCGGGTGCTGACATAGAGACGGCTTCCGTCTTCATTCAGGCGGATCGCTGCACTTCCGCGCAGGTGCGTTCTGCCGTCAGACAGCACCGGAAGCACCGCTTCCATTTTCCAGTTCTCCGTATTCAGCACATACAGCTCATTGGAAAGCTCACCGAGCAGATACAGCTTCATTCCGTCATGGGAAAATACCCCGTGGCGCGGCCCCGTTCCGTCCGGAAAAACAATTGCCCCCTTATATGCAAGTTCTCTGTCCAGCAGCAGAATACGGTCCAGGAACAGAGACGGCACCAGCACCGTATCGCCATGGAACGGCAGCTGATGACAGCCGGCATGTTCTTTTACCGGGAGCGTTTTCTTAAGCTCCAGCTGTCCGTTTTCAAACGTCAGGGAACTGACGGTTCCCTCGTGGTAGTTCGCCGTATAGATCATTCCATCCTGCCAGGTAATAAAGCAGGATGTGCGTGCTTCATACGCCCGTTCTGAAATGCAGTTTCCTTCCGCATCAATGACCGCAGCTCCGGCACCGCCCGCAAATGTTCCGATTGATGCCGTCAGGCCGTCCGAAACAGAGATATATTTCGGGCTGCTGATCCGGCAGAACAGCTGCGGTGCTTCAAGCGCTCCGTCCGCAAATTCAAAGGAATAGATTCCTTCACTTCCGCTGTCGGTATAGGTACCGGCAAGTATTGTCTTTTTCTCATTCAGCATACTCAAAGTATAGCATGGTCCGCCGGAAAAAAAGAACCGGACTCCATATCCGGAGCACGGTTCTCCTCAATCCGTAAAAATTACTTCACTCTTTCCTTCAGACCTTTGGAAGCACGGAATGCCGGTACTTTGCTTGCCTTGATCTTGATGGTTTCCTTTGTCCGCGGGTTAATGCCTGTACGCGCAGCTCTTTCTTTAACAGAGAATTTGCCAAATCCGTTGATATCAACAACGCCGCCCTTTTCAAGGGTCTCAGCAGCTTTTTCAAATACAAGGTTTACGATTTCCGCTGCCTGTTTTTTTGTGATTTCCTGATCCTCCGCAATCTCATCTGCGAGTGTTTTCTTCGTAACCACTTTAGGTGCTTTCACCATAATATAATTTCCTCCTCGTCATATATGACACATCTCATTTTACATAGCCGCCTGTTAAAATCAATCAAAAACCGCATTATATGCGGTTTTACGATAATTCAAACCGGTTTTCCATCTGTTTTCAGATCAGCGCCGCGAGAATTCTCGAAAGGTCGTGAGAGGACAGAATGCCGATCGGCTTCTCGGTCGCATCTCCGTTTTCCGTCACCAGAATGACCGGTGATACCTTCGATCCCTGCATGTACTCATCAAAAAACAGCACTGCATCCATAATCGAAGCGCGCCTGCACATGAATTTTGTATGCGGCTCATCCGATACGATCAGCTTGCGCACCACATCATCTGCAGATTTTCCCTCAATCATCCATCCGGCAATCTCTGACATTGTCACAATGCCGAGAAACCTGTCCCGCTCATACACCGGAAGCTTATCACCGTTGACCTGTCTGAGAAGAGCCCAGGCTTCCTTCACCGTTGTTGTTTCATCCGCGATCATGACCGGTGTGGTCGCATAGGCCGCCACATTTTCGTCTTCATTCAGAAGCGACGCAATCCGTTCGATATCCTCCGTTACCGAATCGACCGGCTCCGCAATCACTTCTTCCGTCCGCGCAATCTGATGAACGATCGCATTCCTCAGATCGGAATACTCTTTCAGTATTTCCTCATTTTTCGCAATGACCGCATTGTGGCGCGAAGCCATCTGCACCAGTTTTTTGAACGGCGTGTAATCGTTCTTGCAAAGCATCCGGTTCAGATTATATTCAATTGTCGCATACGCTTTCAGAAACCGTTCTGCATTTCCGTCATGTGCACTCATTCCTGTTTCCCATAGAGTGCCTTCAGCGCATCATAATACAGCCCCGCCGCTTTTTTCCAGCCCTCTTCGCTGTTCCATTCCGTGCACTCTTCTTCGTTATTTACATTAATCTGTGAAACGATTACCACAGGAGCTTTCGCGTTCATCAGCTCCCACGTCTCCTGTTCATAATCCGTTTCATCATCGATCGGGGCAAGATGTTCCTGAAAATATCCTTCCTTGATCGGCTGATAGTAATAATACCCGCAAGCCGGACTGTAACCGGCATCTGTATATACACTCGTAATCATCCTTGCAAGATCGGCACTTTCACGGTGCTTTTTATGTGCGGGAGGGTCCGCAAATACCAGCATCGTTCCGAAATTCGGGCTGTCGCCGTTATGGCAGCGGACCGAAAGAACAATATCCGGAGCCGCTTCATCAATCACTTCCACCCGGGTTGACACTGCCATTGCCTGTCCGTCCGCATGGGTGCGCTTTACAGCAAACGCCGGATCATTCTCAAGCAGAACTGCCAGTTCATCCGTTACATGTTCGTTATATTCATCTTCACTGATCAGCCCCTGATAGCCGGACTGATCGCCGCCGTGTGCATTATCCAGCATGACCGTAACCACGCCGCCTGCTTTTTTTCCGCCGGCCAGTTTTCCGAACAGAAACACGCCAGCCGCAACAATCACAGCGAGAACCAGCACCAGCAGGATCAGCCGTTCCACCTTCACTCTGCGTTTCTTCTTTCGCCTTTTTTCTGTCATAACACTTCTCCCTCAAACGCCTCCAGCTGCGAGTGAGCGCCCATTTCATCAAGGATCAGCCTGACCAGGCGGTCCAGCGCACTCCCGTCCCGGTAATCTGCCGGTGCCATGAAATCTGCCCGCTGTTCTTTCAGAAGTTTTTCCGTTTCAATCGCCGCCTTTGCCTTTGCCGGATTGTAGACCGCAATCGCCCGGCCGCCGTTCAGCTTCACTACCCGCATGCACGGTACATCTGTCAGGCCATCGGCAATATAGATCATCCGGTTGAACGGTATCTCCCGCTTTTCATGCGGTATCCACCGGTTGAGGTCTCTGTCATTGCTTTCATCGAGCACCTGCTTGTTGATGCGGAAGATATACTGCGTCTTTGTCGTGTAATTAACAACCTGCGCAGGCCACTGCGCAATGCCGTTTTCATCATAGAAATACCTGCAGGCATAAATTTTCCTGATCTGCGGGGCAATCGAGCTGTCTTCAATAATCTCCTCCATTCCGGAAGATATGATGTAGTGCTCAATGGAAAGACCAGCCTGTTTTCCGTATTCATTGATCCGCTCAAACCAGTCCGTGACGCCGGGATACAGATTGATCGCCTTGCCGAGTCCGGAAAAATCCGATCTGCGCAGCGGATGCCCCGCATCCTCAAACTTTTTCTTCAGCATGTACAGATATGCACTGATTCCGTCCATCCGGTTTTTCTGTGCAAGTTCTTCCACTTCGCCCCAGAACGCACCGGCTTTCTCATAGCCAAGCGAAGGAATCAGGCTGTATTCCTGCATATCTCTGTCACATAAGGTTTTGTCGAAATCGTAAAGTAACGCTGCCTTTTTCATAATCACCTGTATTTATATCAAAACGACACGCCGGAACGTGCCGTACAGATCAGATCGCAAGAAGTTTCAGAAGTGCGTTCACGTAGATTTCCGTCTGCAGCAGCAGCTCATCAATCCGAACGTTTTCATTTGCGTCATGAATCCGGTAATCCCGGTCCGGAAACGCGCATCCGAAGGCAATCGTATTGCGGATGCCCTTTGCATAGGTTCCGCCGCCGGTAACAATCGGCTTACTGCCATAATCGCCGGTCACCTCCTGATAGGCACTGAGCAGACCGGAAACCAGCTGAGAATCCACTGGGAAATAGAGCGGTTCGGTTCTGCCGGTTATTTCAATCCGTCCGTTTTCATCTTCCATCCGTCCGGCCATGGCTTTCAGAACAGACTTCACGCTCATTGTCACCGGGAAACGGATATCGATCGTACCGGAAATCACGCCGTCGTTCATTTCAATCGTTCCGATATTCAGCGTCAGCACCCCGAACTCGTCTTCCAGCTTTGCGTCGAGACCACGGCCGTCCGACTGCAGGCCGAAATGACTGCAGTAGAACTCAACAAACGGATCCTGCATGCCGGCATCCTTCAGCCCCGCCATCAGACAGGAGATCGCGTTGATGCCCAGTTCCGGCGTACTGGCATGGGCTGCCTTGCCGAATACGGTCACAATCACACAGCCATCGCCGTCTTCCATGGTGAAGTCGATATTCAGGTTATTGAACCAGTCCTTCAGCTTCTTGGAAGAAAAACTGCTCTTCGGCAGCTTCGCCTCGCACCGCGCACATACAACATTGCCTGCGGTTCCGCCGCGTATATCCAGAATACTGGTCTTTTTCGAACAGAACTTCCCGTGCAGCATTCCCTTTTCTCCATGCACGCCAGGGAATGCGCCGTCCGGGGTAAATCCGTAGTCGACATGTCCTTCCTTTTCAACGTAATATCGCAGACACTCCGATCCGGACTCTTCATTTGTCCCCATAATCAGACGAATCCGCTTATTCAGCGGTACTCCCATATCACGGAGAACCTTCAGTGCGATCATGGAAGCCACCACAGCTCCCTTATCATCTGCGACACCGCGGCCGTACAGAATTCCGTCTTTTTCTGTCATCACAAACGGGTCGGTATCCCAGCCATCACTCTGTACCGCAGGAACAATATCGAGATGACCGATGATGCCGATCACTTCTTTTCCTTCTCCCAGTTCTGCGTAGCCGATGTAATCATCCAGATTCCGCGTATGGAAACCGTCCTGTTCCAGCATGCCAAGCGCAGTGCGCAGCGCCTGCTTCGGTCCCTGTCCGAACGGAGCTCCCGGCTCCGGATTTCCTTCTTTACTGTTGATTGCCACCAGAGTTCCAAGCCGATCTACGATCTCGTCACGGTAGCCGACAACCATAGTCTGAACATTCATTTTAATGCTCCTTTGATAAGAATCACATATCGCTGTTATTTTACCAAATTACAGCAGAGGTTTACCAGATTACTTCCAGTCCTACCGGGCAATGATCACTGCCCGTAATGTCATTGAAAATCATGGCGTCTTTCACATGTGCACTCAGACGGTCTGAGACCACGAAGTAATCGATCCGCCATCCGGCGTTATTCTTCCGTGCATTGAAGCGATAGCTCCACCAGCTGTACTTCACGGTATCCGGGTAAAGCTTCCGGAATGTATCGGTGAAGCCGCAGGCAAGCAGTCTGCTGAACTCCGCGCGCTCTTCATCGGTAAAGCCGGCGTTCTTCCGGTTCGCAGCAGGATTTTTTATGTCGATCTCTTCGTGCGCCACGTTGAGATCGCCGGTATAGATGACCGGTTTTGTCTGATCGAGCTTCTGCAGATGCGCCCGCAGATACCCTTCCCACTCCACACGGTAATTCAGTCTCGCAAGTCCTTCCTTGGAGTTTGGCACATAGGCGCAGACAAACCAGAAATCCGGGTATTCCAGCGTAATGACTCTTCCTTCTTCTGTCTCGTCGCCTTCAATGTCATAGAGCACCTGCAGCGGCTCCTCTTTCGCATAGACCAGCGTACCGCTGTAGCCTTTTCGCACAGCGCTGTTCATATAGCGGTGATAACCCTCAAACTTCAGACTGTCTTCCAGCTGTTCCGGCTGCATTTTGGTTTCCTGAATCGCAAACAGATCTGCATCTGCCGCCCGGAAGAATTCCGGAAATCCTTTTTTCGCACAGGCTCTCAGCCCGTTCACATTCCACGAAATCAGCTTCATACCCGTTTCAGGCCCTTTGTGACAGTTCTCAGCCAGGACTTTTCCTTGCCGGAAAGACGCGGGCTGAGCGTCTCATAAACCTTTTTGTGATATGCGTTGAGCAGTGCGATCTCTTCATCATCCAGATATTTCAGATCGATCGCTTCCGGCTCATACGGACACATGGTGAGGTTTTCAAACTCCAGCCAGCGGCCGTAGAAATTCTTTTCCGTTTCAACAACCAGCAGTTCATTTTCAATCCGGATTCCAAGCTTATCCGGCAGATAGACGCCCGGTTCATCCGTCACAATCATTCCCGGTTCGAGAACAGCTGCTCCGCGTTTCCCCCAGGCAACGGAGTGGGGGCCTTCATGAACCGAAAGCACATGACCCACGCCATGGCCGGTGCCGCACTGATAATCGATATGTTCATTCCACAGCGGACGGCGCGCCAGAATATCCAGATTGTTGCCGCAGGTACCGTAAAGAAATTTCGCACCCATCAGCGCAAGATGACCTTTGAGCACTTTTGTATACAGCTTTTTTTCTTCAGCCGTCAGTTTTCCGACCGCAATCGTCCGGGTGATATCGGTTGTGCCGTCTCTGTACGTTCCGCCCGAATCCACCAGCAGAAACCCTTTCGGCCTGATTGCGGAATGGGACGCTTCCGTTGCGCAGTAATGCATCATCGCTGCATTTGCCTGATAACCGCAGATGGTAGTAAACGAAGGCTCAATGTAATCTTCCTGTTCTGCCCGCAGCTCATACAGATGGTTCTGCGCGCTGACCTCAGTCAGCTGTCCGTCTGCCGCATTCTGCTTGATCCAGTACAGGAATTTCACCATCGCAATGCCGTCTTTGATATGCGCTTCCTTTGTGCGTTCAATCTCGGTTTCATTTTTCACAGCCCGGAACGCAACGATCGGAGACGGCTCGTTCAGAATCGTATTGGATGGTTTCAGATGGGAATAGAGCGCAGCGCTTAACCGGTCAAGTTCAACCCATACATTCCAGTTTTCCAGTTTCTCCAGGTCTTCTCCCAGCATCGCATACGGACGCACCTTGATGCCGTTTGCCGCAAAGTGCTTCTTCGCCTCCGGGCTGACTTTTTCAAAATCAGTAATATAGTAATGAACCCGGGTTCTGGTAACCATGGCAAATGCATAGGCAACCGGCGTGCACGCAATATCATTGCCGCGGATATTCAGCAGCCAGCAGGGATCTTCCAGTCTGGTCAGAATCAGCGCATCCGCCTTTTTTTCCTGCATCTTCTCCCTTACCCGCTCAATCCGCTCTGCGGTCTCTTCTCCGGTATACTCTGAATCCAGCACCCAGATCGGATCAGCCGGCATATACGGACGATCTTTGCCCCATACTTCACCGGCAAAATCCTCATCCATCCGGATTTTCGCCTTCTTTTTCTTCAATGCATCTGCCAGCTTCTTCGCGGTCATCGTACTGACCACTCTGCCGTCAAATCCAAGCACACCGTTCGCAGGCGTATGCTCAATCATGAATTCAACCGGATCAGGAACTCCCTCCTGCCGCATCCGCATCAGTGTGACGCACGTTCCTTCCAGTTCATGTTCTGCCTGGGTGAAATTACGTCCGTCCGTCCAGAGTCCTGCAAACTCCTGCGTGATGATCACACAGCCGTAATCACCGGTAAACCCGGAAAGAAACGATTTGCACTGAAAATATGATGCCGTATATTCCTCCGACAGATGATCATCTTCATTCGGAACATAATATACGTCAACTTTCCGCTTCTTCATCAGAGCGCGCACTTCATTGATTCGTTCATCTACAGTAAGCATCTTTCAACCTCACACCCGAACATTATAAATGAAAAAAAAGATTCCGTACCAGTTATGCTGTTTCTGCCGGCATTGTCTGGTTTTTACGGAATCTCTGTGTTTAAAGCTTCTGGTTCCGCGGTGATCGTTGATGCGCTTCACCGCATATCAGGCATTGGTACCTGTCTGTTTCACCGGAGTTCTGATCTCCGGATCCTGTAAAGCATTCAGTTGTTCAGTTGAAGTCATCCATTGGTCTGTCCTCAATTGCAGACATCTTTCCTTTTTCAGCTTCTGAGGAACCGGTTCCCTGAATGTTCTGCGCGATTCAGAGAACCTCACTTAATATTCGAGAAGTATCTCCTTCATGATCTGTACCTCCTCTGGAGTTCAGTTCTTCTTTACACCTTCAATATAGCCGAAATAAGATTTATGAACAGTCTTTAAAATCAATTTTTTATCTCCTATAATTATTTTGTTGGGCCCGGGAAAGCCGGGAGTTTTATTTCAGGTAGTGACATATGATACATGAAATTTCACCTCATGTGTTCCACAATGAGTGGACACCGCGCAGACCGGCGGCAGATGACATCGTTTTTGCATATGACGGCAGAAATGTGATCATGAAGCCGGATCAGACCTTTTTTCATTACAGCGAACTCGACCCCGGCCAGGAATACAGATATCTGTTTTCCATTGATGAACGGGCATTCTTCCTTACTGAGATTCCGCAGACCAATCATGCGATTTCTCTGAATCTCAATATCGCAAGAAACTACGAACCGCGTGAACTCGGATTTGCGTGTGCAGCCGGCTGGCATCTCTATCAGTGGATGAAAACAAACTGCTTCTGCGGAGCCTGCGGCACAAAGATGATTCCGGACGGAAAAGAACGCGCCATGCGCTGTCCAACCTGCGGGCACATCGTTTACCCGCGGATAAACCCGGCTGTTATTGTCGGCGTTCTGAGTCCGGATAACCGGCTTCTGATCACCCGCTATGCGATTTCACACGGAGAATACCGGCATGATGCGCTGGTTGCCGGCTATTGCGAAATCGGCGAGACCGTCGAAGAATGCGTCATCCGGGAAGTCGAAGAAGAAACCGGGCTCAGGGTCCGGAATCTCCGGTATTTTGCCTCCCAGCCCTGGCCGTTCTCCGGTTCACTGCTGTTCGGCTTTTTCTGTGATGCGGAAGCCTCAGAGATCAGGATTGACCGGAATGAACTGCGTTCCGCAATCTGGCGTTCTCCTTCTGATTCCTATGATGTACCGGGAAACGCCTCGCTTACCTCCAGCATGATCAGTGCCTTCCGGGAAGGTAAAATCTCTTATGGACACTGATTCCGTCATTTATCAGATTCATCCTCTCGGCTTCTGCGGCGCACCGGACAGACCTGACGGCAGCGATTCTCACCGTATTCTGCATGTGACTGACTGGATCGGTCATCTGACTCAGCTCGGAATCACGCATGTCCTGTTCAATCCGGTCTTTGCCAGCGATCAGAACGGGTATGACATCCGTGATCCGTTTCATATCGACCCGCGGCTTGGAACAGACGAAGACTTCCGCACTGTCTGCGATGCTCTGCACGAAGCAGGCATCGGTGTCATTCTCGACATCGTATTCAACCATGCCGGAAGAGGATTGCCGCAGTTTCAGGATGTGCTGGAAAAGAAATGGGACAGTACGTACTGCGGCTGGTTCTTTCTGAATTTTGATGATCCCTGGGCGCCGGACGGCTTTACGTACGGCAACTGGGAAGGCCATAACAACCTCGTCAAGCTGAATCTGAATCATCCGGATGTGAGAGCCTTTCTGTTTCAGGCAGCACAGCACTGGATCGAAACAGTTCAGCCTGACGGATTCCGGATCAGTTCTGCTTACTGTATGGACCGCGGTTTTCTCCGTGCGCTTTCCGATCATCTGCACGCTCTGAAACCCGATCTGTTTCTGCTCGGAGAAATGATCGGCGGTGATTATACAATTCTGCTGAATGACTGCGGCCTGGACAGCGTTACGAATTATCAGTTCCGGTCCCGGCTCTGCTCTTCGCTGAACGCCGGGTACCTGCCCGAGATTGCCGATACGCTGAACCGGCAGTTCGGCAAAGATCCGTGGTGTCAGTATACCGGCACACACCTGCTGAGCTTTGCGGACAACCATGATACCGACCGGATTGCCTCGGTTCTGAATGATCCGCGCGATCTTCCGCTTGCCTATGATCTGCTTTATGCAATGCCCGGCATCCCATGTCTCTATTACGGAAGTGAATGGGGCATCACCGGTACCCGGACATCAACCAGCGATGATGCGGTCCGCCCGTCTCTGCAGTCGGCGGAATGGAACGCACTGACTCTGCACCTGTCTTTTCTCGCTTCCCTTCGCCGTGCCCATCCGGTTCTGTTCAGCGGTTCCTATGAGCCGGTATATACCGCCCGGCAGCAGCTGGCGTTTATCCGCCGTAATAAAACAGAGCTGTTTCTGTATGCCCTGAATACAGATGACAAAGACGCAGCGATTACGATCGGGCGTCCCCTTCCCGAGCTGAAAGATCTTCTCACCGGAGAGATCTGCAGTTCTACTCAGACACTCACGCTGAAACCAAAGCAGAGCCTGTTTCTCTGCCGCCGGTTCTGAAACGAATTGCAGAAGTAAGCCGCCCTGGGCGTAATTCATCGCACCTGGAAAACACCCGCGTCAAGCCAAGCCTCACACATCAGATACGGCCAGAATTCAACTGTCCGGCCGTTTAAATCTTTCTGGCCATTGCACACCGGTCGACTTGCGGAAACCAGCAGAAAAACCGGATTCTTCCTGTGAGGTGCAGCCCGTAACCACACATCTTTTTCAGATGTTCCGAGAATCCTGTGCAGTTACAACCCGGCCGTTTCCCATATTATCGTCTGATTTCATAATTTTTAAATCCAGAAATGCTATTATCCACGCCCGATTCTGGGATATTATAAAGGGCGGATGTTTCGATTTCAAACATGATTTGGAGGATTTACATATGAATATCAGAGACATATACACCAGGCTCTTCATCAAAGGCATGATTACCATGGGGAATCATCAGCTGAACGTCATGCACAGAAATACCGTAAACGCACGCAAGCGCAATGAAGCGCTGCTGTTTCATATCCTGAAAACCAATGCAAATTCCGAGTACGGAAAAAAGATGCATTTCAGTGATATCCACAGTGTTGAGGACTACCGCAGGAATGTACCGCTTTCCACATTCCAGGACTATGAAGAATATATAAAACGCATGATCGACGGCGGAGAGTCAAACCTGATCACTTCGCTGCCGCTTGTCGGCTATGCGCAGAGCTCCGGCAGCGTCGGTGCACGCAAACTGGTGCCTCTGACACAGCCTCAGGTAAATATCTATGTAAGATATACGGTTCCCAAGATGCTCGCGCTGGCTGACCGCTATCACCGTCAGAAATACGGAAAAGGACTGAAGCCCGGCCGCGGTATGTTTACTCCCCCGGCATTTGATGATTATCTTCCCAACGGAATGCTCTGCAGCAACGTCGCAGATGTCGCTGCGCGTCAGCTCGGATTCTGCTATCCGTACATCCTGCTTAATCCGTTTACAAAGCTGTTCAATGCAAGTGAAGCAGATTCCAAATACATGAATTTCCGGCTCGGTCTGGAAGATCCGAACCTGATGTATATGTTCTCTGTATTTTTCATGAACTTCACCGATCTGATCCGTTATCTTGAAATCAACTGGAAAACAATCGTTGATGACATTGAAACCGGAACAATCAGCGATCTGGGTATGGCAAGCGAAGAAACAAAGAAAAAGCTCGCCGGATTTCTCAAACCGAATCCCACCCGTGCTGCTGAGCTTCGGAAGGAGTTTGAAAAGGGTTTCGACAATACCATCATTCCCCGTCTGTGGCCGAATATGTCTGTAATGTACGGTATCGGTTCCGCTTCATTCTGGCCGTTTGTGAAGATCTGCCGCGGATATACCGGTGATATTCCTTATGACTTTTCGATCTACGGAGCCAGTGAAGGACTGTTTGCGTCCACAGATTATCTCAACTCCCTGAACCAGCTCCTGCTTGTGGACAGCTGCTATTACGAATTCATTCCCATGGAAGACGAAAGCAGAATTCTCAGTCTGGATGAGCTGGAAGTCGGAAAGGAATATGAGATCATCATTACCAGTCAGGCAGGCCTCTATCGTTACCGCTGCGGAGATGTGATCAAAGTCGTTGATTATATGAATGAGTGCCCGTACATACTCTTCTCCTTCCGCAAAGGTCAGCTTCTGAACCTTACTGGTGAAAAGACCACAGAAGAGCATATGGCGACCGTCGTCCACAGACTCGAAAAAATATCCGGCACTCGGATTCCGAACTGGGCAGTCGCCAGTGATTATGAAGCACATCCTTACAGCTATATTCTGCTTACGGAAACAGAAGACGGAACAGATCTCAGCGGATATGCTGCAGAGATGACCGAAATTCTGAAAGAAGTCAACGTCCGGTTTGCGCGGTTCCATATGGAACACGAACTTGGCGATCTCAGGATCCTCAATCAGAAGCCGGGAACACACGAGAGATGGAAAGAGCTCTGTATCTCCCGCGGCACATCTTCCAACCAGTACAAGCCCGTTCATATTCTCGATTCTGACGAAAAGACCGCATTCTTCATGAACAGCCTGCTCTGATTCTGGAGAAACAGGTTTCGGATTTCATCGAACATCCGGAGACAGATACGCATGATCTGTCTCTTTTTTCATGCGTCTCTGTTACTTCTTGTCCTGCTTCATTCCAAATAAAGAACGGCAGATTTCTCTGCCGTACGCTGATTCAGTTCAGTTCGTTGAAATACTCTGCGGCCTTGTCTTTCGACATATCCGCAATTTCTTCTCCTGCGACTTCGTAACCCATCGCAAAGATCCAGCAGGCTTTGCGGGCGCCCTCTTCATCATCAGGGCATGCCCGTACCTGAGCAGTTGTATTGGGATAACTGAGCGGCATCTCATACTGCAGGAAATGAAGCTGGCCGTCGATTGTATCAGAATCGTATCCGTTTTCCGCACACCATTTCCGCAGATTTTCAAGACGCTCTCCGCCCCATTGGCATAACCCGTAATAACCGATTCCGTTATCCGCTTTTGGCTGGAAACGGGATTCCCGATGAATATTCGCAAGAATGCCGCATGCCTGAGCATGATTGAAGCCCATCGAGCCGGTCAGAAAACTGTATATCTGCCCTTTCGGATCCGAAGAATCCGGTATGCCGGAAGGAGCCGGCGTCACTGCCGGAGCAGGTGACGGCGTCCCGGAAGGAGCGACAGATGGTTCTGCGGAAGCAGAAGGAGACGGTTCTGCAGTCGGCGCAATTGACGGAACCGGATCTGCCTCTTTCTCCTTGACCGTAACCGCTATGGAGGCTTCCGAACGGTTGCCGGCGTTATCACGCGCAATAATCGTTACCGTATATGTCCCGGGCGTATCCGTATTTACATCCGAACGGACGGTAAAGCTGCCGTTTTTCTCTTCATCCGCGTATGGCAGTTCCCCGTCTGTTTCATCTTTTACCGAAGCCACAAGACTCCCCGGGGCAAATTCACTGCCTGCTTCAAGCGATACAGCATCCGTGCTCACGGTGATCTGCGGTGCCTTCTGATCCAGAGGCGCAGCAGAAGGCGATGGACTCGGCGATGGAGTTACTGCCGGAGAAGCAGACGGAGAAGGAGAAGGAGAAGGAACAGAA